>CAYOJP010000031.1:0-13272 GCA_964404305.1 uncultured Gammaproteobacteria bacterium
GAGCGGCGGGCTGCTGGCCGTCGGGCCGAAGAGCGCCGGCGCGCAGCCCGGCCCCGCCTGCTACGGCCGCGGCGGCACCCGTCCGACGGTGACCGACGCGCAGGTCGTGCTCGGCTATCTCACCGGCGAGAGCTTCTCGGGTGGCGAGCTCAACTTCGACGGCGAGGCGGCGCGCCACGCCATCGAGACCGAGATCGCCAAGCCGCTCGAGATGACCGCCGTCGAGGCGGCCGACGGCATCTACGAGATCGTCAACGCCAACATGGCGGCGGCCCTGGGCGTGGTGTCCGTGCAGCGGGGCTACGATCCGCGCGAATTCGTGCTGGTGGTGGCCGGAGGCGCAGGGCCGATCCACGCCGCGCCGATCGCGCGCGAGCTGGAGATCCCGCTCATCCTCATCCCGCGCGAATCCTCGGTATTCTGCGCCGCTGGCATGCTCATCTCCGACCTGAAGCACGACTACGTCCGCACCTACGCCCGCGAAACCGACAAGGTCGACCTGGCGGAGGTCAACACGCTGTACGGAGAGATGGCGAAGACCGCCATCACCACGATCAAATCCGAGGGCGTGCCCGACGAGCGGGCGTCGATCGAGTACGGCGCGGATCTGCGCTACGTCGGCCAGTTCAACGAGGTCGAGGTGCCGGTGGTCGCGGGCGGCTCGCTCACCGACGCGGCGCTCGCCGCCATGGTCGAGGAATTCCACCGCCGCCACGACCAGCTGTACGGCTATTCGATGCGCGGCGCGCCGATCGAACTCATCAACCTGCGTGTCACGGTGATCGGTCGCACCGACAAGCCGACCGTCGTCAAGGTCCCGCCGGCCGGCACCGACGTGGCCGTGGCGCGCGCCGGCACGCGCCAGGCGTACTTCGAGGGCGAGTTCCAGGAGGTACCGGTCTACGATGGCATGCAGCTAGGCAACGGGCATACCGTCCCGGGCCCGGCCATCGTCGTCCAGCCCACCACGACCATCGTCGTGCCGCCGGACTTTGACCTGGTCTGCGACGAGTTCAATAATTACCTCATGCTCCCCAAGGGCCGGCAGGTTGCCGACCTCAAGGAACAACTCCTGCGAGGGCTCTGACGATGGATGCACGGGTGAAGGAGTCGACGGTCGATCCGATCCGGGTCTCGGTCATCGGCAACCGGCTGGACGCCATCAGCAAGGAGATCGGGCAGACCATGCTGCGCACGTCGCGCTCGCCGATCTTCAGCGAGGCGCGCGACTTCGTGACCGCGATCTTCGACGACGAGCTCCGGCTCGTCGCCCAGACCGCCTACATCCCGGTGCTGATGGGGGCGCTGCCCTACGCGCTGCGGTCGATTGCCTCGGCCTATGCCGGGGACATCGAGGACGGGGACATCTTCATCCTCAACGACCCGTACAAGGGCAACAACCATCCGCCCGACATCACGATCGCCAAGCCGGTCTTCTGGAAGGGCAGGCTCGTGTTCTGGTCGGTCGCCAAGGGCCACCATGCCGACGTCGGCGGCCGCGGCGTGGCCGGCTACAATCCGGGCGCGCTGAGCGTCTACGACGAGTGCATCCGCATCCCGCCCGCCAAGCTGTACATCGCCGGCAGGCAGAACCGCTCGCTGCTGGACTTCATCCTCGCCAACGTCCACCTCGGCTTCCTCGTCGAGGGCGACCTGCACTGCCAGGTCGGCGCCACGACCATCGGCGCGCGCGCGCTCATCGCGCTCACCGACAAGTACGGCCCGGACGTGCTCAAGGCCGCAATCAACCAGATCTTCGACGCGACCGAGACCGAGATGCGCGAGGCCATCCGCTCGGTGCCGAACGGCGTCTATACCGGCGAGCGGGTGATCGATCACGACGGCATCGAGAAGGACCGTCGCATCGCCGTGCGGCTCGCGCTGACCGTCGAGGACGAGGAGCTGACCTTCGACTTCACCGCCAGCGACCCGCAGGCCAAGGGCTACGTGAACAGCACGGTGCCGAACACCACGTCCTCGTGCTTCCTGGCCCTGTTCACCTCGATCGGCTCGGACATCCGCTTCAACGAGGGCGCCCTGCGCGTGCTGCACGTCGTCGCGCCGGAGGGCTCGATCGTCAACTCGCGCGAGCCGGCCCCGGTGGCGGGGTGCACCATCGCCGCCGCACAGGCAATCATCGAGTCGGTGTGGCTGGCGCTCGCCCAGGCGGTGCCCGAGCGCGTGGACGCATGCTGGGCGCGCTGGTGCGCGCCGGCGACCATGGGCTTCAACCCGCGCACCGGCCGCCCGTTCGGCGACATCCACTTCATGTGCAAGGGCGGTGGCGGCGCGTCGCACGGCATGGACGGCTGGGATCACATAGGCACGATCGTGTGCGCCGGCGGCCTGCGCGCGCCGGACCCCGAGCTGCACGAGCTGGTGAACCCCTACACGGTCCTGCAGTACGAGTTCTGGCCGGATTCGGCGGGCGCCGGCGAGTGGCGCGGCGGCATGGGCACGATCTACCGCTGGCGCGTGGAGACCGACGACATTGCGGTCGCCAACTTCGGCGGCGGCGTCCACGAGGAGACCAAGCCCTTCGGCCTGCAGGGCGGGCACGCGGCGCCCCCGCACCAGCTCTACATCCGCACGCACGGGGGCGAGTCGGTCAACGTCGACGCCGAGAGCTTCTACCACCTCGACAAGGGCGACGTGTTCGAGATCTTCGAAAGCGGCGGCGGCGGCTACGGCGATCCGCACCGGCGCCCGGCCGAGCGCGTCCGTGACGACGTCTTCAACGGAATCGTGTCGGCGGCGCAGGCGCGCGCCGAGTACGGCGTGGTGGTCGATCCGAAGTCCTTCGAGGTCGACGCGGCGGCGACGGCGAAGATGCGCGCGGGTTGAACAGGCGCCCGGCCGGCTCGCGGGTCCGCGGACACCGGTCCCGGGTTGCCGGGGCCGCGGGCGCGCGCCCGCGGACGGCGACCGGCATCCCGGCATGACCGTCCGCGGCTGGTTCCCCACGTACATCTACGAGGCCGCCATCGGCGGCCGCGGCACCGCGCGCTTCAATCGCGAGCTGCTCGCCGAGTGCCTGCAGTTGCGCGAGCTCGACGCCGACGGCCGGCGCTGGTCGCGCAGCCGCTATCCCGGGGGCTACACCTCGTACGCGTCGTTGAACCAGCTGCACCGGATGGGCTCGACGTTCATGGACCTCGAGCGCCGGCTGCGCCGCCACGTCCGGGCCCATGCCACCCGCCTCGACTGGGACCTCTCGCGCTGCCGGCTCGAGATGACCGACTGCTGGGTCAACATCATGCCGCGGCTGTGCTCGCACGGCTCGCACCTGCATCCGACCGCCAGCATCAGCGGCACCTACTACGTGCGCACGCCGCGCGGCTGTTCGCACCTGCGGTTCGAGGATCCGCGCCTGGCGATGCTGATGGCCGCGCCGCCCCGCGTGGCGACACCGCGCCCGGAGAACGAGACGTTCGTGTACTACCCGGTCGAGGCCGGACGGGTCATCCTGTTCGAGAGCTGGCTCCGCCACGAGGTGCCGGCGAGCCGCGTCGATGCCGAGCGCGTGTCGGTGAGCTTCAACTGGAACTGGTTCTGACCCGGTTCCCGCGCGTTCCCCGCCGCGCCGGCCCTGCCGCGCCTCAGGCCGGCGGCACTGCCCGCTGCGTGCGCGGACACGGGACCGAGCCGTACTCGCAGAACACGCAACAGCGGTCGCCCGACGGCCGGAACTCGGCATCGCACCGGCCGCAGGCATAGCGCAGCACGCGCCCGCGCATCGGCATCCGCAATGGCTCCTCGTACCCGCACGTCGGGCAGCGCAGGACTGACCAGAGCTCCAGCCCCTCGGTATTCATCGCCACCCTCCCGCGAGCGTGCGCCGCGCCGGCCGGCGGGGTCGGTGACCCCGGTGCACAGCCTGTCGATGGTCCGCCTGCCGGCCCCCGCCAGGGCGCGCCGATAGCGCGCGATGATCGGGAAAAACTCCCGCAGATCGCACGCCAGTGGCTTGTGTGCAGTGCGGCACGAGTGTCCGGGCGGCCAGGGCACTGTCCGCGTCTATACTTCGCGTTGCCGCGGCCCACCGCCGGATCTCCCATGCTCAAGTCGCTCCTGTTCGTCGCCCTCGTCGGCTGGGGCGGCTGGCACTGGTGGACGACCCACGACACCTGGCCGACCGTCGACCTGTCAGCCGCGCCGGCCCTGAAGCGACCGCGCGTGTCGGTCGCCCACCCGCCCGTGCAGCGCGAACTCGCGGGCCCGGTCGCGCCGTTCGTGCTCCAGGACTACCGCCTGCTGCCGCGCGCGCAGTTCCACCTGCGGGCCCGCGTGCTGAGCGCCAAGCACCACGACTTCGGGCGCAGCGCCGACGTGGTCCCGGTCGATCTCGCCCTCGGCTGGGGACCGATGGCGCAGGAGCCGATCCTGTCGCACTTCGAGATCTGGCAGGCAGGCGGTTTCTACCACTGGCGCGCCCGGACCCTGCCGATCCCTCGCCGGGAGGTGATCATCTCCAGCGCGAACATGCACATGATTCCGTCCAGCACCGCGGTGCGCCGGGCGCTGGAGGCCGTGCAGCCCGGGCAGCAGGTGACGGTGCGCGGCTGGCTGGTCGACATCGAGGGACCGGGCGGCTGGCGCTGGAACACGTCGCTGACGCGCGACGACTCCGGCAAGGGCGGCTGCGAAGTGGTGCTCGTGGCGGACATCGGGCTACAGTAGCGCGGCAGCCGCCGTTCACCTCCCCGGAGAGTCGCGCCGCCATGACATCCGACGACGACAGGACCGAATCGCAGACCGTCGCCAAGACGCTCTGGAGCGAAACGGTCCTCGAAATGCTGTTCGTCGCCCTGCAGAAGAACACGACCGACGCCAGGCTGCGCGAGCTGCTCGGCGAACTGCAGCAGAAGAATTTCAAGGCGTCCTACGTCATCGAGAAGGTGCGCGCGAAGGTCGGGGAGCAGGCCGCGCGCAGGGTGCAGGCCCTCATCCGTAGCCGCTAGCCGGCAGCCGCCCCCGGCACGGCCAGCGCAGGAGGGACCCATCGGCGATGAAGCCCGAAGACAATCACACGCTCACCCGCACCGATGCCGGCACGCCGATGGGCGCGCTGTTCCGGCGCTACTGGCTGCCCGCGCTCGTCGCCGCCGAACTGCCCGACCCGGACTGCCCGCCCGTGCGACTGCCCCTGCTCGGCGAGAAGCTGCTCGCGTTCCGCGACACCAGCGGACGGGTGGGCATCGTGGCGGAGACCTGCCCGCACCGGCGTGCCTCGCTGTACTTCGGGCGCAGCGAGTCCTGCGGCATCCGCTGCGCCTATCACGGCTGGCTGTTCGATGCCGACGGCCGCTGCCTCGACATCCCTTCCGAGGGCGAGGGCAGCCGCGTGAAGGAGCGCATCCGCCTTTCCGCCTACCCGGCAATCGAGCGCGCCGGCGTCATCTGGGTGTACATGGGACCGCCGGAGCAGCAACCGCCACCGCCGCGCCTGGAGTGGGCGACGCTGCCGGCCGGGCAGGTGTACGCGTCGCGACGCCTGCAGGAGTGCAACTGGCTGCAGGTGATGGAGGGCGGCCTCGACTCGAGCCACCTGTCGTGGCTGCACCAGGGCTCGCTGATGTCGGATCCGATCCTCGGCATCGGCGGCGTGCGCGAGGACCGCCGCATCCTGGAGGTGATGGCCGCCGATCGCAGTCCGCGTTTCCAGGCGATCGATTCGCCCGCGGGCCTGGTGCTCGGCGCGCGGCGCAGCGCCGGGCCCGGGCAGTACTACTGGCGGATCACGCAGTACATCCTGCCGTGCTTCAACATCATCGCGCCGTTCGGCGATCAGCTCCTCAACGCCCAGGCCTGGGTGCCGATGGACGATCACAACTGCTGGTCGTGGGCCGTCAACTACCACATGACCGCGCCGCTCTCCGCCACCGAGCGCGAGTTCATGCGCCGGGGCGCGGGGCTGCACGTGGAATTCGTGCCCGGCACCTTCCAGGGCACGGCCAGTCGCGCCAACGACTACGGGCGCGACGTCGCCGCGCAGCGGGCCGGCACCAGCATGACCGGGATCCCGAACTTCGCGATGCAGGACACCGCCGTGCAGGAGAGCCAGGGGCGGATCGCCGACCGCAGCCTGGAGCAGCTCGTGTCGAGCGACTACGGCATCGTGCGCGCGCGCCGCGCGCTGCTGCAGGCCGCCCGGGCGAACGCCGAGGGCCGGCCGCTGCCGGCCCTCGACCCGGCGACGCAGGCGGTGCGCGCCGGCTCGATCTTCGCAGCCGAGGCCGAACTCGAGCGCGTGCCGCTCGACACGCTGGCGCCGTTCATCCCGCAGGAGCGCACGCCCCTGGCTCGATAGCAGACGGAAATCGTGCCGCACCTGGCATCGGGAAACCCCGGGCGCCGGTGCCGGGCGGGTTCGACGCGACCGTGAGCGCGCAGGACGCGCGCGATCGAGCGCTACAGGGACGTACTCGAGCGAGTCGCTGCGGACCCGCCCGGCATCGGCGCCGGCCGGAGCGACCCACATTTAAGCTTTGCCATTTGGATGACAGAGCGGAAAGGTGCTGCACTCGGCGGTCAGAAGCTGCGGGCGCCGGTGCCGGGAGGCGCGCCCGGGCGCGGTCCGCGCTCAGGCCTCGTAGGCTTTCAGCGCCTGGCGGTGATCCTCCATGAGGGCCTGCAGCCGGGTCGCGGAGATGCGCCCGAAGCCGCAGGGCGCCGCAATCCCGAAGGACTTCAGGTGCCGGCGGGCGATGGCGAGGCGCTCAGGGAAGCTGTCCATGTTGTGGATGAGGCCGAGATACACGCGGGCGTCGCCGACGCGCAGATCCGAGAGCGGTTCCGAATAGCCCGCATCGCTGCGATTGAGCAGCGGCAGGTGGACGAAGTCGACCGGCCGCCGCGACCGGGCGACGGCGTCGTTCAGGAACCGGACCTCGTTGGCGAGCGTGTCGGGCTTGACCGTCGGCCAGCCCCCGAGCGTGCCGTAGCAGGCGTGGTAACCCAGGGCGACCGGCTCGGGCACCGCGGCGCTCAGGCGCGCGAACTGCGCGATGTAGGCCTCGTAGCGCTCCGGCGTGCACGCCCCCAGCCAGGGCAGGCCGAACTCGATGTCGACCGATTCGCAGGCGGCATCCCACTGGATCGCGAGTTCGGCAGGGGGCACGTGCGCGACGATGGTTGCCACCTCCGCCAGCATCGCTTCCTCGTAACCGCGCTTGATCGCGGGCCACTCGCCGGGATCACGGAAGAACAGGGCCGTCGCGCTCTCCGGAGTGGGCAGGGCCACCATGAAGCGCAGATCCTGCGGCAGCACCCCTTCCTTCTTGAGCGTCCTGAACACGAACCACGAGTTGATGGCGTCGCGGGCATAGCCCAGTCGCCAGCCCGGATCGGCGAAGCGCACCTTGAGGACGCCGGGCCGCACGCGGAACATCCACTGATCGTCGAGATTGCGCGGCTTCCACCGTTCCACGCCATCGTCCGGCGCCGGGCGCTTCACGGTCTCGATGTCCGGATGGCCGTTGAAGACGTGGAACGCCTGCCCGTCGATCCAGTGCAGGCGGTCGCCGACCTCCCCGTCCGGCAGGTAGCACAGCTTCGCGCCGAACGTGCCACCCCAGGTGCGGAACACGTCTTCCACGGTGTCGCAGGGGATGCTGCCGACGAACAACAGGGGTTTGTCCATGGCGTGACTCATTCACCGGTGGCCCGCGCTGGTGCGGCTGGGCGGATTATCGACCCGAAGGTCCGGCATGGCACCCCGATCGCATTGCGCAACGCAGCAGACGCGGTCGCGGCTGGCCCGGCGTTGCCGGTCGAAGCCGGCGACGGACTCCGGCCGGCACGGCCGCCCGTTCAGAAGATCTCGTAATGGTGCACCCAGCACTCGGCGACGAACCGCTCCATGCCTGCCGGGACCACCGGCTCGTTCCACGACTCGCCCGCGAACTCGACGAGGGCCGCCTCGTCGAGCCAGGTCGAGATCATGAAGTATTCGTCGGGGGCCCACCGCGTGGGCTTGCCGATGAACACCGACACGAGGCCGCGGTGCGCCTCCACCGCCGGAATCGCGACCTCGTGGAAGGCGTGCTCGAACTGCGTCCGCAGTCCCGGCACGATGCGGATGCGCACGAGACGTGCGATCATGGCCCCGCCCCGCGGAGGGCGGCGAGCAGCGCCGGCGTTTCGAGCACCGCCGCGGTCCATGTGTCGAGGATCGCGAAGTACACGTCCAGGTGCGTCTCCCCCGGCGCCGCCCCGCTCGCATCGCGCACGACCACGCAGGGCAGATCCCGCGCGAACGCGTCACGCGCCGTGGCACTCAGGGCGTTGTTCACGCTCAGGCCGCACAGGACCAGCGCATCGACCGCGAGGCCGCGCAGCACGGCATCCAGTTCCCCGCCCCAGAACGCGCTCGGCCGGTTGCGCACGAGCTGCGGCGTGCCCGCCGGCAGCCGCAACCGCCGGTCGACGCGCGTCCACTCGCCGCCGGCCGCGAACAGTCCTTCGCGCACGACCGGGTGATCGCGCAGCAGGCCGGCGTCGAGGCCGTCGGGACGCAGGGCGTAGGAGGAGACGAGCAGCGGCAGGCGCGTGTCCCGCCAGCCGTCGAGCAGGACGTTGACCGCCTCGATGAGCGCGCCGCCGCCGGTGTTGGCGAACGGGCCGTCCGCGCGCGTGAACAGCTCCTGGAGGTCGACGAGGAGCAGGGCGGGACGATGGCCTTCGAGGGCGACGTTCATGGTCGCCCCGAGTATACGTTCCGAGCCGGGCGGGCGGCGGTGGAGGCCCGTCGCCGGGCGCACGCGCCGGCGTTCCGGCCGGACCGCAGCGCTTGCCGGCTCCGGGTGCGCCGGCAGGGTTCGCTCAGCGCCTCGCGCGCGAGCCCCGTCCGCCAGCGGCCGGGACGAGCAGCAGCGTCGCGAGCAGGGCGGCGGTTCCGGGCTCCGGCATCACGGTGATGACCGTGGAGATCGCCCCGACGGCGTCGATGTCGGCACCGACGGTGCTGCCGGCCTGTCCGTCCTTGTCGCCGTCGTCGGTCAGTCGAACCCAGCCGAACAGATCCGCCACGCCCCAGCCGAAGGCGTCGATGTCGATGCCGGCGGTCGCGCCGCCCACGGCCCCGACGGAATGCCAGGTGGAGCCGTCCTTGCTGATGTCGACGAACATGTCCTCGATATCCGGACCGACCTCGAAGATCCACAGGTCGAGCGCCACCGTGCCGCTGCCGGTCAGCTTGTTGTCGTCGAAGCGCAGCACGATGCTGCCGCCATCGCCCAGCGAGACGAACGTGCAGTCGGCCTGGCTGGCGCAACTGTTGTCGCCGGCATAGTCGGGCACGCCGAGCGCATTGAACGCTCCCTGGTGCGGGACCGTGACACCGCCCGGGCCGGGTGCGTAAGTCACGACGGCATCGGCGAAGGAGATCGCCCCCTGGGGGAACTCGACCCCGCCGATGGGCACGGCCCGGGCAGGCACGGCGAACGCGGCGAGGGCGGTGCACAGGGCGGAACACAGGACGTTGCGCATGGCTGCGGGCCTCTTCTTGCGGGTCCGGCGGGCGTGGAGCGGGGCGTCCACCTCCGCCGGTCGCCAGGCCCGGGCGGGAGTGTCAACAGCAACTAGCACGTCGCGAGCCATGCGATACAGCCCTTTGGTAAATCAACGAGTTGTGCAGAACCGAGCTATCCCTTCGAGCGCTATCGGAACGATTCTGTAAAAGTTTTTGACATTTCCGGTGCCGGCCTCGCGCCCGCATTTCAGCCCGGTGTGCGCCCGGAGAGCAACCCGACCAGCACGATCCCGAGCACCAGGCCCAGCAGGGCGATGATCACACGGTGCAGGACCTCGCGCGTCTCTGACTGGGCCGGCACCAGCTTGCCGTCGACATAGAGCCGGAAGTCCTGGACCCGGCCGATCGCGAACATCTCGAACAGCGCCTGGTGCTCGCCGAGCGGAAACGGGTGCCGGAGGCTCATCCGGGCGCTCTGCGCGAGCCCGCCCGGCTCGGTGTGGATCACCCGGCCGTCGCAGCGCAGGGTCAGCGCGCCGGTCAGCCAGCGATGCTCCATCTCCACCAGGTGGCCGCCCTGCGCCGGCGGCAGCCTCCAGACGGTCGTCGTCATCGCGCTCTCGCGACGCGCGCGTCGCTCAGGCCGAGCGGGCCACCGCGTCGCGCAGGAACTCGAGCACGATGCGGTTGAACTCCGGCGGATTCTCGTAGGCCGGGATGTGGGAGCAGTTCTCCATGATCGTGAACCGTGCACCGGGGATCAGCTGCTGGTACTCGCGACCCTTCGACAGCGGCGCGGTCGGATCGTGATCGGTCCACACCACCAGCGTCGGAGCCCGCACGCGGGACAGTTCCTCCGCGGTGAGCAGGTTGCGCTGGCGGCGGTCCATGTCCTGCAGCGCGTTGATGTTCTTCACCGCCGCCCCGAAGTCCGGCCGGGAATAGATCTGCCAGCGCACCTGCACCAGCTCCTCCGTGACCAGCGCCGGGTCGTGGATCACGAACTTCATGCGCTCGCGCACGCCCTCCCTGCCGCTCATCCCCGCCGCGCGCTCGCCCAGTTCGCGCAGGCGTGCCATCACCGCCGGGTCGGCCGACAGGCCGGCCGTGCTCACGAGGACCAGGGCATCGACGCGTTCGGGATGGCTGGCTGCCACGCGCGCGCTCGTCCAGCCTCCGAGCGAACTGCCCACCCAGGTCGCCGAGCGCACGCCCAGCGCGTCGAGCACGGCGAGCGCGTGCCCCATGTAGTCGGCCACCTCGTAGGGCTTGTCCGGCCGCTCCGTCAGGCCGTGGCCGAGCAGGTCGAAGGCGACGACCCGGTATTCCCGCGACAGCGCTCCCAGGTTGCGCAGCCACGTGTCGAGGCTCCCCTGCACGCCGTGCAGCAGCAGCATCGTCCGCGGCCCGGTGCCGGCCTCCACGATCCGCGTGCGCAGCCCGCCGGCATCGATCCAGCGCTGGGAGAAGGCGACATCCTGCAGTTCCGACCAGAAGCTGAAGCTCATGTCCCGAAGTCCGTTGTCGCGGTTGAAGGCTGGGCGCACCCTACCACGACGGGCGGCCGGCAGCGCCGGCGCGGCGCGCTCAGATGAAGATGGCGAGGTTGAGCGTCCCGAGGGTGGACTGGTCGATGCGGACGACGCGCGCCGCCAGCCGCAACTGGCCCGCGACGCGCCGCAGCCGGTCGTGCCGCTCGGCCGACAGCAGGTCGTAAGCGGGCGAGTCCCCGCGGTTGCGGTAGACCAGGACGTTCGAGCGCACGGCGTACTCGCCGGCGGATTCGCCCGGCTGCACCCGGACGTTGGTGACGAAGTGCCGCGTGCGCGAGGGCGGATCCTCGGCCCAGGCGTACGGCGTGCCCAGCCGCTGCACGCGCATCGTCAGCGTCTCGCGGGTCTCGTCGTAGTGCGCCATGTCCTGGATGAACTCGTCGCCGCCGAGGCGCATCCGGGTGGCGCGCACCGGCATGCGGTAGGTCACGTCGTCGGTCATGAGCGCGAGCCAGCCGGTGAAGTCGCGATCGTCCAGACACGCCGCCTCCGCGTACAGGAACCCCGCGACCTCGTGCAGGAGCGTCGGGTCGAACGGACCGCTGGCCGCGTTCATGCGCCGCCCTCCAGCAGTCGCAACCAGCGGTTCCAGAACGCGCGCTGGCTGAACTCGGTGTAGTCGAGCGGATAGGCCGGACCCGGCCCCGGCCAGTCCGCGATCGGCTCCAGGTGGTCGACCCCCATCGAGTAGTTGAGCAGCATGTCCGCCGACAGCTGGCCGCGCGCGGCGGCGCTGATCGTCGACCAGTTCTCCGCGTCGTCCTGCTCCAGCGCACCGGACGGCCCGAACGAGAGCACGTAGGCGCGGTAGGACGCATCCCTGAAGGCGTCCGGCGTATCCCGCTCCACCAGGAACCACGACCACACCTCGGTGCGTCCGGGCCCGAGCGGCCGCCAGGTACGCAGCGTGAAGTACGGCGCGGGCGGCTGGCTCGCCGTGAACGCGGCCGGCGCGTTCAGGAAGCTCAGGTTCGGGAACAGCGTCGCGTGGGTGGGCAGCGACACGCCGCTGTCGAGCAGGCGGCACTGCTCCGGCCGCAGCGCACGCCGGAGCGACTCCAGCATCGGCGGCGGGTAGGCGAGCGTGTTGAACAACGGGTCCTGGCGCGCGAAGCCGACGCCGAAGTGATCCATCGCCACCTGCACCCCGTCGAGCAGGAAGTCGGCGGTCTGCACCGGCGTGATCCCGGCCTTGACCGTGCTCGCGTGGGTGATCGCCGTGTGGTAGCCGTCACCGATGAAGTTGTCGGCGCCGAGCTTCCAGTCGGCCTCGATCACCCAGCGTTGCGGCGCCCCCTGGACCACGAGGCCCCCGGGCGTCTTGTTCGTATAGAAATCGAGGTACCAGATCGCCTCGCCCAGGTACTCCGCGAGCGGCATGGCGTCCGGATCGAGGCAGGCGAAGATCCAGTCCCGCCACACCTCGACCCGCGGCGCCTGCAGCAGGTGGCTGTCGCTGCCGGCCGCAGGGTCCGCGCGGTAGACCTCGGCCGCGCGCGGGACGTGGTTCAGGCGGCCGTCGTTGCGATAGACCCAGCCGTGGTAGGGGCACTGGAACGCGCGGACCCGGCCACGCTCGGCGCGGCACAGCTGCCGGCCGCGGTGGCGGCAGGCGTTGAGCAGCGCGCGGATGCGGCCGTCGTCCCCGCGCGTGACGAGGAAGGCATCGTCGACGATGTACCGCTGGACGTAGTCGCCCGGCTCGGGGATCTCCGAGGCGTGCCCGAGGAAGCACCACGACCGGGCGAAGATGCGCTCGCGCTCGAGTTCGAAGATCTCGCGGCTGTTGAATACGCCGAGCGGCAGCTGGTGGCCGTCGAGGGCCGCGCGGGTCCGGTCCAGCAGGTCGGAGCGTTCCATCGTCTGCACGTCTCCTCCATGTCCGGCGCCCGTCGCCGGCGTGCGCCGCGCGCGACTGGATGGCGGAGCGCAGTTGTCGATCACTGAGGCCGGCGCCGGGCAGATCCGCCGCGACCCGCCCGAGTACGTACCTGTGGCGCTCGGTCGCGCGCGTCCTGCGCGCTCACGGTCGCTGCGGACCTGCCCGGTACTGGCGCCCGCGGCTTCCCGACCGCCGGTGCAGCGCCATTGCGCGCTGCCGTTCAGTGGCCGGTGAACGCCGGCAGCACCTCGCGCACGGGCAGGTCGAGCGACTCCATGATCTGCGTCCGCGGCATCGCCGGCTGGTCGATCTTCAGCCCGATCTCGGTCACCCCGATCGCCTCCAGCTCGCGGATCTTCGCGATG
>CAYOJP010000031.1:13372-22075 GCA_964404305.1 uncultured Gammaproteobacteria bacterium
ATCTGGTCGAACAGCCCGCGCTCGGAGCCGTGCTGTTCCGGATCGTAGGTCGGCAGGTAGTAGAGACTGAACTTCATCCCGTGATTCTCGCCGTGGCACCGGGGACGTCAAGCGAAACGCAATGCAGCACCGCGACTGGCGGGCGGGGCCGCCGCCGGCCGCCGTGGAATCCCGCACTGCAGCGCCGCCGGACCGGCGGCGCTGCGGAATTTGCCGCCACGGGCGCCGGAGGTCCGCTGGTCAGACGATATCCGCCGTGTGCGGCGAAGGCGGCATCGGCGACGGCCAGTGAATGACGTCGTTCCAGATCGACGGCCGGTGGTAGAGGCGCTGCGCATAACCCCGCACCCGCGGCAGATCGCCCCACAGCGACGCGTAGCCCAGCCAGTGGATCCGGTACAGGCTCACGCCCCACACGACATCGGCGAGCGTGAAGTCGGGGCCGCACAACCAGGTGTCGTTGCGACGCGCGAGCTGCGCGTCCAGGCCATGGATCAGATCGACGAACTCCTGGCGGTAGCGGCGCTGGATCCCCGGGTCGTGCTGCTGGGCCTTGCCGGCGAGCTCCTTGGCGATCTTGGCCTCGTAGGCGCGCACCAGCGCCGCGTCGTGGCGGTTCATCTCGATCAGCTTGCGCAGCTGCTCGACCTTGCCGTCGTAGACGTCCGCCATCACCGCCTTGATGAAGTCGGGCCGGCGATCGTCGTCGGGATGGAAGCCGTACAGCATCGCCGGGTGCGGCATGCCGTCGATGATGTCGACCTGCCGCATGACCTCCGCCGCCAGCGCCGGATCGGCCGGCACGAGCGCGGGCCCCTGCGCCTCCCGGTCGATGTGCTCCAGGATGCGCTTGGAATCGACGATCACCGCCTTCTTCGCGTGATCGACGAGCAGCGGCACGACGCAGGCGTCGAAGCCCTCGGTGGCGACCGACGTGCGCATCGTGTGCTTCTCGGCGAGCTGCCAGCCCTGGGCGGCGGCGCCGTGCAGGCGCAGGCGCACGTAGCCGGGCCGGTAGTTCTCCGCCGGGCGGAACTCGTCGGCGTACAGTCCGCGACCGGCGACGATCACCAGTTCGTGCGACAGGTAGGGCACGGCCTTCTCGGCGAGCGCCACCCGCACCTTGTACGAGCACATCGACAGGCCCGCGTGGTACAGCTCGAACCGCGGCGTCACGCCCGGCTGCGCGTACATGACCTTGTTGCGGCCCGGATCGTCCAGTTCCGCATTGGCCGCGGCGACGAGTACTTCGAAGTTGTCCGGTGCGTTCATGTGGCCCCCTGTTCCGGCCGCGCAGGCAGCCGCAGTGTGATCGATCGACCCAATGACTGTCGCAGGTGCGGCGCAAAGCGTGCCGCCACGACGGCGTGCAGCGCAGGGTACCCCAGATCCCGCTGTCATGAACAAATGTGCGATATACGAACCTGCTGTCATTGCTCCCGGGGGCCGGGCGCCGCACGGGCCTGCACCCCGGGGCGCTATACTCGCGCACCGCCACCGGACCTCCCGATGCCCGCCGCGACCGCCGCCTCGCCCCGGATGTGGCCCCTGGTCCTCGCGGCCGCCGGCATCCTGATGATCATCATGGGCGCGCGGCAGTCGCTGGGACTGTTCGTCGCCCCGCTCGACGCGGCCACCGGCGCCGGCATCGCCGCGATCAGTTTCGCGCTGGCCGTGTCGCAGTTCGTGTGGGGCGCCGCCCAACCGGTCTGCGGCGTGCTCGCGGATCGCTACGGCACGCCGCGCGTGATCGCCGGCGGCGCGGTGCTGGTCGCGCTCGGCACCGCCCTCGCGCCTTTCGCGCGCACGCCGCTGGAGCTGACCCTGTGCCTGGGCGTGCTCGCCGCCGCCGGCGCGGCGGCCGGCAGCTTCTCGATCCTCATCGGCGGCATCGCCCGCTACCTGCCCGAGGACCGGCGCGCGTTCGCCGCCGGCTTCATCAACGCCGGCTCCTCGTTCGGCCAGTTCCTGTTCGCGCCGCTCGCGCAGTTCCTCATCGCGACGACCGGCTGGCTGGTGGCGCTGCTGCTGCTCGCCGCCTCCGCCCTTGCCACGATCCCGCTCGCGCTCGCGCTCGGCCGGCAGACGCGCCATGCGCCGTCGCTCGCCGGCCCCTCGCCCGGCCTGCGCTCGCAACTGCGCATGGCCGCGGGCGATCGCAGCTATCACCTGCTGCACCTGGGATTCTTCACCTGCGGGTTCCACATCGCGTTCCTGGTCACGCACCTGCCGGGCGAGGTGTCGCTGTGCGGCCTGGCGCCGCAGGTATCGGCCAATGCCCTGGCGCTCATCGGGCTCGCCAACATCGGCGGGAGCCTGGCGGCCGGCGCGCTGTGCCAGCGCTTCCGCATGAAGTACGTGCTGGCCTGGATGTACGCGAGCCGCGCGCTGCTGATCCTGCTGTACCTCGCCGCGCCGCGCACCGCGACGACGTTCTACGTGTTCGCGGCCGCGCTCGGGTTCACCTGGCTCGCCACCGTGCCGCCCACCGCCGGCCTGGTCGGCAAGCTGTTCGGCACCCGCCACCTCGCCACCCTGTTCGGCCTGACGCTCATCTCGCACCAGACCGGCGGCTTCTTCGGCGCCTGGCTCGGCGGCCTCACCATCAGCCGCTACGGCGACTACACCTGGATGTGGTACGCGGACGCGGGGCTCGCCCTGCTCGCCGCGCTGGTCAACCTGCCGATCCGGGAGGCGCCGGTGCGGCGCTTCACGGCGGCCTGACGTACGGCCGGCAGGCGCGCACCCGCGAGGACACCCGGCTTGATCGACGACAGGATCGCCGCGCGCCGCCGCGCTGTAATGGCGCGGCGCCGGTGCCGGCGCCCCGGGCACGCTCGCGATGAAGATCCAGCAACTCTCCGTGGAGGCCGCCTGCGCCGCCGTGCGCAGCCGCCCGGCCGGGCTGACCGGCGCCGAGGCACAGGCGCGCCTGGCCGAGTTCGGTCCGAACGCGCTGGAGGCCGTCGCGGGCGAACCGCTCGTCCGCCGCATCGCGCGCCAGTTCCTGCACTTCTTCGCCATCGTCCTGTGGCTGGCCGCGGGCATCGCCTTCTATGCCGACCTGCGCCAGCCCGGCGAGGGCATGGCGCTGATGGGCGCCGCGATCATCGTCGTCATCCTCGTCAACGGCGCCTTCTCCTTCTGGCAGGAACAGCGCGCCGAGCAGACCGCCGCCGCGCTGCGGCGCCTGCTGCCGCACCGGGTGCGCGTGCGCCGCGACGGGCTGCTGGCGACGCTCCCGACGCAGGCCCTGGTCCCCGGCGACGTCATCGAGCTCGCCGCCGGTGATCTCGTGCCGGCCGACGCCCGCCTCCTGGAGGCCAACGCGCTGCGCATCGACGCCGCGACCATCAGCGGCGAATCGGTGGCGCACGTGCGCGTGCCCGACCCGGATGCCGAGGAGGACCCGATCCGCTGCGGCAACCTGGTGCTGGCCGGCACGACGGTCGTCGCCGGCCGCGCGCTGGCACTGGTGTACGCGACCGGCACGCATGCCGAGTTCGGACGCATCGCCCGCCTCACCGAGGCGACCGTCAAGGGCGCCTCGCCGCTGCAGAAGGAACTGGTCACGCTCGGGCGCATCGTCGCGGCGCTGGCGGTGGGACTGGGGGTCGTGTTCTTCGGCATCGGCACGCTGCTGGGGCTGTCGTTCTGGCAGAACCTCATCTTCGCGATCGGCATCATCGTCGCCAACGTGCCGGAAGGCCTGCTTCCGACCTACTCGCTCGCGCTGGCCATGGGCGCGCGCCGGATGGCGCGCAAGCGCGCGCTCATCCGCCACCTGCCTTCGGTCGAGACGCTCGGCTCGACGACCGTCATCTGCACCGACAAGACCGGCACGCTGACGCTGAACCGGATGCGCGTGCACGGCCTGTTCGTCGATGGCCGCCGGATCCCGGCCGCGGCGCTGCCGGCGGATGCCGCCGGCGCGCGGCCCTGGGGCGCGCTGCTCGAGGCGATGGCCCGCTGCCACGCCCTCGAGCGCGACGCGCAGGGCGGGTACGCAGGCGACCCGCTCGAGGTCGCGATGGTCACCTGGGCCCTGCCGCGCCTGGATCCCGTCGCCCCGACCGAACGGCTCGGCGAGGTGCCGTTCGACTCCTCGCGCATGCGCTACTCGGCGCTCGAACGCACCGCGAGCGGTACGATGCTGTACACCAAGGGCGCACTGGAGGCGGTGCTGCCGCTGTGCAGGCACCTGCGGATCGAGGGCGAGGACGTCCCGATCCACACCCGTCTGCGCGAGGAACTGGTCGCGGCGCAGGAACACATGGCCGAGCGCGGCCTGAAAGTGCTCGCGGTCGCGGCCCGCGCCGCACAGGACACCGAGATCACCGGGGAGGCCGAGCGCGACCTGGTCCTGCTGGGCCTGGTCGGGCTGGAGGATCCGCCGCGGCCCGAGGTGCCCGAGGCGATCCGCCGCTGCCGCGCGGCAGGCATCCGCGTGATCATGGTGACCGGGGACCATCCCGGCACCGCGGTCGCGGTGGCGCGGGAAGTCGGCATCGTCGGAACGGACGAACCGCTGATCGTGACCGGCCGGCGCCTCGCGCGGATGTCGGCGAGCGAACTGCAGCTCGCGCTCGACGCGCCCGAGATCATCTTCGCGCGGCTCGGGCCCGACCAGAAGCTGCGCATCGTGGAGACGCTGCAGCGCAAGCGCCACGTGGTCGCGGTGACCGGCGACGGCGTCAACGACGCCCCCGCCCTGAAGCAGGCCGACATCGGCATCGCCATGGGCCGCAGCGGCACCGACGTCGCGCGCGAGGCGGCGGACATGGTCCTGCTCGACGACAATTTCGCGACCATCGTCGCGGCGATCGAGGAAGGCCGCGCCGTCTACGACAACATCCGCCGCTTCCTCACCTACATCCTCGCGTCCAACGTCCCGGAGATGCTGCCCTACATCGCCTACGTGCTGCTGCCCATCCCGCTGCCGCTCACGATCATCCAGATCCTCGCCGTGGACCTGGGCACCGACATGCTGCCCGCGCTCGGCCTGGGCGGCGAGCCGCCGCGGCGCGACCCGCTGGCGATGGGTCCGCTCGCGCCCCGGCGCCTGCTCGACCGGGCACTGTTCCTGCGGGCCTACCTGTTCCTCGGCCTCATCGAGGCCGTCGCCGCGATGTGCGTCTACTTCTTAACGCTGCGCGCCGGCGGCTGGACCTGGGGCGAGCGGCTGGCCGCGGGCGACATGCTCGCGCTGCAGGCGGCGACCGCCTGCCTGGCGACGATCGTCGTCATGCAGATGGTCAACGTGTTCCACTGCCGGGACGAGCAAGCGAGCGGACTCGAGCGCGGCGCGCTGCGCAACCGTCTCATCCTCGCCGGCGTCGGCGCCGAGGCGGTGCTGCTCGCCTTCATCGTCTACACGCCCTGGGGGCAGGCGCTGTTCGGCACCGCGCCGCTGCCGGCCGCGGTCTGGCTCATGCTGCCGCCGTTCGCGGCGCTGTTCCTCGGCGCCGAGGAACTGCGGAAGTGGATCGCGCGGCGGCGCGCGGGGCGGTCCGGCCACCCGGCCTGAGCCCGGTCTGCGCCGGATCCGCGCCTCAGGGCACCAGCGCGACGTGCTCGAAGGCGCCCGGCCCGGCGCCGGCGTGGGCCAGCGCTTCGGCGATCTCCGCCAGCGCGAAGGCCCGGACCTCGAAGCGGTCGAGGGCCACGACCCCCGCCGCGACGAGCCGGAGCAGTTCACGCGTCACCGCGTACGGAAACCATTCCGAACCGCGGATCGTCAGCTTCAGGCCGATCATCTGCGTGGCATAGGCGATCGGGATCTCGGCATCGACGCCGCCCATCAGCACCGCGTAGCCGTCCGAGCCCAGCGCCCCGATGCCCGCGCAGGTCAGCGCCCGCTCGCGGGTCAGGCCGATCGCGTCGACGAACAGCTGGCCCGGTTCCCCGGCGGCGGCGACGAGATCGCCCGCGTCGATGCCGTTCGCGGGCACCGCGACACCCCTGACCCTGGCCGGATCGAGGCGCTCCAGGCGCGCCAGGACCTCGCGCTTGCGACCGACGGCGACGACCCGGGCGGCGCCGAGCGCGAGCAGCAGCACGACGGTGCCGACGCCGAGCACGCCGGTCGCGCCGTTGACGATCGCGACCTGGCCCGGCGTGAAGTTCCCCCGTCGCAGCGCGTTCAGGGCCGTGCCGAGGTAGCCGAGCCGGCACAGCCGCGCCGGGTCGAGTCCCGCGGCGGCGCCGAGCGGCGTCACGCATTCGGCCGGCAGCGCGAAGCGCTCGGCGAAGCAGCCGTCCGGCCACTCGCGCAGCACGGCGTCGCCCCCGGGCATCATCGCGCCCAGGCCGACGTACGCGCCGACGTGCGGCTGGCCGCGCAGCGTCACCCAGTCGTCGCAGTACACGGCGTCGCCGACGCCGAGCCCGTGCACGTCGTCCGCCACGGCCTCGATCACGCCGACCGCATCGGCGCCGGGCACGTACGGCAGCGGTGGCAGCCGGTAGGGCACCTGGCCGCGGGTGAACTCCAGCATCGGCGACGGGACGAAGGCCGCCCGCAGCCCGACGATGACGCCACCCGGCCGCAGCACCGGGTCGGCCCGGGTCTCGACCCGCAGGGGCTGCCCGAAGTCGCGGACGAGCGCGGCGCGCATCGGGGTCAGCGCGCCGGGCCGGACCGGGGTCGCCAGCCGAGTTCGGCGGCGTACTCGCGGTAGCGCCTGACCAGCCAGTGATTGAACTGCACCAGCGGCGTTTCCAGGGGCATCACGCGCCCCTGCCGGGCGAACCGTGATCGCCGGCCCTTCTGGACGCTGATGTTCGCGGCGATGTCCTCGTTGTTGATGGCGTTGATGTCGGCGACGAACTCGGCGTACTTCTGCGGGAAGTCCGGCCGCTGCACGGTCGCCTCCGGGAACAGGAAGCCCACGCGCAGGGTCATCGCGCCGGCACCGTGGGGCAGGATCAGGAAGTAGAACGCGCAGTCGGGCAGCGTGGAGATCAGCAGGTTGGGCGGCACCACCCCGAACAGCACCCGCCAGCGGTCCTCCAGCGTGAGCGTCGGCAGGATCGGGAACAGGCACTTCTGCGAGCGCGTGAAGTTGCCGTCGACGTGGATGAAGCGCGTCGTGTAGTACACGGCGGCGTCATCGTCCTCGTTCCAGTCGGGAAAGTCGGACTGGTGCGCCGGGGCGACGTCGTGCGTGCCGCGATGGGCGACGGGCGTGTGGTAGGGCTCGAGCCCGTTCTCCTGCATCCACTTCCAGTTCCAGGGGTTGTCCGGGATGTCGTCGGTGGGCAGTGCGTGCAGGTCCGCGAGCCGGTGGTTCGCCAGCGCGGCGGTGAACGCCTTCAGGCGGGGCGCGAGCGGCCGCGCGCGGCCGTCGAGGTTGACGAAGATGAAGCCGTTCCAGATCTCGGTGCGCAGCCGCGGCAGGCAATGCGTCTCGCGCAACTCCGCCAGCGTCGCGTACGGCGCCGTCGCGGGCGCGCCCAGCAGGGTGCCGTCCAGGCCGTAGGCCCAGCCGTGGTAGGGGCACACGAACTGCCGGGCGTTGCCGCGCGCCTCGCCCAGCAGGTGCCCGCGATGCTGGCAGACCGCGGACACGACCCCGATCGTGCCGTCGCGCCCGCGGCTGACGAGCAGCGGGTCGTCGTTGACCTCGACCCGGAAGTAATCGCCCGGCTGCGGAATCGTGCCGTGGTGGCCGAGGCAGATCCATTCCCGATCCCACACCGCGCGGCGCTCGAACTCGAACCAGTCCGCCGAGGTGTAGCACTCGATCGGCAGGGATACGGCGCGCTCCGGTGCGAGCAGCGGATCCTCCATCCGGTCGAGGATGTCGGTCACCACCGCGCCCGGCACCCCGGGCGCCGGCGGGGCCTGTGATTCGCCGCCCATACGCACCTCCTTCGTCCGGCGCCCCGGGTCCGATCCCGTCGCGCGCGAGGCGCCCGACTATCGCATGCGTGGCGGGGGTTGCCAACGCCGGCCCCGCTGCCCGGGCGGCGGTTGCAGTTACCATGCGGAGGCGGGCACCTGACATCGCCCGGGGAGAAACCGATGATCACCAGGACTGCCGTCCCGAATCCCAACGCGCCGGACATGAGCGCGTTCTTCAACTGGGGCCTGAAGCTGCGCGGCATCGAGGAGCTGTTCATCGTGACCGGCCGCCCGGCCTGGGCGGCGGACGGCACGATCCCGCACCCGAACGACGGCCTCGCGCAGACCCGCTGGATCCTCGACGACGTCGGCCGGTACCTGGCCGACAGCGGCTACTCGCCGGCCGATCTGATCCGGGTCGAGTACACCTTCACGCGCGACGTCGCGCCCGAGCACTACCAGGCGATCTTCGGCCTGTTCGCGCAGTTCCTGGCGGCGGCGCCGGTGAAGCCCGCCGCCAGCACCCTGCGCGTCGTGGAATCGCTGGGCCTGCCGGGCCTGTGCGTGGAGTACGAGTTCTGGGCCGCGAAGTGAGCGCGCACCGGCTGGAAAACCGGGCACCACCGGGTGCGGCGCGGTGGCGCCGGTGCCGCGAGGGTCCGCGGCGACCGTGAGCGCGCAGGACGCGCGCGACCGAGCGCTACAGGGACGTACTCGAGCGAGTCGCGGCGACCCCGCCCGGCACCGGCGCCCAGGGTTTCCCGATGTCACGTGCAGCACAGTTACGCTCTGCCATTCAGCCGCGCTCTGCCGTTCAGCCAGCGTCGCAGTCGTAGCGCACCGCGCAGGTGGGGTCG
>CAYOJP010000032.1:0-21748 GCA_964404305.1 uncultured Gammaproteobacteria bacterium
GCGCGACACCATCGAGGACGTGCTCGAGCCCTACCTCATCCAGCAGGGCTACCTGATGCGCACGCCACGAGGCCGCGTCGCGACCCGCACCGCGTGGCTGCACTTCGGCCTCGCCCCGCCGGCCGCCGGCCCGGCCCCCGGGCTGTTCGACGACGCATGAACGCGGCGGTCTTCACCTGGCCCGTGCGCGTGTACTACGAGGATACCGATGCCGCGGGCATCGTCTACCATGCCAACTACCTCAAATTCATGGAACGCGCGCGCACCGAGTGGCTGCGCGCGCGCGGTTTCGAGCAGGACGAGCTGCTCGCGCAGGGCCTGGCCTTCGCGGTCAGCCGGATCGAGATCGACTATGTGCGGCCGGCGCGCTTCAACGACGCGCTCACGGTCGAGGTGCTGCTCGACGGCGTGCGGCGCGCGAGCCTGGCGCTCGTGCAGGTCATCCGGCGCGACGGGCAGGAGCTGGCGCGCGCCCGGGTGGAGGTCGCGTGCATCGACGTGCGCGCCCTGAAGGCCCGGCGCATCCCGGAAATCCTACATGCGGAGCTAGCGAATGCAGGCTGATCTGTCCATCTGGACCCTGGTACTCCACGCCAGCGCGCTGGTGAAGTTCGTCATGCTGATTCTCGTCGGCGCCTCGGTCTGGTCGCTGACGCTGATCTTCACCAAGCACTGGGCGGTGCGGCGGGCGCGCGCCGATGCCGAGGACTTCGAGGACCGCTTCTGGTCGGCGGAGGACCTCACGGCCCTGTTCAATCGCATCTCGAACGACCGCCGCGGCAGCCGCGGCATGGAGCGCATCTTCGAGGCCGGCTTCAAGGAGTTCGCGCGCCTGCGCAAGCGCGAGGGCATCGACCCGGAGGGCATCCTCGAGGGCTCCCAGCGCGCGATGCGCGTGGCACTGCAGCGCGAGATGGACGAGCTCGAGGACCGCCTGCCGCTGCTCGCCACTGTCGGGTCGGTCAGTCCCTACATCGGCCTGTTCGGCACGGTGTGGGGCATCATGACAGCCTTCCAGGCGCTGGCGAACGTGCACCAGGCGACCGTGGCGATGGTCGCGCCGGGCATCTCCGAGGCGCTGGTCGCCACCGCGATGGGGCTGTTCGCAGCGATTCCCGCGGTCATCGGCTACAACCGCTACTCGAGCGAGATCGACCGCATCTACAGCCGCTACGAGATCTTCCTGGAGGAGTTCTCGTCGATCCTGCAGCGGCAGGCGCACGCATGAGCGGTGCCGGCGCAACGCGCGGGGGTCGCTGAATGGCGGCCGTCCAGCACCGCAGCCGCGGCGGGCGCCGCCGCCGGCGCGTGATGTCCGAGATGAACGTCGTGCCCTACATCGACGTGATGCTGGTCCTGCTCATCATCTTCATGGTGACCGCGCCGCTCATCACCCAGGGCGTGAAGGTCGACCTGCCGCAGATCGCCTCCGAGGCGCTGCCGCCCAGCGACGACCAGCCGCTCATCGTGTCCGTCGACAAGGCGGGCCGGTTCTACGTCGAGTTCGGCGAGGACGCGGACAAGCCGGTCGCGGCCGCCGCCCTCGTCACCAAGGTCGCGGCGGTCGTGAAGTACAAGCCGAAGCTGCCGGTGGTCGTGCGCGGTGACCGCGAGGCTTCCTACGGGCAGGTGGTGCAGCTGATGGGCCTGCTGCAGAGCGCCGGGATCTCGGGCGTCGGCCTGATGACCGAGCCGGCGCCGAACGAGTAGGCGCGGCGCCCTGCCCTGCGCGCACCACGCCCGACCGTTCCCGCATGACGCCGCGCCGGTTCGAGACCCTGAAGGCCTTCGGCCTGTCCGCGGCCATCCACGTGCTCGCGCTCGCGCTGGTCACGCTGAGCATCGAGACGCAGACGCTGGTGGCGCCGGTGAGCCCGCCCTCGACCGTGATGAAGGCGGTGGCCGTCAATCCGCGCCAGGTCGAGCAGGAGGTGGAGAAGCTGCGGGCGGCGGAGGCGCGCAGGAAGAAGGCCGAGGAGCTCGCCAGGCGCGAGGCCGAGCAGGCGCGGCGCGAGAAGCTCGAGGCCGAACGCAAGGTCGAGGAGCTGAAGCAGGAGCGCGCGAAGATCGAGCAGGCCAGGGCCGCCGAGGAGCTGCGTCTGAAGCGCGCCGAGGAGCAGCGCACGGAGGAGGAGCTCAGGCAGAGGCAGGCGCAGGAACGCGAGGAGAAGGCGCAGGCCGAGCGCAAGGCCGAGGAGACGCGGCAGAAGGAGCTCGCCGAGAAGAAGAAGGCCGAGGAGGCCAGGAAGAAGCGCGACGCCGAGGAAGCGCGCAAGAAGGCCGAGGAGAAGAAGAAGCGCGACGAGGCCGCGCGGCGCGAGAGCGAGCTGCGCGAGGCGCTGGAAGCCGAGGAGCAGGCCGCCCGGGCGGCCGCCGACGAGGACGAGATCGCGCAGTTCATCGCGCGGATCCAGGCCCAGGTTCAGGCGTCGTTCATCAACCCGGCGCAAGGTCAGCAGTTGAAGTGCGTGATCCGCGTGCGCATGCTGCCGGGAGGCGACGTCGTCGAGGCGCAGGTCGTGCAGTCGAGCGGGAACGAGAGCTTCGATCGGCAGTCCGAGGTGGCGGTACGCAAGGCCGCGCCGCTGCCGGTGCCGGCCGAGGCCAGGCTGTTCGAGCGGATGCGGACGATCAATTTCGAATTCTCCCCGGAGGGTTGAGAGCCACCATGTTGCGCAAGCTGATCACCGCGGTGCTGTGCGCCGCCCTCGCCGGCACGTCCGCCGCGGCGGACGTGCTGACCATCCGCATCACCCAGGGCATCGAGAAGGCGCTGCCCATCGCCGTCGTGCCGTTCGGCTACACGGGTGCCGCGGGCGCGCCGCCGGTGGAGCCCGGCGCGGTCATCGCGGCGGACCTGGCCCGCAGCGGACGGTTCGCGCCGATGCCGTTCGAGGACCTGCCGTCGCGCCCGAGCGACCCGGGCCAGGTGAACTTCCGCGACTGGAGCCTCATCGGCATGGACAACCTGGTGATCGGCCGGGTGGTGCCGACCGCGCCGGGGCAGTACGAGATCGAGTTCCGGCTCCTGAACGTCTACAACGGCAGGCTGCTCGCCGGCTACAAGATCCCGGCGAGCGATCGGACCATGCGCCTCGCCGCGCACCAGATCGCCGACATCATCTACGAGAAGCTGACCGGCCAGAAGGGCGCGTTCGCCACGCGCGTCGCCTACGTCACCGCCGAAGGCAAGGGCGACCCGAAGAATCGCGGGCGCGGCCGGACCTACCGGCTCCACCTCGCCGACGCCGACGGCCACAACGCCCGGGTCATGGTCGAGTCGAAGGAGCCGTTGCTCTCGCCGGCCTGGTCGCCGGATGGACGCCGCATCGCCTACGTCTCCTTCGAGAAGGGCAACTCGGCGATCTGGGTGCAGGACGTGGAGACCGGCAGGCGCGAGCAGGTCTCGGGCGGCATCGGCATCAACAGCGCCCCGGCCTGGTCGCCGGATGGACGGCGGCTGGCGCTGACGCTGTCGAAGGACGGCAACGCCGAGATCTACGTGCTGGACGTCGGCAGCCGCACCCTGCAGCGGATCACCAACGACCCCTCGATCGACACCGAGGCGGCCTGGTCGCCGGATGGACGGCGCCTCGCGTTCACTTCCGATCGCGCCGGCGGCCCGCAGATCTATGCGGTCGACATGGGCGACGGCACGGTCAAGCGGCTGACCTTCGACAAGGGCAACTACAACGCGCGCCCGCGCTGGTCGCCGGACGGACGCAAGCTCGCCATGGTGCACGGTGGCGCCGGCGGCTATCGCATCGCGGTGCTCGATCTCGCGACCGACGCGTTGCAGGTGCTGACGGACTCGCGACTCGACGAGTCGCCCAGCTTTGCGCCGAATGGCAGTATGATCCTGTATACGACGGTGGGCGCGCGCGGCACGGAACTGGCCGCGGTCTCGGTCGACGGCCGGGTGCGCCAGCGCCTGACGCAGTCGAGCGGCGAGGTCCGCGAACCCGACTGGGGTCCGGTGCTGCGCTGAAGGCGGTTGCCGCCCGCCAGAGCGGAAGAATCCGGCGGCTGACGCCGCCCCAAGAGGAGATCGATCCCGATGAGCAAAGCCCGACTGACACTGACGATTGCGTGCTGCGCCCTGCTCGCCCTGGGCGGATGCTCGAAGTCGACCAAGCAGCAGGGCGCCGACGCCGCGGCGGTCGAGGACCGCAGCGGCATGGGCGCCGACGGCGCCCAGACGCACGGCGTGGCCGACTCCTCGCAGCTCGGCGCGTCGGCGCTCGACGACCCGAACAGCCCGTTGTCGGTGCGGGTCATCTACTTCGACTACGACTCGAGCGAGATCAAGGCCGAGTACCAGGAGTCGGTGCAGGCGCACGCCTCCTACCTGGCGCAGAACCCGAATGCGGTCGTCACGCTCGAGGGTCACGGCGACGAGCGCGGCTCGCGCGAGTACAACCTCGCCCTGGGCGAGCGGCGTGCGAACGCCGTGCGCCGCCAGCTCGTCCTGCTCGGCGCGGCCGCCGGCCAGATCCGGGCCGTGAGCTACGGCGAGGAGCGCCCGGTTTCCGACGGTCACGACGAATCGGCGTACGCGCTGAACCGCCGCGTCGAGCTCGTGTACTGACGGCCGCCGCCCGCATGCGCGACCCGCGTCCGGCAGCCGCGCGGCTGCTTCCGCTCCTCGTGGTGCTGCTCCCCTGCGCGGCCGCGGCCGCGCAGGAGCGCGCGCCGGTCACCCGCGCGGGCGAGGCCCCGGCGGCGGCGGCCGCCGGCCGGCCGATCGACGGCCGCGTGATGTTCGACCTGGTGAACCAGGTCGAGCGACTACAGCGGGAGGTCGACCGGCTGCGCGGCGAGATGGAGCAGCAGCGCTTCGAGCTCGAGCAGGCGCGGGCCCGGCAGCGCGACACGCTGGTGGATGTCGATCGCCGCCTCCAGGCAGTCGAGGGCCGCGGCGCGGTGCCCGCGTACGGCGCCACGCCGGCGGCGGCGGGCGCCATGCCGGCCGCCGATCCGAACCAGTTGCAGACGCTGACCCCGGCGAGCGCGCCGGGGCTGGGCATGCCGCAGGGCGATCCTGCGCAGGGCCTGTCGATTGAAACCCAGCCGCCGCCGGGTGCCGCGGCGGGACCGGTGATGGCCACCGCACCGCCCCCTGGCGCCTGGCCGGCGCCGGCGCCCGCCGGACTGTCTGCCGGCGCCGCGGCCCAGTCCGTCGATGTCTATGGGGCCCCGCCCGCTGCCGCGGCCGGCAGCGTACCCGCCGGGGTGCCCTCGATGGCCACGGCCCCGGGCGTACTTGCGCCGCCGCCCGGCGCGCCGGCAGCTGCGGCCCTGCCGGGCGCGCTGCCTGCGCCGGGCACGGCCCCGGTTGCCGCCCCGGCGAATGCCGCAGCGGCCGACGAGGCGTACAAGGCCGCCTTCAACCTGCTCAAGGCCGGCCAGTACGACGAGGCGATCGCCGCCTTCAACAATTACCTGGTCGAGTACCCCGCCGGCCCGAACGCGGACAACGCGCAGTACTGGCTCGGCGAGGCCTACTATGTCACCCGCCAGTTCGACGCGGCCGTCACCGAATACCAGAAGCTGCTCTCCGCCTACCCGCAGAGCGCCAAGGCCCCGCATTCCCAGCTCAAGATCGGCTACAGCTACCAGGAACTGGGCCAGGCCGACCTCGCGCGCCAGGCGCTCGCCGCGGTGCCCGCGCGTTACCCGGGCACGACCGCGGCACGTCTGGCGCAGGAGCGCCTCGCGCAGGCCGGCGCCGCGCCGCGCTGAGCGCCGGTGCGGATTTCGTGAGCGTGCCGGCCGCCGATACGTCCGCCGCCCGGCGGGAAGGCAGGCGCGTGCCCGCCCGGCTGCGCATCACCGAGATCTTCCTGTCGTTGCAGGGCGAGACGTCGCGGGTCGGTCTGCCGACCATCTTCGTGCGCCTGACCGGCTGTCCGCTGCGCTGCGGCTACTGCGACACCGCGTATGCCTTCAATGGCGGCGAGACGTTGCCGCTGGCCGACGTCCTGGCGCGGGTCGACACGCTCGCCGGCGAACCGCCCAAGCGGGCCGTGGATCAGGTCACCGTCACGGGCGGCGAGCCGCTGGCCCAGCCCGCGGTGCATCCGCTCCTGACCGCGCTGTGCGATGGCGGCTATGCCGTCTCCCTCGAGACCGGCGGTGCCCTCGATGTGGCGCGCGTCGATCCGCGCGTGAAGAAGGTCGTGGACCTGAAGACGCCCGGCTCCGGGGAATGCGGCCGCAACCTGTACGCGAACCTCGCTCTCCTTCGCGGGCAGGACGAGGTGAAGTTCGTGATCTGCGACCGCGCCGACTACGAGTGGTCGCGAGCGCAGCTCGCCGCGCACGCTCTCGCCGCGCGCTGCGCGGTGCTGTTCTCGCCGGCAGCCGGCCAGCTCGCGCCGGCGACGCTGGCGGACTGGGTGCTCGCCGATCGGCTGCCGGTGCGCTTCCAGCTGCAGCTGCACAAGGTCCTGTGGGGCGATGCCCGTGGCCGCTGAGCCGGCGCCGGCCGTGGTGCTGCTGTCGGGAGGACTGGATTCGGCCACCTGCCTCGCGCTCGCCCGCGCGCAGGGCTTTGCCTGCCACGCGCTCAGCGTCGACTACGGCCAGCGCCACCGCGCCGAACTCGACGCCGCGCACGCCGTCGCGCGCGCCCTCGGCGCCCGCGAACACCGTTTGCTGCGCCTCGATCTGGCGCAGTTCGGAGGCTCGGCGCTGACCGATGCGTCGCTCGCGGTGCCCATCGGGCCCACGAGCGGCATACCGATCACCTACGTGCCCGCCCGCAACACCGTGTTCCTGGCGCTGGCGCTGGCCTGGGCAGAAGTGCTCGGCGCGTCCGACATCTTCCTGGGCGTGAACGCAGTGGACTACTCGGGCTACCCCGACTGCCGGCCGGAGTTCGTCTCCGCGTTCGAGCGGCTGGGCAACCTCGCGACGCGCGCCGCGGTGGAGGGGCGGCGGCTGCGCGTGCACGCACCGCTGGTGGAGTGGAGCAAGGCGCGCATCATTGCGGAGGGGCGCCGCCTCGGGGTCGACTACGCCCTCACCGTCTCCTGCTATCAGGCGGACGCCGAGGGACGCGCCTGCGGACGCTGCGAGGCATGCCGCCTGCGGGCGGAGGGCTTCGCGGCGGCGGGCGCGAGCGACCCGACGCGTTACCGCTGATGGCGGGCGCGCCGGCTCAGGCGTCCGGCCGCGACCGCGCCGGCGCGGCGGCGAGATTCAGCGGGCCGGTGAGCTGCAGGTAGATGCCGTAGCGGGCACCGATCTCGCGCACGTAGGCGACCGTGCGCCGCATCGAGCGGTCGCGGGTGCCGGTGCCGAGCACCGCCATCGCACGCTCCACGTTGCCGAACCAGCGGTCGGGATCGAGGCCCATGCGCGAGGCGCGGTCGCGCGCCCGGCGCACGCGGTCGTAGCCGCCGTGGTAGGCGGCGAGCGCGAACCACGTGCGCTCGACGATCGGCAGGTCGGCCTCGAAGCGACCGCGCAGGCGGTCGAGGTACTTCGCGCCGGCGCGGACGGCTTGCGCCGGGTCGTAGAGATCGCGCACGCCCAGGGCGCGCGCCGTGGCCGGCAGCATCTGCATCAGGCCGCGGGCGCCGGCCTCGGATTGCGCCCGCGGGTCGAAGCGGCTTTCCTCGAACATCACCGCCACCAGCAGCCGCCAGTCGAAGCCGTAGTCCCAGGCATAGCGCCGGGCCAGGGCATCCCAGCGGGAGATCCCGGCATCGTCGGCGAGTCGGGCCTCGGGGCGAGCGAGAAAATGGCGGCGCTCGAGGGCATTGAAGTGGGCGCTGCGGAACTCGGCGCGCAGGTAGCGATCGACCGCCGCGCGCAGGCCGCGATCGGCAGCCCGCATGGCCCAGCGCCACGGTTGCGGCGCGCCGGCCGAGGGGCCGGCGACGAGGCCGGCGTGCGCCGCCAGCACGTCGGCGACCCGGTGACTCGGGACCGCGACCGCATCGACCTCGCCGTCGACGACCGCGACGACGGGATCGGCGCCGGGCTCGTTCGCGGCCAGCACGGTGCCGGCCGGCAGCGCGCTCGCAAGCGCATCGACGCCGGCCAGGGTCGGGTGCGCAACGATGCGCAGCCGGTTCGCGGGGTTGCGACCGTCGAGCCAGGGGGCGCCGGCCCGACCGACGAGCACCGGGGCGACATGATAGTAGGCACGGGATGTCGTGACCCCCGGCGCGAGGCCGGCGAGGGCCGCCCCGGCGTGCGCGATCACGAGATCGCCGCGCCCCTGCCGCAACGCCACCAGCATGTCCGCCGCGGAGCGGGCGGTGACGATTTCCAGCCGCAGACCGGCGGCCTGCGCGAAGCCGCGGGCGAGTTCCAGTTCGAAGCCGGCCGGCACACCGCGGTCGAGATAATAGTTGTCCGGGTCCGCCCGGGTGATCACGCGCAGCACGCCCCGGCGCTGCAGGGAGCGCAGGTCGCCGACGTAAGTCGCCGCATCCGGCACGAGCAGCGGGCTGCGGTGCAGGTGATCGTCCAGCGCCGCGCGCAGGTCGCGGGACGACGCCCGGGTCTTCCACGACACCGGCCGGTCGCCGGTCAATGCGAACGCCACCGCCAGCCCGGGATGGCGCGCCAGTTCGGGCTCGACCGCATCCAGCGCGCCGACCATGAAATCCCAGTCCCCCCGCGCCAGGCCCTGGAGCAGTCGCGCCTCGTCCCGATAATCCGGTTGCGCCTCCACCCGTATTCCCGGGTACGCGGCGGCGAGTCGCTCCATGACTGCCCAGGCCGGCGAACTCTCGCGGATCGCTACCCGCTTGCCCAGCAGGTCCTGGGTGGACCCGGCGCCCCGGGCGCCGGCTCGCCCGACGACGACATGGCGCGCGACCCGCAAGGGCGCGGTCCGCCCCAGCCGGGGGTCGCGCTCGAAGCCGACCGGCACCTCGTCCACGATCACGTCGCCGCGCCCGGCGACCAGATCCCGGACCAGCGCGTCGCGCGAGGCGACGGTGCGCCAGTCGAGCGCCAGCCCGTGCGCCCGGGCGAAATCCTCGATCAATGTGCGCTCCAGCCCGGCCTGGCTCCCGTTGCCCATCTCGTGCGGGTCCAGAGCCAGCACGCGCAGGCGTCCGCGGTCGTTGATGGCTGACAGATCGCCCAGGGCGACGTCGACGCGCATGGACGCGCGCTGCTGGACCTGGCGCGCCCAGTCGGGCGGAGGGGTGGCATCGACCGCCGTCGCGGCGGGCCCGCGCTGGAGGCCGGCCGCGAGGGACGCAACGCCGAGCAGGCCGAATGCGTACGCCCCGAGTACCGCGCGACCGTCTGCGCGAAAACCCGGCAAGCGCAGGCCGATGAGGCGGCGGAAGCGGCTGCGGACAGCGGATCGCATGCTTCGTAATTCCTCTGTTTCTACTGAGAAAGATCAGGCAAGCGGCGGGGGCAGCAGGAATTTTACCCGCAACTGCTGCGTTGCACAATGGTTTTGCCGGTCTAGTAGACCACGGGCTGGCGACGGCCGACAACCCGCCCCGGGGTCTCCCGAAACAGTATTTAACGATTCCCCGATCGTGCCCGGAGGGCTGCGAAGGCACATCGGGAGGCCTCGGCCAGACGCTCCGGCGTGCCGACATCGACCCAAGCACCGGCGTGCTTTTCACCGCTCACCCGCTCGCCGGCGGCGGCGGCACGCAGCAGTGGCGCCAGCGGAAACGCCCCGGTGGCGCAGCCGGCGAAGATCTCCGGACGCAGGACGCTGATGCCGCTGAAGGTCAGCCGCTCACCGCTGGCGTCGACCACGCGGCCGTCCCGAAGGCCGAAATCGCCGGCGGGATTGTGGGCCGGGTTCGGCACCAGCACGAGATGCGCCAGCCCGGCCGGCGCAGCGGGCAGACGCTGGAACGGGACGTCGGTCCAGACGTCGGCGTTCACGAGCACGAACGGCTCGCCGCCCAGCAGCGGCAGCGCGTTCAGTACCCCGCCTCCGGTCTCCAGGGGAGTCTCGCCCTCCGGCGACCAGGCGATGCGGACGCCGAAGGCACTGCCGTCGCCCAGGCAGGCCTCGATGAGGGCACCCAGGCGGGCGTGATTGATGACGAGCTCGCGGATCCCGGCCGCCGCCAGGCGCTCGACGTGGTGCACGATCAGCGGCTTGCCCGCGACCTCCAGCAGCGGCTTCGGGATCCGGTCGGTGAGCGGTCGCATCCGCTCGCCACGGCCGGCGGCGAGGATCATGGCGCGCATCGGCGGATTATAGGAGCCACCGCCGGCGCCCGGCGGGTGCTCGTTGCGGTGCGGCGGTCGATCGGGTCAAATGGCTCCCGCCGCATGCGCGCCTCGACGGCGCGTGGCGGCCCAGGATCCTGCATGGCCGCGAACCCCGAACGTACCAGCCCCGCGCGCCGCGCGGCCACCGACGAGGAGTTGCTGGCGCTCGGACGCGCGGTACTCGACACCGAGGCCCGCGCGGTCGCCGCCCTCGGCCCGCGCCTGGATGGCGAGTTCGTCGCGGCGGCCCGCCACATGCTCGCCTGCCGCGGCCGCATCGTCGTGCTGGGCATGGGCAAGTCGGGACACGTCGGCGGCAAGGTCGCGGCGACGCTCGCGAGCACCGGCACCCCGGCGTTCTTCGTGCACCCCGGCGAGGCCAGTCACGGCGACATGGGAATGATCACGGCCGCCGACGTCGTCCTCGCCCTGTCGAACTCCGGCGAAACCGACGAGCTCATCGTCCTGCTGCCGCTGATCAAGCGCCTGGGCATCCCGCTGATCGCGCTGACCGGCAACCCGCGCTCCACGCTGGCGACGGCCGCGACCGTCCATATCGACGTCGCGGTCGAGCAGGAGGCCTGCCCGCTGGGCCTGGCGCCGACCTCCAGCACGACGGCGGCGCTGGCCATGGGCGACGCGCTCGCGGTCGCGCTGCTGGAGGCACGCGGCTTCTCGGCCGAGGACTTCGCCCTCGCGCACCCGGGCGGGCGGCTCGGCCGCCGGCTGCTGCTGCGCCTCGCCGACCTGCTGCACACCGGGGCGGAGATGCCCGTGGTGACCGCAGACACGCTGCTCCGCGACGCGCTGGTCGAGATGACGCGCAAGGGCCTGGGCATGACGGCGATAGTCGATGCCGACGGCCGGCTCCTCGGCATCTTCACCGACGGCGACCTGCGGCGCGCGCTCGATCGGGGCGTGGACGTGCACGGCATCCGCATGGCCGACATCATGACCCGCGACTGCAAGACGATCACCGCCAGCGCCCTCGCGGCCGAGGCCCTGCAACTGATGGAGCGGCACCGGATCAATGCCCTGGTGGTCGTCGACGGCGAGCGCCGGCTGCTGGGCGTGGTCAACATGCACGACCTGCTGCGCGCCGGTGTGGTCTGACCTCGACCCGGCGGTGCGCCGCCGCGCGCAGGCCATCCGCCTCGCGCTCTTCGACTGCGACGGCGTGCTGACCGACGGCCGCCTCTGGTTCGGACCCGACGGCGAATCGCTCAAGGTCTTCGACGTTCGCGACGGGCACGGGCTCGTCCTGCTGCAACGGCATGGCATCGCCGCCGGCCTCGTCTCCGGCCGCGATTCCCCGGCGGTGTCGGCGCGCATGCGCGGCCTGGGAATCGCGCTCGTCTACCAGGGTTGCGAGGACAAGCCGGCCGCCCTCGCCGACGCGCTCGCCCGCACCGGCTGCAGCGCGCAGGAGACCGCGTTCGTCGGCGACGACCTGCCGGACCTGCCGGTGCTCGCACAGGTGGGCCTCGCCGTGGCGGTCGCGGACGCGCATCCGGCGGTGTGCGCGCGCGCGCACTGGCGCACCCGCGCCCCGGGGGGACGGGGCGCCGTGCGCGAGTTCTGCGAGCTGCTGCTCGCGGCGCGCGGCGTCGATCCGGCCGCCGGCCCATGACCCGCCTCCTGATCGTGCTTGCGCTCGTGGGCGCAGTCGCCGGGTCGGCCTGGCTGCTCGGGCAGATCGACGAGGGCGAGGGCCCGCGCGTCGCGCGGCAGAGCCACGACCCGGACTACTACCTGGAGGACTTCACCCAGGCGGCGATGGGACACGACGGCGCGCCGCTGCGCCGGCTCGCGGCGGCCTCGCTCGTGCACTACCCCGACGACGACTCCAGCGAACTGGTCCGGCCCCGGCTGGAGCTTTACAATGAAGGCCCGCGCCCGTGGCACGTCGTGGCCGAGCGGGGCTGGGTCAGCGCCGGCAACGAAGTACTGCTGCTGTACGGCGAGGTCGAGATCTGGCGCGACGACGCCGACGGCGGCCGCGAGCTCGAGCTGCGGACGCGCGACCTGCGCATCCTGCCGGAGGAACAGTACGCCGAGAGCGATCACCCCACGGTGATTCGCACCCGCAATACCGTGATCAATGCGACCGGCCTGCGCGCCGACTTCGGCAAGCGCCGGCTGGAACTGGTGACCAGGGTGAGGAGCCGGCACGATGTCGCTGACGACAGTTAGGGCACTGCTGCTCGTCGCTGTCGTCACCGGCACCCCGGCCGCCCACGGGCTGTCCACCGACCGCGAACAGCCGATCGAGATCGAGGCCGATTTCGCCGAGCTCGACGACAGCCGCGGGGTGACGATGTACAAGGGCAACGTGATCGTCACCCAGGGCAGCCTGCGCCTGACGGGCGACGCGCTCACGGTCAACTACGGCGAGGGCCAGGAACTCGAGAACGCCTTCCTCGAGGGCCGGCCGGCGCGGTTCCGCCAGCGCCCGGACAGCGGCGACCAGGCCGAGGGCGAGGCCCTGCAGATCGAGTACCACGCGAAGGACTCGCTCCTGTACCTGATCCGCGAGGCGCGCCTCGACCAGGGAGGCAAGATCCTGACCGGCCACCGCATCAGCTACGACACCGTGCGCAGCATCCTCACCGCCCGCCGGGCCCCCGGCACCGCCGCGCCCGGGGACGGCGCCACCGGCCCGACCCCGTCCCGGATCAAGGTCATCATCCCGCCGAGGAAGAAGGCCGAGTGAGCCGGCCGCCGGCGGCCCGACCCGCCGGCCCGCGCGTCCGCCACTCCTTCGCATGAGCGTCCTCGCGATCCGCCACCTCGCCAAGCGCTACAAGGCGCGCCAGGTCGTCACGGACGTCGGCCTCACCGTGCACAGCGGCGAGGTGGTCGGACTGCTGGGACCCAACGGCGCCGGCAAGACCACCAGCTTCCACATGATCGTCGGCCTGGTGCCCTGCGACAGCGGCAGCATCCAGCTCGACAACCACGACCTCACCCACCTGCCGATGGACCTGCGGGCGCGCCTGGGCATCGGCTACCTGCCCCAGGAAGCATCGGTGTTCCGCAAGCTGACCGTCGAGGAGAACATCGCCGCCGTCCTGGAGGTGGTGCCCGACCTGCCCCCCCGCGCCAGGAGCCGGCGCCTGGAGGGCCTGCTGCGCGAGTTCCACCTCTCGCACATCAAGGACAACCTCGGCATGAGCCTGTCCGGCGGCGAGCGCCGGCGGGTCGAGATCGCCCGGGCGCTGGCGACCGAGCCCCGGTTCATACTGCTCGACGAGCCGTTCGCCGGCGTCGACCCGATCTCGGTGTTCGACATCCAGCGCATCGTCGGACAGCTCAGCCGCCTCGGCATCGGCGTCCTCATCACCGATCACAACGTCCGGGAAACGCTGGGGATCTGCGACCGCGCCTACATCGTCAACGAGGGCCGGATCATCGCCGAGGGCAGCGCCGACGAAGTGCTGGCCAACGCCCAGGTCCGCGACGTCTACCTGGGGGCGGATTTCCGCCTCTGACGCGCCCCGCGGCACTCTGGCGCGGATTTTGCGTTATCATCGTTTCAGCGCCCCCGCAGCTCCGCGGGAGGCGTATTTCTGACGGAGGCAGGATGACCCGGGACGGCTGCCGCCCGGGCGGATTGACGCCATGAAGCAGTCGATGCAACTACGCCTGGGGCAGCAGCTGACGATGACGCCCCAGCTGCAGCAGGCCATCCGGCTGCTGCAGTTGTCGGCCATGGAGCTCTCCCAGGAGGTCCAGCAGGCGCTCGAATCGAACATGATGCTCGAACTCGAGGACGACTCCGACGGCGGCGGGGCCGGCTTCGAGGGCGAGCCGCGGGTGAAGGAAGCGGCGAGCGTCACCTCGGAAACCACGGCCGAGGGCAGCGCCGAGCCCGAGCCGGTGCCCGACTTCGCCGACGCCATGGGGGCGACCATCCCCGAGGACCTGCCGGTCGACACGGCCTGGGAGGACATCTACGACGGGGCGAGCTTCGGCACGGCCGGCAGCCGGGGGGATGGCGAGGGCTTCGAGTACGACAACCAGACCGCGCCCGCCGAGGGGCTGCGCGATCACCTCCAGTGGCAGCTGAACCTCGCGCCCATGAGCGATTCGGACCGCGCCATCGCCACCGCGATCATCGATGCCATCGACGACGACGGCTACCTGAAGACGACCGTCGCGGAGCTCGCCGAGACCCTGGGGCCGGGCAGCCCGGTCGAGGCCGACGAGATCGAGGCCGTCCTCGCCCGCGTGCAGTCCATGGACCCGCCCGGCTGCGCGGCCCGCGACCTGCGCGAGTGCCTGCTGCTGCAGCTGCGCCAGCAGGACCCCGCGACGCCCTGGCTGGCGGAGGCGCGCCGGCTGGTGGGCGAATACCTCGAGCTGCTGGCGACCCGCGACTACAACCAGCTCATGCGCCGGTTGAAGCTCGCCAAGCCGGACCTCGCGGCGGTGATCGATCTCATCCAGTCGCTCAACCCCCGCCCCGGCTCGCAGTTCGAGGGCGAGGCCACCGAGTACGTCGTCCCGGACGTGTACGTGCGCAAGGTGAGCGGCGTGTGGCAGGTGGAGCTGAACCCGGACTCGGTGCCGCACCTGCGCGTGAACCAGCGTTACGCCTCCATGATCAGGCGCGCCGACAACAGCGCCGACAACAACTCGCTCAAGGCGCACCTGCAGGAGGCCCGCTGGCTCATCAAGAGCCTGCAGAGCCGCAGCGAGACGCTGCTGCGCGTGGCCACCGCGATCGTCGAGCGCCAGCGCGGGTTCTTCGAGTACGGCGCCGAGGCCATGAAGCCGCTGGTGCTGCACGACATCGCCGAGACGCTGGGGATGCACGAATCGACCATCTCGCGGGTGACCACGCGCAAGTACATGCACACCCCGCGCGGCATCTTCGAGCTGAAGTACTTCTTCTCGAGCCACGTCTCGACCGACCAGGGCGGGGAGGCCTCCTCCACCGCCATCCGGGCCGTGATCAAGAAGCTCATCGCCGCCGAGAAGCCGGACAAGCCATTGTCGGACTCGAGCATCGCCGCGGTGCTGAAGGAGCAGGGCGTCAACGTCGCCCGCCGCACCGTGGCCAAGTACCGCGAGGCCATGAGCATCGCGCCCTCGAACGAGCGCCGGCGCCTGGCCTGAGTCCCCGCGCGGGGCATCACAAGGAGAGCATCATGCGAATCAGCGTCACCGGTCATCACATCGAAGTCACCCCGGCACTGCGCGACTACGTGGAGTCCAAGCTGCAGCGCCTGGAGCGCCACTTCGACAACATGACCAACGTGCACGTCGTGCTCAGCACCGAGAAGAACCGGCAGAAGGCCGAGACGACGCTGCACGTGGCCGGCGCCAACATCTTCGCCGACTCGGTGCAGGACGACATGTACGCGGCGATCGACCTCATGATCGACAAGCTCGACAGCCAGGTGCGCAAGCACAAGGAGAAAGTCACCGATCATCACCGCGCCGAGGGCGGGCACCGCGCCCAGTCCTGACGCGCAGGGCCGCATGCGCGGGACGGGCATACAGGCTGCGGGAGGCTGCCGATGAGCGCGCTCGCCGGCGAAGGGGCTCCCGGGGCCAAGCGCCTGGTCATCGTCTCGGGGCTGTCGGGCGCCGGAAAGACGGTCGTCCTGCACGCGCTGGAGGACTTCGGGTTCTACTGCGTCGACAACCTGCCGGCCGGATTCCTGGAGCAGTTCGCCGATCTCGTCGTCGCGAGCGGTCTGCCGCACTACCAGCGCGTCGCCGTCGGCATCGACGCCCGCAACCCCGCCGAGTCGCTGTCGGGCTTCCCGGACATCCTCGACCGCGTCCGCCGCCGTGCGCTCGCCACCGAGATCGTGTTCGTCGGCGCCGACGAGGAGGTGCTGCTCAAGCGCTTCAGCGAGACCCGGCGCCGGCATCCGCTGTCGATGGACGGCGTCTCCCTCAAGGATGCTCTCGACCGCGAGCGCGTGCTGCTCGGCCCGATCGCGGAGGCCGCCGATCTCACCCTCGACACGCGCCACACGAACATCCACCAGTTGCGCGAGATCATCGGCGCGCGGGTCGCGCGCCGCGCGCCCGGCACGCTGTCGCTGCAGGTCATCGCCTTCGGCTACAAGAACGGCGTGCCGCCCGACAGCGATTTCGTCTTCGACGTGCGTTGCCTGCCCAATCCGCACTGGGAGCCGGCACTGCGCCCCCTCACCGGTCGGGACGCCCAGGTGGCCGGTTTCCTGGAGCAGGTGCCACTGGTGGGGGAGATGATCAGCGATATCTGCGGTTTCCTCGACCGCTGGGTGCCGCGGTTCGAGGCCGACGACCGCAGCTACCTCACCGTCGCCGTCGGCTGCACCGGCGGCCGGCACCGCTCGGTCTACGTCGCTGAACGCCTCGGCCAGCATTTCCTGGCGCGGCGCAGCCACGTCCTGGTGAGCTACCGGGACATGTAGCATGGACTGCGGGGATGGCACCGGCGAATTAGGGATCGCCCTGATCATCCGAGCCACGGGGATCGGGTACCGTCCTGTCATTCCGCTGCGCCGCCGACCCGGCCGGGGTCCCGGCGGACCGCGGGCAGCGCATGAACGATAGCCGTGAAAAGCAGGATCCCCGCCCGCCTGCGCGCCAGGCACGCCAGCCCCATGCCAGGCGGCACCCGGCCGCGCTGCGCCGGGCGGCGCTGGCGCGGCTGCGGGCAGGCGAGCCACTCGATGCGGTGGCCGCACTGGTCGGCGTCGATATCCGCACCCTGCGGCGCTGGTTCGCCGCCGAGGGCCGCGCCGGCGGGGCTGCGACCGAAGGCGCGCTGGCCGAGCTCCTGCGCCTGGTCGACGCCGTGCCGGTCGGGCTGTACCAGTACCGGCTCGACCCCGACGGGCAGCGCGGCTTCGTCTACGCCAGCAGGGCCGTGCGGACCCTGCTCGACCTGCCGCGCGACTCGCGCCCCGAGGACATCTCGCCCAGCTTGACCTACGCCGACGAGGCCGGACGCGCCGCCGTCCTCGCGTCGATCCAGGAGTCGGCGCGCACGCTCGCGCCGTGGACGATGGAATTCGCCGTGCGCGACAGGTCGGGCGGCACGCGCTGGCTGCGGGGCGACGCGATCCCGCGCCGCACCGCGTCGGGCACGGTCATCTGGGACGGAGTGTTCACCGACATCACCGCGCGGCAGGCCGCCGAGGAGGCGCTGCAATCGACCGAGGCGCGGCTGCAGCACATCGCCGCCAACGTGCCGGGCGCGATCTTCCGCTACGTGATCCATCCGGACGGCTCCGATTCGATGCTCTACGTGAGCGCCGGCTGCCTCGCGCTCTTCGAGATCGACGCCGGCCGCCTGGCCGGGAGCGCCCGCGCGATCTGGGAGATGATCGACCCGGCCGACATCGCGCACGTGCAGGAGACGGTCCAGGCCTCCGCCACCACGCTCACGCCCTGGCGCTGCGGCTACCGGATCACCACGCCGTCCGGGAAGCGCAAGTGGCTGCACGGCGGCGGCGTGCCGCATCGTCGCGACAACGGCGACGTGGTCTGGGACACGGTGGTGGTCGACGTCACCGACCTGCGGCTCGCAGAGGAGGCCCTGCGCGAGAGCGAGACGCGCTACCGCCTGCTGGCCGAGAACGTCAACGACCTCGTGTGCCTGCACGACGGCGACGGCCGGTACGTGTACGCCAGCCCCTCGGCCCACGACCTGCTCGGCTACGCGCCCGGTGATCTCGTCGGCACCGATTACCGCGCGCTCGTGCATCCGGAGGATCGCGACCGCGTCGCTCGGGAACTGCGCGCCGTCTCGGGCGACGCCGACCCGGTCACATTCCGGATGCGCCGGCACGACGGCGGGTACGTGTGGCTGGAGACGCTAGCGCGCGAGATCCCGCCGACCGCCGGCCAGCCCGGGCAGGTGCTCACCACCTCGCGCGACATCAGCGAGCGCGTGCGCGCCGAGGAGCAGTTGCGCCATACCGCGCTGCACGACGCCCTGACCGGTCTGCCCAACCGGCTGCTGCTCGGCGAGCGGCTCGAGCTGGCGCTGCGCCGGATGCGGCGCGATCGCGACGCGCGCTTCGCCGTGCTGTTCCTCGACATGGACCGCTTCAAGGTGGTCAACGACAGCCTCGGCCACGCCGCCGGCGATCACCTGCTGATGGCCGTCGCCCGGCGCCTGGCCGGCACGGTGCGCGGCACCGATCTCGTCGCGCGCCTCGGCGGCGACGAGTTCGTCGTGCTGCTGGACGACTTCGACAACGCGCAGGAGCCGGTGCGCACGGCCGAGCGCATCGTCGAGCTGTTCCGCACGCCCTTCGAAGTCGGCAACGGCGAACGGGAGATCTACGTCACGCTCAGCGTGGGCGTGGCGCTCGGCACGGCCGAGTACGCACAGGCGCCCGACGTCCTGCGCGACGCGAACATCGCGATGTACCGCGCCAAGTCCTCCGGCCGCGACCGCATCGCGGTGTTCGACGCGGACATGCACCGCCAGGCCGTGCGGCGCATGCAGATCGAGAGCGATCTGCGGCGTGCCCTGGGCGCGGACGAGTTCGTGGTCCACTACCAGCCGATCCTCGAGCTGGGCGCCCGCCGGCTGGTGGGCTTCGAGGCCCTTGTGCGCTGGCAGCACCGCGACCGCGGCCTGGTTCCGCCGGCGGAGTTCGTGCCGGTCGCGGAGGAGACCGGGCTCATCGCCCAGCTGGATCGCCGGGTGCTGCTCGCCGCCTGCGAGCAGCTCGTCGCCTGGCAGCGGCGCCACCCGGCCGCTGCCGGGCTGCGCGTGAACGTCAACCTCTCCGCCCTGGATCTGCAGCGGCCCGCGCTGGTGGAGGAGGTGCAGGCGGTGCTCGCCCGGACCGGGCTCGACTCGCGCTGCCTCACGCTCGAGATCACCGAGAGCATGCTGGTCGAGGACGTGCCGGCGACGATCGGGCTGCTCGAGCGGCTCAAGGCCGTCGGCATCCGCATCGCCATCGACGACTTCGGCACCGGGTTCTCCTCGCTCGCCTACCTGCACAGCCTGCCGGTCGACGCGCTCAAGGTCGACGGCGCGTTCGTGCGCAAGATGGACGCGGCTACGCGGAACCAGCGCATCGTCGAGACCATCATCGCCCTGAGCGACCGGCTCGGCCTCGACGCGGTGGCGGAGGGAATCGAGAACGAGGCGCAGATCGCCGAGCTGCAGCGCCTGGGCTGCGAGTTCGGCCAGGGCTACCTGTTCGCCCGCCCGCAGCCGCCTGCCGAGGCCGAGCGCTGGGTGCTCACGCTCTGATCGTCGCGGGCCGGGCGCGCACTCAGCCGCCGCCCGCCGCCGGCGCCGCGCAGGCGCGACAGATGCAGGCCCGGCGCCGCGCCGCCTCCGGGACCGCGGCCAGTACGTCCGCGGCAAAGGTCTGCCCGACGCACCAGCAGGGTTGCGCGGCGCCCGGGCCGGCCAGCGCACAGGCGTTCGGCCCCCCGCACAGCGGGCAGCGCGACGGATCGATTGCCGGTTCCGCGGCTGCGCCGCCGGTGCCGTCCATGCCGTCCTCCCGGGCTCTAAACGGCAGAGCCCAAATGTGCTGCGCCTGACATCGGGAAACCCCGGGCGCCGGTGCCGGCACCAGCCTGCCCGGTCCGTGCGCGGCTGGCAATCCGGCCCGGGCGCGGGCATCGCCGGCGCGAAGTGGTGGCCGCTATACTCGAATCGGAACCTCTCACCGGGCAGGTCGAATGCTGCGCCGCAAGGTAACGATCGTGAACAAACTCGGATTGCATGCCCGCGCCGCCGCCAAGCTGGTCCAGCTGGCGGGCGGCTACGAAGCCGACATCCGCATCCAGCGCGGCGCGAACGAGGCGAACGCCAAGAGCATCATGGGCGTGATGATGCTGGCGGCGGGACGCGGGGCCGAACTCGACCTGACGATCGAAGGCGCCGACGAGGCCGCCGCCGCCGCCGCGGTCGAGCGGCTGATCGCCGAGCGCTTCGGCGAGGACGAGTGACCTTCACGCTCCACGGCTTCCCCGTCTCCCGCGGCATCGCCGCGGGCACCGCGCACGTGGTGGAACGCGGCGAGCTGGAGGTGCCGGAGCGCCGCCTGCGCGCGCCCGAGATCGAGGCCGAGGTCGACCGGCTGCACGAGGCCCTCGCGGTCGCGCGCAGCGAACTCGACGCCATCCGCAACCGCGTGCCGGCGGGCACCGCCGCCGACGTCGCCGCCTTCATCGACGCGCACCTGCTGATGCTGGAGGACGCGGCGTTCACGACCGAGCCGGAGCGGCTCGTGCGCGACCTGGCCTGCAACGCCGAGTGGGCGGTGCGCCTGCAGCGCGACGCCCTCGTGCGCGTGTTCGACGAGATGCAGGATCCGTATCTGCGCACGCGGCGCGACGACGTCGACCACGTCGTGCGCCGGGTGCTGCGCATCCTCCTCGCCGGCGCGAGCGCGCCGCGCGTGGCGCTCGACGCGCCCAGCGGCGCGATCGTGATCGCCGACGAGCTCGCGCCCGCCGACACGGTGCTGCTGCAGCACCAGGGCATCGGCGGCTTCGTCACCGGCTCCGGCGGGCCGACGTCGCACACCGCGATCCTCGCGCGCAGCCTGGGCATTCCGGCGGTGGTCGGCGTGCAGGAGGCGCTGCGCTGGCTGCGGGGCGGCGAGACCGTCATCGTGGACGGCACCCGCGGGCTGCTCATCGTCGATCCCGACGCCACGGTGCTCGAGTGGTATCGCGAGGGGCTGGCGGCGGAGCAGCGCCGCGCGCTCGAGCTCGCGGCGCTGCGCGAGGCGAGCGCCGAGACCGCCGACGGCGAGCCCGTGGCGCTGCTCGCGAACATCGAGCTGCCGCGCGACGTGGAGGCCGTGCTGCGCGCGGGTGCGGCGGGCGTGGGCCTGTACCGCACCGAGTTCCTGTTCATGAACCGCGCGACGCCGCCCTCCGAGGAGGAGCAGTACGCTGCCTATGCCGCGGTGCTGCGCGCGCTCGGCGGACTGCCGGTGACGATCCGCACGCTCGACCTGGGCGCGGACAAGGAAGTCGACGGCGGCCGGCGCTCCGGGCCGGTCGAGGCGAATCCGGCCCTGGGGCTGCGCGCGGTGCGCCTGACGCTGCGCGAGCCCGGGCTGTTCCGCCCGCAGCTGCGCGCGATCCTGCGCGCCTCGGCGCACGGGCCCGTGCGGCTGATGGTCCCGATGCTGTCCACGCTCGGCGAGGTCGAGCAGGTGCACGCCCTGCTCGCGCAGGTGCGCGCCGAGCTCGACGACGAGGGCCACGCCTACGACGCGGGCATGCCGGTCGGCGGCATGATCGAGGTGCCGGCGGCGGCCGTGTGCGCGGACCTGTTCGCCGCGGCGCTCGACTTCCTGTCGATCGGCACCAACGACCTCATCCAGTACACGATCGCGATCGACCGCGTGAACGAGGCGGTCAATCACCTCTACGATCCGCTGCATCCGGCCGTGCTGCGCCTCATCCACGGCGTGATCGAGGCCGGCGCGCGGGCCGGCATCCCGGTGTCGATGTGCGGCGAGATGGCGGGCGACCCGCGCTACGTGCCCCTGCTGCTCGCGCTCGGGCTGCGCGAGTTCAGCGTGCACCC
>CAYOJP010000033.1:0-21138 GCA_964404305.1 uncultured Gammaproteobacteria bacterium
GACCGCCGTGCACGCCGGCGCCCGGCCCCATGTCGACGACCCAGTCGGCGGCGCGGATGGCCTCCTCGTCGTGCTCGACCACGATCACGGAGTTGCCCAGGTCGCGCAGGTGCACGAGCGTCTCGAGCAACCGCTGGTTGTCGCGCTGGTGCAGGCCGATGGAGGGCTCGTCGAGGATGTACATGACGCCGGTCAGTCCCGAACCGATCTGGCTGGCGAGGCGGATGCGCTGCGCCTCCCCGCCCGAGAGCGTCTCGGCGCTGCGATCGAGCGCGAGGTAGTCGAGGCCCACGTTGACGAGGAAGCCGAGCCGGGCGCCGACCTCGCGCACGATGCGCGCGGCGATCTCGCCGCGGCGTCCCGGCAGTTCGAGCCGCGCGAACAGGTCGCGGGCGCGGCCGACCGGAAGGCCGGCGATCTCGGGGAGCGTGTATTCGCCGATCCACACGTGCCGCGCGGTGACGCCGAGGCGGGTGCCGCCGCAGGCCGGGCACGCCTTGGCGCCGAGGAACTTGCCGAGTTCCTCGCGCACGACGACCGAGTCGGTCTCGCGGTGACGGCGCTCGATGTTCGGCAGCACGCCCTCGAACGGATGGCGGCGGGTGTAGCGGCCTCCGCCGGCCTTGGCGTAGCTGAAGTCGACGTTCTCGCCGCCGCTGCCGTGGAGCACGGCGTCGCGGACCTTCCCGGGCAGCTCCTGGAACGGCGTGTCGAGATCGAACCCGTAGTGAGCGGCGAGGGCCTGCAGCATCTGGAAGTAGTAGGCGTTGCGCCGGTCCCAGCCGCGGATCGCGCCGGCAGGCAGCGACAGCTCCGGATGCGCGACGATGCGCGCGGGGTCGAAGAACTGCACCGTGCCCAGGCCGTCGCACTGCGGGCAGGCGCCGGCCGGGTTGTTGAACGAGAACATGCGCGGCTCGAGCTCCGGCACGCTGTGACCGCAGTGCGGACAGGCGTAGCGGGACGAGAACGCGAGCGGTGCGCGCCCCGGCTCGTCGATGAAGACGCACTGCGCGACGCCGTCGGCCAGCGCGAGCGCGGTTTCGAGCGATTCGGCGAGCCGCTGGCCGACGTCGGCGCGGACCCGGAAGCGGTCGACCACGGCGGCGATGTCGTGCCGCGCGCCGCCCTCCAGCGCGGGCGTCTCGTCGAGCTCCATGAGTTCGCTGTCCACCAGCACGCGCGTGTAGCCCTGGCGGCGCAGGTTGTCGAACACCTGCGCGTGTTCGCCCTTGCGCCCGGCGACCAGCGGCGCGAGCAGCAGCATGCGCGTGTCGGGCGCCTCGGCCAGCACCTGGTCGACCATCTGGCTGACCGTCTGCGCGGCGAGGGTGACGCCGTGCTCGGGGCAGCGCGGCTCGCCGGCGCGCGCGTACAGCAGGCGCAGGTAATCGTAGATCTCGGTGATGGTGCCGACGGTCGAGCGCGGATTGTGCGAGGTCGTCTTCTGCTCGATCGAGATCGCGGGCGACAGTCCCTCGATCAGGTCGACGTCGGGCTTCTCCATCACCGACAGGAACTGGCGCGCGTACGCCGACAGCGATTCGACGTAGCGACGCTGCCCTTCCGCGTAGATGGTGTCGAACGCGAGCGAGGACTTGCCCGAGCCCGACAGGCCGGTGATCACGATCAGCCGATCGCGCGGCAGGTCGAGATCGATGCCCTTCAGGTTGTGGGTCCGGGCGCCCCGGATGCGGATGGTGTCCATCGACGGCTCGCTGGCGCTGCGCGCGACCGGCGACGGCGGCGGCGCGAGGCAAGCTGCTACTATAAGCGTTTCGCGAACCATGGATCAAAACGCCACCACTCCCGCCACGACCACGGGCATGACGCGCGCCGAGCGCCGCGCCGCCGCGGCGCTGGGCGCCGTGTTCTTCCTGCGGATGCTGGGGCTGTTCATGGTCCTGCCGGTGCTGCCGTTGCACGCCGGCAGCATCCCGGGGGCGACGCCGCTGCTCGCCGGCCTGGCGCTGGGCGGGTACGGCATATCGCAGGGCTTCCTGCAGATCCCGTTCGGCATCCTGTCGGATCGCTACGGGCGCAAGCGCGTCATCACCGCGGGCCTGCTCGTGTACGCCGCTGGCGGGCTGGTCGCGGGCGCCGCCGACACCATCTTCGGGATCATCGCCGGGCGCATCCTGCAGGGGACCGGCGCGGTGGCCGCGGCCATCATGGCGCTGGCCGCCGACGTCACGCGCGACGGACAGCGCACGCAGGCGATGGCCTACATCGGCATCAGCATCGGCATGTCCTTCCTGGTCGCGTTCGTCGCCGGCCCCGTCATCGACGCCGCCTTCGGGATGCGCGCGGTGTTCTGGGGCGCGGCGGCGTGCGGCCTGGGCGCGATTGCGCTGCTGCACCTGGCGGTCCCGGATCCCCCGCGCCAGGTCCATCATGCCGATTGCCAGGCCGATGCCGGCAGCCTGCGACGGGTCCTGCGCGACGGCGGCCTGTGGCGGCACAACGCCGGCGTGTTCTGCCTGCACCTGGCGATGACCGCGGTCTTCGTGGTCCTGCCCGGCGCACTGCGCGACCATGCGGGCCTGCCGACCGACCGTCATTGGGCGCTGTACCTGCCGGTCCTGGTCGGCTCGGTCGCCATCATCCTGCCGTGGCTGCGCGGGACGGGCGACGGCCGGCGGGAGAAGGCGATCGTGCTCGGCTCGATCGCCATGCTGACGCTCGCCACGGCCGGGTTCGCGCTCGGCTACCGGTCGCTCGCCGGCCTGGCGGTGCTCCTGACCCTCTACTTCGCCGCCTTCAACCTCCTGGAGGCGCTGCTCCCGGCACTGGTCTCGCGCGCCGCGCCACTCGCCGCCCGCGGCACGGCCCTGGGCGTCTATGCGACGTCGCAGTTCATCGGCTCCTTCACGGGCGGCGTGCTGGGCGGCGCGCTCATGGGGATCGGCGGTCCCGTCGCCGTGTTCGCCGGTGCCGCGCTCGTCGGCGCGGCATGGCTGGGCATCGCCGCCTCGCTGCCCGCCAGCGCGCCGCTGCGCCGCGAGGTCGTCGCGGTCGGGTCGCTCGACGCGGAAGCCGCCGTGGCCCTGCAGGCGCGCCTCGTGCAAGTGGCCGGCGTGGCCGACGCCGCGGTCGTCGTCGAGGAAGGCGTCGCCTACCTGCTCGTGGATCCGCGGCGAATCGACCGGTCCGCCCTGGCGGCCGCCAGCCCGCGACCGTGACGGGACAGGCCTGCCGCGCTAAAGTGGCCGCGCTGGACTGACAGGCCACGAAGGCTTAAGGAGAGACCGATGGCAAAAGGGATTAACAAGGTGATTCTCATAGGGAATTTGGGAGCCGATCCCGAGATGCGCTATACCGCCGGCGGGTCCGCGGTCGCCAACGTGCGAATCGCGACCACGGATTCATGGAAGGACAAGCAATCCGGCGAGCAGCAGGAACGCACCGAGTGGCACAACGTGGTGTTCTTCAACCGGCTCGCCGAGATCGTCGGCGAGTACCTGAAGAAGGGCTCCCAGGTGTACGTCGAGGGCAGCCTGCGCACCCGCAAGTGGCAGGACAAGACCGGTAACGATCGCTACACGACGGAGATCGTCGCGGACGAGATGCAGATGCTCGGCGGCCGCGGCGGCGGTGGCGGCGGCGCCGGCTACGACCGGGGCGGCGAGGCGCGGGAGCCCGCCGCCGCCCGCGCAGGTGGTGGCGGTGGCCGGGCGCGCAGCGACACCGGCGGGGCAGCCCCTCCCGGTGGCGACGAGCCGTTCGACGACGACATTCCCTTCTAGGGCAAGCCCGGCACGGACGTCCCGGAGGCCCACCGGCCCTCCGGGACGTTCCCTTCACGGTCCGCGGTCAGTGGTCCCGCGGCCGCTGGTCGCCGGCACCGCCCACGCGCTCGAGGTCACGCAGGATCTCCCTGCTGGAACGGCCGCTCTGCGGCGCACCGTCCTGCACGCCGATGTGGCGCCACAGGCCGCGGCGAACGTCCGGCGGCAGCACGTTCTCCAGGTACTCCAGCGCCGTGCCCCGCAGCGTCCGGTCGCGACTGGCCAGGGCGTGCATGGCGAGGTTGAGGGCCACCGGGTCGAGCACGAGCCCGAGCAGCGCGAACACGTGCTGCAGGCTGAGGTCCATCTGCCCGGCACTCACGGCCAGGGCTTCGTCGAAATCGTGCGGCGTCAATTCGCCCTGGCGCGCCCAGGTGTCGCCGTCGACGTCGACCTCGCGCAGCACCGCGGCGAACACCCGCTCGGGATCGACCGACAGGTCGCGCGCCCGCGCGAGCATCCGGCCGAGGGCCCGCGCGCAACCGTACCTGACGTGGAAGGCCGGATCCTCCAGCCCGAGCATCAGCGCCTCCACCGCGCGCGGGTTGTGATGCACCTCGATGACGCTCGGCAACCGCTGGCGAACCACGGTCGGCGTGTCCGGATCGACGAGCGCATCGGTGATCTGACCGACGATCCGCGGCACCAGCCAGCGCAGTTCGAGGCGGGCATCGTCGGCGAGCACGGGATTTCCCAGCAGTTCGATGAGCCAGGGCGTGAGCGAGCGATCGAGGTGCTCGCTGTGCAGCGCGCGACGCAGGCGCGCCGCGTCGCCCGAGGTCAGGTCGGCCACCAGGGCGGCCTTCCACCCGGGCGCCGGTGCCCGCGGCACCTCGTCGCCCGGAACTCCGTCGCGGACCACCGTCTCGCGGCGGCGGGCGATGCGGCTGCGCAGGAGTTCGCGCTCGGCGAGCGGACTCCACTCGGCGAGGATGGCGCGCGTGGTCGAATCGACCGCCTCGACGGCCTCGGGCGTGACCGTGCCGGTGCGCAGGCTGCTCGCAAGCTGCGCGACGTAGCCGGTGTGCAGGTGGTAGACGACGAACAGCGCCGCGGCAGCGAAGGCGATCGCGACGATGATGACGATGCCCGGAGGCGGCTCGGGCAGCGCCCATACCAGTGCCAGCAGCAGCCCGCCGCCGATGAGATCGCCGACGCGGTTGGAAGCGACGTCGATGATGGTCTTGGTGGGGCGCTTCTCCGCCGGCGCCACCGGGGTATAGAGCAGCTCGAACCCGGCGCGGAAGAAGGAGTTCGCGAACACCGCCTCCGCGGCCCGCAGGATGCCGATGGTGAGCAGCTTCGGGACGAACAGCCCGACGGTCCCGGCGCCGATCACGGCGAGCGGCAGCATCGCCATGGTGCCCGACAGGCCGAAGCGCCGCAGCGCCCGCTCCCCGAACAGCGACTGCACGCCGAAGGTCAGCACGCCCACGACGGCATAGAAAGTCGCGAAGAAGCCCACCAGCTCGCGCCCCTTGGCGAAGCTCGCGGCCGCTTGCGCCTTCAGCGCGTAGTCGAGGAGGGCGGCGACGACCGCGATCAGCACCATTACCCCCCCCATGGTGAGCAGGTAGTGCGAGCCGGCGAGGACGCGCAGGCCCGAGCGCACCTGCAGGCCCGCGCCCGCCGCCGCGCGCGTGGAGGTACCGGAGCCCACCCGACCGACCGACCAGGCGCAGGCGGCGTGCATGGCGGCCAGTACCAGCAGCATCGCGCGCACGTCGATGTCGGCCACGCTCTCGGCGATGAAGCCCCCGACCAGCCCGCCGAGCGTCGCCGCGGCGGCCACGTTGGCAATGGTGGCCTTGGCGCTGTGCGGGTCGAAGCGCTCGTTGACCACCGACCAGAAGCCGCTGATGAGCAGCGCGCCGAAGGTGCCCATGTGCAGGTACAGGACGACGGCGGCCGGTGCGGGCTGCGTGCCCGCGAGGATCCATTCGCAGACGAACAGGGCGGCGCTCAGGACGAACATCCGGGGCACCAGTCGCGCCGGGCCGTACCGGGCGAGCAGCCAGGACATGGCGAGAACGCCCGCGATCGAGGCGATGGCCGAGGCGATCACCACCTTCGGCAGCTGGGCGACGTCGAAATGGGTGAGGAACAGGCCGTCCCGGGTCGCCTTTCCGGCGACCTGGTGCGCAATCATGGTGGTGGCCGACAGCAGCGCGAAACGCGCCGCGCTCGAATCGGTCGTGGCCCGCTCGCCGCTCACCTGCGCAGTTTACACCTGCGGGCGCGCGAGGCGCCGGTACGACCTCAGGCCGCGGCCGGCGACAGCACGCGGTACTCGGCGGTCAGCAGCACCACGGCGGCGAGCCACAGCGCGCAGACCCCCAGCGTCAGCCAGCCCAGCGTCGCCACGTCCGCCCGTACCGGCGACCACTGCGTGAGGATCAGGATCAGCACGGCGCCGAGCACCTTGAAACTGCGGTACCCGAACATGTCGATCCACGCCTTCGCGCGATAGGTCAGCACCGGGTCGACCGGGATGTAGAGGAGTTCCTTCGCGGCCCGGTTGATGGAATAGGACAGCCCGCGGTCCGCAATCTTCAGCATCGCTGCCGACAGCAGCGTCGGCTGGAGCATGAACGCGGCGGTCCCGGCCATCACCAGCAGCGGCTGCGCGACGAGGCCGCCGGCCAGGCCCGCCCACCTCAGCACCAGGGGGGTGATGAGCAGGTTCACGGTGATCGAGACCAGGTTCAGCTGGCCCAGGAACAGCGACAGGTAGGCGGTCCGCGCATCGAGATCGCGGTAGGCCGTCTCGACCGCGGCGAGGAACTGGTACTCGACGATCGGTTCGCACAGCTGGGCACACAGCAGGCAGGCGGCGATGAGGCCCAGGTAACGGTTGTCGATCAGGGCCCGCCAGTCCCCGTGCCCGGCCTCTCCCCCCGGCGCTCCGCTCTCACGGTAGAAGCCCAGGCGGTCGAGCCCGTGGTTGACCACCATGAGGGCCGCGAGGATGCCGGCGGCCACCAGCAGCAGGTTGGCGGTCCCGATGGCCGTATAGCCCAGCGCCCCCCCGGCCACGAAACCGCCGGCGACGCCCCCGACGGGGCCGCCGGCCGCCACCAGGCCGTACCAGCGCCGCCCCTCCGCGCCGCGGTACGTCGTGTTGGCGAGGCTCCAGAACTGCTCCACCAGCACCACGCTGAAGATGTCGAGGAAGATGTAGAAGGCGACCGCAGTGACGGCACTGTGGTACCCGAGCAGCAACCGGAACCCCAGCAGTAGCAGGATAAACGACAGAACGGACCCCTGAACGACGCGAATGCGTCTGTATCGCGCCACGATCCGGTGATACGGCACGAGCAGCACCGCGAGCGTGAGCGCCGACGCGATCCAGATGTACGGCAGGCTCTCCTTGCCGAGGTACTCCAGCACGAGCGAGCGGCTCGCGGGCTTGACATGGTAGTAGGCGAAGATGATCAGGAAGAAGTCGAGGAACAGCGCGCCCGCGCGTCCCGCCTCGCGCAGCAGGGCACGCTCGCCATCGGGGTTGTCGGTCGTCACGGCGATCGTGTGTCCTGCAGGTTGCGGGCGTTTGCAAGGAAGTGTTATTTTCCGGCCACACGATAATAACAAGCGGTCACCAGCCTCGTGAGATTCCTTTCCAGCGTCGTCGCGGCAGGGCTGTCATTGCTCCTCGCCGGCGCATCCCGCGCCGACGGCGTCGCGTATCCCGAGTTGTGGGAGGCGGCCGACCCGGGCCTGCAGCAGCAGCTCGAGCGCGTCGTCGACCGGATGGGCCTCGCGAACGCGGTCGCCCGCCAGGAGCTGGGGCTCACGCTCGTCGACATCACCGATCCGCATGCGCCGCGCCTCGCGGCGGTGAACGGCGACGAGATGTTCTATGCCGCGAGCCTGCCGAAGATTGCAATCCTGCTCGGCGCGTTCGTGCAGATCGAGCGCGGCGCGCTCGCGTTGGACGACGCGACGCGGCGATCGCTGGGCGACATGATCCGCGTGTCCTCGAATGTCGAGGCGACGCGCATGCTGAACCGCGTGGGCAAGGAGCGCCTGCTCGACATCCTGCAGTCCGATCGGTTCCGCCTCTACGATCCGCTCGTCAACGGCGGCCTGTGGGTCGGCAAGGAGTACGGCAAGTCGGCGGCCTACCACCGCGATCCGCTGCACAACCTCTCGCACGGCGCGACACCCATGCAGGCGGCGCGCTTCTACTACCTCCTCGAGACCGGCCAGCTCGTCAATCCGCGCCTGACGCGGGTGATGAAGGCCATGCTCGGCAACCCGGGCATCAAGCACAAGTTCGTGAAGGGCCTCGCGGCGCGTCCCGGGGCGCGGATCTGGCGCAAGTCCGGCACCTGGGATCGCTACCACGCGGACAGCGCCATCGTGGAATCCCGTGGCCGCAAGTTCATCGCCGTCGCCCTCGCGCAGAATCCTCACGGCGGCGAGTGGCTGACGAAGCTGATCGTCCCCATGCACGACCTGGTCGTGGCACCGGAGCACGTCGCCGCCCTGACGCGCTGACGGCGCGCCCGCCCCGGGCGCCGCCGACTGCTCCGTCCCGCCTTCCGACCGGCGGCTGACCCCGAAACACCCCCGGGCACGTTCATACCCGCAGGTCCGTTACCTGCGAGGAGAACGTCCATGCACCGCGCCCTGTCCCTGCTTGCCGGCCTCGCGCTCGCCGCGTGCGCCAGCGTCACCCACGCCGTCGGCACGCTGGCTGACGTCGTCCTGCGCGACCGGGCCACCGGCCGCCCCCTGCCGGTCTACCTGTACGCCGGCCGGCACTACGTCGCCGGACGCCCGGGCGCGGAGTTCACGCTGGAGATCCGCAACCGCAGCGGCGAGGACCTGCTGGCGGTCGCGTCGGTCGACGGCGTGAACGTCGTCAGCGGACAGACGGCGGCCACCTGGCAGGGCGGTTACGTCCTCGCACCACGTGCGCGGCTGACCGTGAACGGCTGGCGCAAGAGCCTGGCGCAGACCGCTGCGTTCTACTTCACGCAGCTCGAGGACAGCTATGCCGCCCGCACCGGGCGCCCGCACGACGTCGGCGTCGTGGGCGTCGCGCTGTTCCGGCGCCGCGCGCCGGTTCCACCGCCCGTGGCGCCGGCGCTCGAGGAACGCAGCCGCGGCGCGGCCGGGGAGCCGACGCGCGCGCACCGGCCACTGCCCTATGCGGCTCGGGCGCAATCCGCGCTCGGGACGGGGCACGGGCGACGCGAGGATGCGCCGGCGCGCGCCGTCGGCTTCGAGCGCGCCAGCGACGCGCCGGAGGAGATCGTCATCCTCCATTACGACAGCCGGTCGAACCTGCTCGCGCAGGGCATCATTGCGGGCGAGGCACCCCGCGCGCGCGCCTTTCCCGGGACCTTCGTCCCCGACCCGCCCGGTTGAACGTCCGCTGCGCGGCCGGGGGCGCCCTGCGGCCGCAATCGCCTACACTGGTGCCGGCAATGGACGCGCCGGCCAGCGACGAGGATCTCATGCTCGGGTATGCGCAAGGCGACGCGTCCGCGTTCGAGACGCTGTACGCTCGCCACCGCGCGCCGCTGTACCGGTACTTCCAGCGGCAGGTGCGCGACCGCGGCGTGGCGGAAGAGCTGTACCAGGACGTCTGGGTGAAGGTGATCCAGGCGCGGGATCGCTACACGGTGCAGGCGCGATTCACGACCTGGCTCTATCGCATCGCGCACAACCGGCTGGTCGATCACTGGCGCCGGCACGAGCCGTCGGCGCTGGTGTCGCTCGCCGCCTCGGACGGCGAGATGCTGGAAGCCGTCGTCGAGCCCGAACGTCGCGATCCGGCCCGCCACGTGGCCGGCCGGGAGCTGGCGGCGCGACTGGCGGCGGCGGTCGCGGACCTGCCAGTCCCGCAACGCGAGGCCTTTCTGCTGCACGTGGAGGAAGACATGGATACCGCGGCGATCGCCACGGCGACCGGGGTCAGCCGGGAAACCGCCAAGAGCCGCCTTCGATATGCCCTGGGCAAACTCCGACGGGCGGTGGAGGGCGAGGAATGACCGGCCTGGACGATGTCAGCGCCGATGCGGCGACCCGCAAGGCCTGGCGCGAGACGGCGGGCGATGCGCCACCGGCCTCGCTGGATGCCGCCATCGTCGCGCAGGCCCGGGACGCGGTCGCGGCGCCCGCCCGCCGCCGGCGCGGCTGGCCGGCCATCGTCGCCACGGCCGCCGTCGTGGTGCTGGGGCTGCAGATACTGTTCAGATTGCCGTCGACCCCCGGCCCCGATGCCGTGCTCCCCATGGCCCCTGCCCGGCCCGCGCCCGCCGGATCAGGCCCCCCCGTGGAGGCCGTGTCCCCGGCGGCCGGGGCGATCGAGCACGCGCCGCTCGGGACCCCTGACGAGCGCGCTTGGCTTGCACCCCGAATGCCGCCGTCACCGGCGCCGGGCGTGGCCGCGTCGGCGCCGGCCGCCAGCCTCGAACAGGCCCCCGCGCCACCCCGAGTGCCGGCGCCCGCTGCGGCCGCGGCGCTGGCGGCACCGTTCCCGGCGTCCGCGCCGCCGGCCAAGGTGCCGGAAGTGCCACCAGTCCTGTTCGAGCAGGCGGCGGCCAAGGCGTCGCGGATCGCCCCCCCGGAGAACGAGTACGCCCTGCGACTGGACGCCGTGCGCGCCGCCCTCGATCGCGGCGACGAGGACGACGCCCGCACGTTGCTGGAGCGGCTGCGCGAGGTCTATCCGGAGCGGGCGGTGCCCGACGACATCGCCCGACGGCTGCCCCCGCGCTGAGGGAACGCCCAACGCGCGGTCAGGCGGGGCGCAGTGCGCTCCCGCAGCGGCGGCACAGGTAGCGCGCCCCGCGGCGGATGCGGTTCTCGCGGATCGACGTGAGCGCGACGGTCGCGCATTCGCAGCGGTAAGGTCGCAGCGCGAGTCGGCGCGCCGGCTCGACCGCGAGCACATGGCAGCGTTCGCCGTTGCCGCCCAGGGCGAGGCAGATGGCGCGCCACTGCGGACCGTGCGGTCGCGCCCGCCGGCCGTGCAGCGCATGGCAGACCAGGTGTGCGACTTCGTGGGGCACCGTGTCGCGCAGGCAGTCGTCGAGTTCGCGAGCCGCGAGCGCGAGGTTGTAGCGCAGCGCGGCAGGGTGCAGTCGGGCCTGGCCGGCTGCCAGGCCGCGCAGGTCGAAATGCAGCGGGACCTGGCGCAGGTCGACGCCAAAGCGCGCGCGCGCGAGTGCCAGGACGGCGGCGGTGCGCTCGCGAACCGCCCGCTCCGCGCGGGCCGCGTCGACCGGCGCGGCCGCCAGCGGGAGTGCGAGCTGGGCGGCCGCGGCGGTCCCCGGACTCGCGCCGGCCGGCCGGCGGTTCGTGCGGGCGCGGCTCACCGCGCGACGTCGGGCTCGCGCGCCGCGCCCGGCGACGCGGCGGGCCGGGCGGTCGAGGCCGGCGCCACCGCCGGATGGCGCTTCTCGATGAGGCGCTGGATGCGCGTGGCCAGCGACTGGTGGTCGACCGCGGAATTGCGCCTGAGCACGTTCGACATCAGCGCGACGAGGTAGTAGAGGCGGCGCTCGGCCGCCGGATGCTCGACGATGGCAACCGAGTTCATGTAGTTCTTCACGTTGCCCTGGTACGGCCGGCAGACGAAGTCGGGCTCCGGACGGCATTCGAACAGGGATCCCGACTTGAAGTAGACCGCCGATTGCGCGAGCGCCGGGGACGAGGCATAGCGGATACGGCGCTCGGTCGAGTACAGGAGCCGCTTGATCTCGCGGCTGGAGAACTGATCCACCAGCCGCCCCTGCTCCATCAGGATCAGGTACTTCATCAGCTCGCGGACATTGCCGTGGCTGGAGGTGCCAGGCACGTAGCGCTTGCCGGTCGCGGTGAAGAAGCTGCCCTGGCGGAAGCTGCGCAGGTCGAGACCATTGCGCGTGACCGGCGACTGCATCGTCTCCTCGAGCAGCCTGCCCAGCTCGGCCTTGGGCGTCTCGCGCAGGAAGCGCTTCACTTCCTCCGGCGGCGGCGGGTAATCGGGCCCGTAGCGGCGCATCAGCATGGCGTGCTGCATCAGCTGTGCGGCGGCGGCGTTCGAGCTCGCCGACAGCATCCAGTCGAGCCACTCGTAGAGCGTCCCGCGGTCACCCGGCTGGAGCGGCCGCCGGATGAGCTGCTCGTGCTCGCGGTCCCAGCGGCGCACGGTGTGGCTGTCCCGGATCACGAAATCGTCGGCGATCACCACCGTCTCGCGCAGCACGCGCTCGCGCGCGCCGATATCGTCGGGAAACCGGTCGGCCAGGGCCTGGAATATCGCCAGGGCGACGAGCAGCTTGCCGACGCTGCCCGGGTTGCGCATCTCGGTCGCGTTGTGCTCGGCGTATCGGGGCGCGGCCGGATCCGACAGATCGAGAATGGCGATGTTGTAGCGGTCGGCGTAGCCGCCGAGCAGCCCGGCGATGTCGCGCGCGAACCCGGGGTCGGGCGGCGGCAGCACGAAGTCGGCGCGCCCGGCCAGGCGCAGGTCGACCGCGGCCAGCGGCAGCAGCGCGCCCGGTGGCTGCTTCGCGCCGGGAAGCTCGCCGGCCTGCACCCGGCGCGCTTCCTCGAGCCGTCCGATGCCGGCGCTCTCGTAGCCCTCGAGCGGATACGCGGGCGCGGGCGCCGGTGCCCACAACGCGGTGGCGAACGCGGCGGCGCCGACCAGTCTTCGGTTCAAGGTGCAGCCTCCAGGTCGACGCGCACGGTGGCGAGCCTGGCCGGATCGGGATCGAGCCCGGCCAGCCAGGCGTTGCTCCGGGCCGCCCGATTCTCGTTGAGCGGACGGATCTGGAACAGCCGGAGCCGGCCGTCGACGAACCCGAATTCCACATCGGCGGCGGTGGGCCGGCCCTGTTCATCGACGATCGGAGGGAAGCGACCGGGCAGGCCCCGCCCGAACTCGACGAGCTGGGCGATCTCGCCGGGCGCCAGCACCTCGTCGCGCAGACTCGCCGGCTCCTCGATCATTCCGCCCTCCGGCAGCAACCGGCGGCGGGTGGGCGCGGTCGCCTGCGCGAGCAGCCGCACGGCCCCGGTGGCCAGATCGATGCGCAGCGACTCGGCGGCCTGCCCGTCCACCGCGCCCCCGATCCCTTCGTTGACGGCGACGGACAGCCAGCCCGGCGCGCCGGTGTCGATGTCCCGGGTCACGAGGACGCCGGACTTCTCCGCCGGCACGCTCTCCAGCAGCAGCACCGCGGGATAGACGTGCTCGGGGCGATCCATGTGCGCCTGGCGCCATGCGAACGCGCGGGCGGTGAACGGTGATGCCCACACGCGCGGCACGGCGGCGGCGATGGCGGCGATGCCGGTCACGTTGGGCAGCGTGAGATTGAGCCCGGCGCCGGTGAAGCCGGGCAGGTCCTCGACGTTCGTGTCGCTGCGGACGAACACGCCGCGGTCGAGGCCGCCGAGTTCGCGCACGAGGGTCTCGCGCAGCGAATCGATGAAGGCCGGATCGGGCGCCGCGCCCTCGATCCACGCTTGCAGCCGCGCGCGGAAGCGATCGGTGGCCGCCTCCCGATCGGCCGACCCCGCGGGCATCGCCGCGAGCGCGCCGTACTGCGCGACCATCCAGTCGTACACGCTGGCGCCCTCGCCCTCCAGGGGCCGGTCGAGCAGCGCCCGGAATACGCCGAAGGGGATCGCAACGCCGTTCGCCACCGCTTCGGGGTAGTGGTGCTTGAGCTCGCCGAGCTTCGCTGCCTTGGGACCGACGAGCCGTCCCGAGTCGGCCGCCCGCAACGCCGTGAGCGGCACCGGCTCACGGCGCGAGAGATCGAGCTTGTCGAGATCCGGACGGATCACGAAGCCGGGTTCCGCGGCGCGGGCTGCGAACAGCTCTGCGAGCGTGCCGTCGTCGAGAGCGAGGCGCACCACTCCGCCGGGGCTCACCGCCAGCGTGACGGCCGCGCCGTCGTGCCTCGCCAGTCTGGCGACCAGCGATTCCTCGACGGCGACGTTCGGGATGCCCAGGTTGCGGGCCAGCAACTGCACGTGGGAGAGCGGGTTCCCCTCGCCGCGGGTGAGAATCCCGGCCACGGGCGGCAGGTCGGAGACCGTTTCGGGCAGCAGGTAGATGCCGTCGGGCCGGAAGCCGTGCGCGGGATCCTCCGTGCCGACGACGTGGAGCGTGCCGCGCGCGAGGCCGGGGTTGAGGCCGCGCAGGCCGGCGCCGACCGGCTCCCCGAACATCTCGGCGCCGATGCCGGCGAGACGCTGCGCGTCGGTCGCCAGACGATCGACGACCGCGCCATAGAAGAACAGCGGGCCGCCGCGCAGCTGGTCCTGCACGAACAGTGCCGCCAGCGGATCGAGGGCGAGGTAGCGCTCCACCGCGCGGCCGAAATGCAGCTGCATCGCCCGGGTTCCCCAGCCCGGCACCCGCGAGAGGTACTCGACCGCGCGCTTGTAGTCCGGCAGCGCGAGTTCCGCGGCCGCCAGCCCGGCGAACGCCTCGCCCAGGGCGCGCCGCTGGCGCGCCGAGAGGAGCCCGGTCCCGTAGGCGGCGTCGGTACTGGCCGCGAGGAGTTCGACGAGTTCGCGGCGCGGCGACCCGTCGAGGCGACCGGCGATCTCGGCCGCGGCGACGTAGAAGGCGCTCTCGATGGCGAGCGAGGCGTCGAGCAGGACGATTCGCTCCAGCGGCCCGTTCGGCAGCAAGGCCGCATCGCGGAGCTTCACGAGCAGGTCCGCCGCGACGGCGAGGCGCGCCCGGGCGTCGGAGGTCGCCTTCAAGGCCGCGGCGCCATCGGAAACGAGCGTGCGGCTGGGCCCGGTCAGCGCCTGCGCCAGGTACGCCAGCCGGTCGCTCGGGCCGGTCTGCGCGTAGACGGTCTCGATCGCGGCCGCGAGTTCCAGGTAGGGCGCGGCGCGCTCGTCATCCCCCAGGGCGGCCGCATAGTCGCGCACCGCGCCCGCATCCGCGCGTTCGGGCCGCACGTGGATCTTGTTCCGCAGCCGGACGAAATCCCGATCGCGGCCGGCCAGATCCGCGGCGCTCTGGCGCACGTCGCGCACGTCGGCCGTGTCGCGGCCGTGCGGCAGCAGCCGCGTGGCGGTCCGCAACAGCAGGTAGCGGCGCTGCAGCCAGTCGGGGTCCTCGGCGAGGCGGAACAGCAGGCGGCGGGCACCGGCCCGCTCACCCTCCTCCTGCAGCGCACCGCGGTAGAACCGCGCCCGGCGCAGGATCCAGCCGTCATCGACGTCGATCAGGAACCGCTCGATCAGGATCTGGCCCAGAGCGGTGGCCGGCTCGGCAGCGGCCAGCAGGGCATCGACATCGAGGCTGGCAAGGATGTTGGCGAGCAGGTAGCCGTCGGCGCGCATGCGCTCGACGGCCTCCGTGCGCTCGCCGTGCTGGTGCCCGCCCCCGTGCGCCTTGCAGCCGTAGGGCACCGGGTCGAGCGTGGTGCCGTCCTTGCAGAACCAGCGGATCCGTGCAAACGGGCCGCGGTCGGAGTCCTTCATCCTCGCGACCGCGGCCCGCAGATCGGGGTTCGCAGCGGCGGGCGGCCGGTCGGTCGCGGCGCCGGCTCCGATGGCCCATGCCAGCAGGACTCCCAGGAGAGGAACGGTCGGGCGATTCGTCATCGGATCAGGGGCTGGACGCGGCAGCGCATCATAGCAATACGGACGCGGCCCCAAGTCCGCGAGCGTCACTGCCGGCCACACCGACCGGGCTGCGGGCGGCGCCGGCGCCGGGAGGCGCCGAGGCTGACCGCTCGGGTACCTTCCTGCAGCACCCCATCGCGCACCTCCCGTGCGCTCGCGATCGCTGCCCCCGGCACCGGCCCCGAGCCGTGCGCGGCAAGCGGAGGGCGCCCAGTGGCGATTCGCAATTTGGGCGAGACCCCGGGCACTGAATCATCAAAATTCTGAGGATTCTTGTATACGCTGTTGATAAAAAGGCGTATTTTTACTTCCCCACCAGCGGGGCCAACGGGCTCCGGACCGCCGGGGCAGCGGCGCACCAGCCATGCGCGTCATCATCATCGACGATTCCAAGGACACCCTCACGACGCTGCGCCGGCACATCGCCATGGCGCTGCCCGAGATCGAGGTCACCGAGTACGATCCGGAGCAGCAGGGCCTGCCGTCGCGTGACTTCGACTGGACGCTCTACGACGTGGTGCTCCTCGATCGCGACCTCGGGCCTGCCGGCGACGGCCTCGACTGGTTGCGCGAGTTCGCCACGCAAGCGAGCTTCCCACCCGTCGTGCTGCTCGCCGACGACAGCGATCCGTACGTCGCCGCGGAGGCGATCAAGCGGGGCGCCGGCGACTACCTGCGCAAGCAGGACGCCTCGCCCGAGCGACTGGGCACCCTCATCGGCAACCTGGCGCGGACCCGCGAATCGGCGAAGCCGCCACCGCGCAATCCACGGCAGCGCCACGATGCGCGCGTCGTGCGCCGCGCCGTACTCGATCGCATGCTGCTGCCTGACGGCAAGCGCATCGGCTACCGCTTCGTGCGGTTGATCGGCCAGGGCGCGCATTCGCGCGTGTACCTCGCCGAACGGGCGAGCGACCGGCTCACCGTGGTCCTCAAGGTGATCGATGTCGAAACGATCCAGGACACCGCCACGCTGCGCCGCTTCGTGCACGAGGCCGAGCTCGTCGCCGAGTTGCAGAGCCCGTTCGTCGTGCGCTTCTACGGGCACGGCTTCACCTCGTCCTACGGCTACATCGCCATGGAGTTCTTCACCCGCGGGGACCTGAAGCAGCGGATCGAGCACGGCGTGGCGATCGGCGACGCGCTCAACTATGCCCTGCACATCGCCTACGGCCTGGAGGCGATCCACTCGGTCGGGATCGTGCATCGCGACCTCAAGCCCGGGAACATCATGTTCCGCTCCGATGACAGCCTGGCGCTGGCGGACTTCGGCATCTCCAAGCGCCTCGGCGACGGGATCGAGATCACCAGCGCGGGCGCGATCCTCGGCACGCCCTACTACATCAGTCCCGAACAGGCGCAGGGCCTGGACGTCGACACCCGCTCCGATCTCTACAGTGCCGGCATCATCCTGTTCGAACTGCTGTCGGGCACCAAGGCGTTCCGCGCCGATACCCCCGCGGGGGTGGTGTACCAGCACGTGCACGCGCCGCCGCCCTCCCTGCCCGCCCCGCTCGCGCGCTTCCAGCCCATGATCGATGCACTGCTCGCGAAAAGCCCGTCCGATCGCTACCAGACCGCCTCCGAGCTGGTGGTCAATCTCGAGCTCGCCTGCCGCCAGGGCTGACGCCGCGGCACGCGCTTGATCCGGCGCCGCGCTGCCCCCATGTAGGCAGCGGATCGAACCAGGGGATGTGCCGTCGATGAACGACCACCGCAACGCCGGGGAGGATCCGTCCGCCCCCGCGGCCGGGCACCCGCCAGCCGGACCCACGGTCATCGCCCGCGCCGACGAGGTGCTGCCAGACCGGATCTACGTGCTGCCGCTGTCGGCGCGACCCTACTTTCCGGCACAGACGATGCCCATCGTCCTCGCCGACGAGCCGTGGCGCGAGACGGTGCAGCTCGTCGGTAACGCGCCGCACCAGGTGGTCGGGGTCGTGTTCGCCGACGGCGAGCCCGGCTCGGTGCCGGCGCCCGCGCAGTTCCGCGCGCTCGGGACCGCCGTGCGCATGCACCACGCCGCGCGGGGGGAAGGCCGCCTGCAGTTCATCGCCGAAGGGCTGAAGCGCTTCCGCATCGTGCGCTGGCTGTCGGCCTCGCCGCCGTACCTCGTCCAGGTCGAGTACCCGGAAGGGCCGCGCGAGAACCCCGACGAGGTGCGCGCCTACGCCCTGGCGATCATCAACATCATCAAGGAGCTGCTGCCGCTGAACCCGCTGTACAAGGAGCAGCTGCGCGCCTTCCTCGATCGCTTCAACCCGGACGAGGCCTCGCCGCTCACCGATTTCGCCGCGGCGCTCACGAGCGCCTCGGCCGCCGATCTGCAGGAGGTGCTGGAAGCCGTGCCGCTCCTGCGCCGCATGGAGAAGGTGCTGCTGCTCCTGCAGAAGGAACTGGAGGTCGCGGGCCTGCAGGCGCAGATCCGCAAGGCGGTCGAGGAGAAGGTGTCCGAGCACCAGCGCCAGTTCTTCCTGCGCGAGCAGTTGAAGGAGATCCAGCACGAGCTGGGGATCTCCAAGGACGACCGGACCGTCGAGCTGGAGCGCTTCCGCCTGCGGCTTGCCGGGCTGTCGGTCCCGCCCCATGCGCAGGGCCGCATCGACGAGGAGCTGCAGAAGTTCTCGTTCCTGGAAACCGGCTCGCCGGAGTATGCCGTCACTCGCAACTACCTCGACGCCCTGACGGCGCTGCCCTGGGGCCGGCACTCGGAGGACAGCTTCGATCTCGCCGCCGCGCGCGCGATCCTCGACCGCGATCACGACGGCCTGGAGGACGTGAAGGAACGCATCGTCGAGTTCCTCGCGGTCGGTGCGTTCAAGGGCGAGGTGGCCGGCTCGATCCTGCTGCTGGTCGGACCGCCGGGCGTCGGCAAGAGCTCGGTCGGCCGCTCGATCGCCACGGCCCTGGGCCGCCGCTTCTACCGGTTCTCGCTCGGCGGGATGCGCGACGAGGCCGAGATCAAGGGCCATCGCCGCACCTATATCGGCGCCATGCCCGGCAAGTTCATCCAGGCGATCCGCGAGGCGGGCACCGCCAACCCGGTGATCATGCTGGACGAAGTCGACAAGATCGGCAGCTCCTACCAGGGCGATCCGGCCTCGGCGCTGCTCGAGGTTCTGGACCCGGAACTGAACGCCGACTTCCTCGACCACTACCTCGACGTGCGCTTCGACCTGTCCAAGGTGCTGTTCGTGTGTACCGCGAACCAGCTCGACACGATCCCCGGGGCCCTGCTCGATCGGATGGAGCAGATCCGGCTGCCCGGCTACATCGCCGAGGAGAAGTTGCGCATCGCGCGCCGGCACCTGTGGCCGAAGGTGCGCGAGCGGGCCGGCATCAAGGCGGGCCAGGCCGCGATCAGCGATGCGGCCCTGCGTCGCATCATCGACGGCTATGCCCGCGAGGCCGGCGTGCGCAACCTGGAGAAGCAGCTCGGCCGCATCTCGCGCAAGGCGGTGGTGAAGCTGCTGGGGGCGCCGCGGCGCCGGGTCCGCGTCGGACCCGCCGACCTCGAGGAGTATCTGGGAGCGCCGCTGTTCCGCGGCGAGCGGCCGGGCACGGGCATCGGCGTCGCGACCGGCCTCGCCTGGACGCCGCTCGGCGGCGCGACGCTCGACGTGGAAGCCGCGCTCGTGCACCGCGCCGCGCGCGGGTTCAAGCTGACCGGCAAGCTCGGGGAGGTCATGCGCGAATCCGCCGAGATCGCGGCGAGCTACGTGACCGGCAACCTCGAGCGGTACGGCGCGCCGAAGGATTTCTTCGACGCCGCGCTGGTGCACCTGCACGTGCCCGAAGGCGCCACGCCGAAGGACGGCCCGAGCGCCGGCATCACCATGGCGACGGCGCTACTGTCGCTCGCGCGCGGCGCCCGGCTCGCCCGCCCGCTGGCCATGACCGGCGAGCTGACGCTGACCGGGCGGGTGCTGCCGGTCGGCGGGATCCGCGAGAAGGTGATCGCCGCGCGCCGCAACGGGCTGCGGGAGCTGATCCTGCCGCAGGCGAACGAGCGCGACTGGGACGAATTGCCGGACCACGTGCGCAAGGGCGTGCTCGCGCATTTCGTGCGCCACTACCGCGAGGTCGTCGCGATCGCGTTTGCCGGCTGACGGGCCTGCCTCGCTTGCGGGCGGTCCGGCTTTGCGGGCCTAATGGCCCGGACGCACCGGGAGGCCGGCAGTGACCATCGTCACCGAGTTCAACCTGCTCAAGTACCGCCGCACGAAGATCGTCGCGACCCTCGGGCCCGCGAGCCGCGAACCGGACGTCATCCGCCGCCTCGTCGAGGCGGGCGTGGACGTCGTCCGGCTCAACATGTCGCACGGCGACCACGCGGTCCACCGCGCGCTGGCAGACACGGTCCGCGAGGTCGCCGGCCGGCTCGGGCGCCACGTCGCGCTGCTGGCGGACCTGTGCGGCCCGAAGATCCGCTGCGGTCGCTTTCCCGGCGGGCCGATCGAACTGGCCGTCGGTACCACGGTAACGGTGACGACCCGCGATGTCGCGGGCGAACCGGGCCTCATACCCTCCCAGTACCAGGCGCTCGCGGCCGACGTCCGGCCCGGCGATCGCATACTGCTCGCCGACGGCGCCATGGAACTGCGCGTGGAGGCGATCGCGGGCGATGACGTGCGCTGCATGGTAGTGCATGGCGGCACGCTGTCCGACCACAAGGGCATCAACCTGCCGGGCGTCGTCGTCTCGGCGCCCGCCTTCACCGACAAGGATCGCGTCGACGCGGCCTTCGCGCTCGAGCTGGGCGTGGACTTCATCGCCCTGTCCTTCGTGCGGCGCGCTGCCGACCTGGCCGAGCTGCGGGCGCTCGTGAATGCCGCGGGCGGCGGCGCGTCGATCATCGCCAAGATCGAGAAACCCGAGGCGCTCGCCGCGGGCGCCGAGATCATGGCCGCCGCCGACGGCATCATGGTTGCGCGGGGCGACCTGGGGGTGGAGCTGAACCCGGAGCAGGTGCCCGCCGCGCAGCACCAGCTGATCGATCTGGCCCGGGCCGCGAACAAGCCGGTCATCGTCGCCACGCAGATGCTCGAATCGATGATCGAGAACCCGCGCCCCACGCGCGCCGAGGTCACCGACGTCTCGCACGCGGTCGCGCTCGGCGCCGATGCGGTCATGCTGTCGGCGGAGACGGCGAGCGGCGCACACCCGGTCCGCGCGGTCGAGATCATGGCGCGAATCGCCAAGCAGACCGAAGCCTACTTCTGGCACCAGGGTTCGGGCGGGTTGCGCTCGAGCCCGGAGCGGACCGACGGGCCGGTGCCGTTCGGCGACGCGGTGGCCGATGCGACAGCGAAGCTGGTGAAGGATCTGTCGGCACGCGCGGTGCTGGTGCTCTCGCACGGCGGCAGGTCGGCCGTGACCATGACCGCCGCGCGCCCGGCGGCGCCGGTCGTGGTCGTCTCCGGAAGTGCCGCCGTCTGCCGGCGGCTGGCGCTGTGCTGGGGCGCGATCCCGGTGCTCGCAGGCGGCGTCGGCAGCGAGAATCCCAATCACATCGCCCGCCGGGTGGCGGTGGAGCTCGGGCTGGCGGAAGCCGGTCAGTACATCGTCCTGGTGCGCGGCTTCGACGCCGACCCGCACCTGAACTCGCCGACGATCACGCTGCTGCGGGTCTAGACAGCAGAGCGGAAATGTCCATCACTCCGACCGGCGCCGATGCCGGGCGGGTCCGCGGCGACGGTGAGCGCGCAGGACGCGCGCGACCGAGCGCTACAGGGACGTACTCGAGCGGGTC
>CAYOJP010000034.1:0-20970 GCA_964404305.1 uncultured Gammaproteobacteria bacterium
CACCGCGACCGCCGGCGGCTACGCCGTCGGACTGTCGGCGGGCGCCTGCGAGATCACGTTCACCGGCGGCGGGCTGGCCGCGGATGTCGTGTGCAGCGTCAACACGCAGACGGCCGGTGGCAACGTCAAGGTCGACCTGCTCGGCGACAACCAGATCCTGTCCTCCGCCGACATCGTCCTCGGTGCGGGCGCGGTGTCGGTGCGGCTGCTGGGCGTGGCCGGCCTGGATGCCGAGGGCAACGATCAGGCGAACGTCATCGACGGCAACAAGGGCGCCAACGTGCTCGACGGGATGTTCGGCAACGACACGGTGCGGGGCTTCGGCGGCAACGACGTGCTGAGGGGCAACCTCGGCGTCGATCGTCTCGTGGGCGGCGCCGGGCGCGACGTCCTCACCGGCGGCGCCGATCGCGACATCTTCGACTTCGACGCGTTGTCCGAGTCGGGCAAGACGGGCAGCACCCGGGACCGGATCACCGATTTCAAGCACCTCACCGATGACATCGACCTGTCCACCCTCGACGCGCGCACGACGGTCGCCGGCAACAACGCCTTCAGCTTCATCGGCAAGGGCGCCTTCACCAAGGTGGCCGGCCAGCTCCACTACCTGCAGCAGAACCTTGCCGGCACCGCCAGCGACAAGACGATCGTCGAGGGCGACGTGAACGGCGACGGCAACGCCGATTTCACGATCGAGCTGGCAGGCATCGTCACGCTGACGGCGGCCGATTTCCTGCTCTGATCCCGGCGCTTCGTGCCGCGCGCCCGGCGCAGCGGCGCGCGCGTGCCGCTGTGTTCCCGCCCTTCGTCTGCATCCGGTTGGCGATTACACTGGTGGGGATGGAGCCGCAGCACGCGCCGTGGTCGCCCGCGGCGCCGAACGTTGGGGAGAATTGGGCGTGGGACTGCTGCAGAAACTGTTCGGTACTGCCGAGCACACGGTCACGGTGCAGCCCGCCGGCCGCCAATTCACCGTGCAGTCGGGCCAATCGATCCTCGAGGCCGCGCTCGCGCAGGGGCTCGCGTTCCCGCATAGCTGCACGGTCGGCACCTGCGGGTCCTGCAAGTGCCGCCTGCTCGCCGGGAAGATCCGCGAGATCTCCAATTTCGCATATGTGCTGGAAGGCGAAGAGCTGCGCAACGGCGTGATTCTCGCCTGCCAGGCCGCGGCCCGGACCGACGTCACGCTGGAGGTCCCCGGCCTCGCCGACAAGCACCTGCATCCGGCCGCGGATTTCGCCGGCAGGATCGTCGAGGTGCGGGAGCTGACCCGCGACATCCGGCGGGTCACGGTCGAACTCGATCGGCCGATGGAGTTCGACGCCGGCCAGTACGCGCACCTGAGCGTCGACGGGGTGTGGGGCGCGCGGGCCTATTCGTTCGCGGTCCCGCCGTCGGCGGGGGGTGACCGGCGCGTGGCGTTCATCATCCGCCACGTGCCGGGTGGCGCGTTCACGGACCTGCTCTTCGCCGGCAAGCTCGACGCGAGCCCGCTGAAAGTCCACGCGCCTTCCGGGAACTTCTGGCTGCGCGACAGCCGCGCGCCGATGATCGGCGTCGCCGGGGGCAGCGGCCTCGCGCCGCTGCTGTCGATCCTGCACGACGCGGCGGCCCGGCACGTCGGGCGCCCGTGCGTGGTGCTGTTCGGGGCGCGCACCGCGGCCGACCTCTACGCGCTGGACGAGATCGACGCCGTCGCCCGCGCCTGGAACGGGGCTTTCAGCTTCGTGCCGGTGCTGGCGGACGAGCCGGCCGACAGCGCGTGGCACGGCGAGCGCGGGCTGGTCACGCAGCCGCTCGCAGCGCACGCGAAGGCGCTGGCCGGCGACGACACGGAGGCCTACCTCTGCGGTCCGCCGCCGATGATCGACGCCGCAATCGCGAGCCTGACCGCGCTCGGCCTGCGGCCCGCCAACATCCACTTCGACAAGTTCCTCGACGGCAGCCACGGGCTGCGCCGGCAGTGAGGGCCGGCTGCTGCCCGCGACCGGGTCAGGACAGGCCGAGAAAGCGCCGCGCCGCGTCGGCCAGCAAGGCGTCGGCGGCCGCGTGCCCGACGCCGCGGAGGAAGCCCGCCAGGTCGGTCTGCTCGATCGCGTAGGGATAGTCCGAACCGGGGAAGATCCGCCCGGGTGCGAGGTGGTCGAGCAGGTAGCCGAGCCAGCCCGCGTCGTACACGAGACTGTCGTAGAAGAACGCCTGCGCGTAGTCGCGCGGCGGTCGCGGCAGGCGCCCGCCGAAGCCGTCGCTCATTTCCCAGCCCTTGTGCAGCCGGTGCACGAGCGGCACGACGGCGCCGCCGCCGTGGCTGAAGCCGAAGCGCAAACGCGGGTGGCGCTCGGGGACGCCGGCGCGGATGAGGGAGATCGCCGCCAGCCCGGTGTCGAGCGGGAACGCCGCATAGGGCACCAGATCGGGAAAGGCCGCGAGCCGCTCGGCACCCACCGGGTGCAGGGCGTGCACGAACAGCGCCAGATCCAGCCGCTCCGCTTCGGCGTAGAACTCGTGGAAGCGCACATCGCCGGGGACGACGCCGCCGACGTTGCTGCCGATCTCGACGCCGGCGAAGCCGTCGTCCCGCAACCGCGACAGCTCCGCGGCCGCCAGTTCCGGCGCCTGCAACGGCACCATCCCGAGGGCGTGGAAGCGCCCGTTGCCGCGCGCGACCATCTCCGCCAGCGTACCGTTGACGTGCCGGACCATGGCCAGCGCGTCGGCCGGCTCGAACCAGTACGAGAGCAGTTCCGGCATCGGCGACAGCACCTGCGCCGCCACGCCGTCGCGATCCATGGTTTCAAGCCGCGCCTCCACGTCCCACGAGCGGGCGTCCAGTTCCCGGAAGGGCTGGCCGCCGATCTCGATCGTCGCCCGCCGGTCGCCCCGCATGCACATGCAGGGCCAGCGTGCGTTCGTGGCCGGGGACGGATTCGGCGGGAATTCGCGTGGCACGACGTGCGTGTGCACGTCGATCAGTTGCGCTCGGGAAGCGGTCATCGGCGGTGCTCCGGGGCGGCGGTCGGCACGCGCCGGCGGGCGCGCTGGCCGGCCGTCACAGCATCGTGCTGCCGCCGTTCACGCTGATCACCTGGCCGGTGACGAACGCCGCCTCGTCGCTCGCGATGTAGGCGACCATGGACGCCACTTCCTCCATCTCGCCCGGCCGGCCCATGGGGATGACGTCGGCGAACTGCCTGATCCACGGGCTGCCCTCGGCGATGAGCTTGCGCACGGCGGGCGTCGCGACCATGCACGGCGCGACCGTGTTGACGGTGATGCCCCTGGTCGCGAACTCGCGCGCGAGCCCGGTCGTCAGCGCGTGCACGCCGCCCTTGGCCGCGTTGTACGCGGCGTGCTCGGGCAGGCCGTTGCGCACCGAGTCGGCGCCGATGTTGACGATGCGGCCGTAGCCCTGCGCGACCATCACCGGCAGCACGGCGTAGCAGCACCACAGCGCGGTCCACAGGTTGCGGTCGATCGTCTGGCGCAGCGTGTCGGGCGTGTGCTGCAGGAACGGCCGGATGACGCCGCCACCGGCGTTGTTGACGAGGATGTCGATTGTGCCGAAGGATGCCTGCGCGAGGGCCACCAGCTCGCGGACCGGCTGCTCGCGGCTCAGATCGCCGACGAAAGCGGTGGCCTGCGCCGGCAGATCCGCGGCGAGCCCCCGGACGTCCTCGTTCAGATCGGCGAGCACGAGGCGGACCCCCTCTGCGCCCAGCCGCTCCGCGATGGCCCGGCCGATGCCGGCGCTGGCGCCGGTGACGATCGCGGCCCTGCCGTTCAGCCCGCGCATCGTGGCGTCAGCCCGTCACCGGTTCGATCGCGCCGTTCGCAGCGAACATCGGGTCCGGCTCCGCGCCCCAGTAGTCGAGCGACTCGAGGCTCATGGGCAGCAAGCGCGGCGGCCGCGGCGTCCGTTCGGGGAACTCCTCCATGCCGAAGCTGTACTCCAGCGTCAGTTGATCGGGATCGAGGAAGTACAGGAATATCGAGTCCGACGGCGGATGCCGTCCCGGGCCGTATACGATCGGCACGCCGTGCTTGCGGAAGCGGTGCAGCGCGATGCCGATGTCGTCGATGTCCGTGACCATGAAGTTCACGTGGTGCAGCCGGTTCGAGCGCGCGTTCGCGAGCCCGAACGAGTGGTGCAGAGGATTCGGGAAGCAGCGCATGAACGTGACGGCGCCCTCGACCCGGTCCGAGGCGCGGTAGTTGAGCTGGTCGAGGAACAGCCGCTCGCACGCCGCGTGGTCGGCGGTCGCGAGGACGACGTGGCCCAGCCGGGCGATCTTCGTCACGGTCGGGGCGAACGGCGCGGCGGCGGACATGCTGGCGTAGTACTCGAACGTCGCGCCGGTGTGCGGCTCGGTGGTGCGAAACGCCTGCTCGAGCCCGAGCGCCGCGCATTCGTCGGCCGGCACCGGCCGGACGGGCAGGCCCAACTCCACGAGCCGGGATTGCAGCTTCCCGAGGTCCTCGTGCGATTCCATTTCCCAGCCGATCCGCCGCAGTCCGGCACGGGGCGCGGTCTGCAGTACGACGTCGTGATGCCTGGCGCTGCAGCGGAACAGCCGTTCGCCGCGCGGTCCTTCGCCCGCGGGCTGCAGGCCGACCAGTGACTCGTAGAACGCGGCCGACCGCCCGAGATCGGTGACGTTGAGGGTCACGTAGCCGAGGCGGCGGTAACGGAAATCCGTGCTCATGCGATCGTCCCGGTGTCGGTGGCTCAGAGGATGATGCTGACCTTGTTCTGCGCACGCAGGTCGTCGGCGTCGATGAACGAGGTCTTCTTCAGGATCGAGATGGCGCCGTCGATCCGCTTCAGCACGTAGACGTGGTGCCCGAAGTAGGTCTGGGTCTCGCCCATCTTGCTGCGATACGTCACGTAGTTGGAGGTCGCCCGGAACTCGGCGTCCGTGCCCCCGAGAATGCGGACGTTGCCGACCAGGCGGCGGCAGCGCGAGTGCGGGAACTCGGCATGGGCCGCGGTCGACTTCAGGCGCCGGACGCGCTGGGTCAGCCGGTGGTAGTCGTCGGCGATGTAGAACAGGGTGGTGGCCGGATCGGCGTCGTCCGGCGCGCCCGCTTCCGGGACGAGGTAGCGTGCCCCGGGGCTGAACAGGGCCAGCCATTCGTCGAGCTGCCAGTCATCGAGCAGCGCCGCTTCGTGGAACAGGAAATCCTCCAGTTCCGCACGCGTCACGGTGAGTGTATGTACTGCCGCGGGCAGGCTCATCGGCGCGCCTCCGAGATCCGGCGGTCCCACTCGCGCCAGAAGGCGCGCATCTGCACCTCGTCGTCGATCTTCGGCTCCGGGCTCAGCATGCCCTTCGACATGTCGTTCCAGCCGGCCTCCGCTAGGTTCGAGTAGCCGCGCTGGCACAGGGCGAGCGCTTCGCAGTCGTCCGGCGTTGCGAAGCCGGCCGGCCCGAGGAACTCGAGAAAATTGAACAGGCGTCGTTCGCGCATGGCCGGCGATTCGTCCTTCGGCGCGAGGGCCCAGGCGTTGACCAGGTTGCGGCCCGGTCCGTCCGGGAAGAAGGTACGGATGGTGATCGCCATGATGTCGTTGATCACCAGGTTGGGAAAGATGACCAGGTTGCGGTTCAGGGTCGACATGCGCTCGGCGCGCTCGGTCCCGAAGCGGCTGTCCAGGCCCGCCCGGATGGCCGCGACCTCCCGCGCGCCGTCGTCGCCCCAGGCAGGGACGGCGAGGGCGACGGGGCGCCCCCACGGCGCGCCGTACTCGACGGCGGCGTGGCCGTTGCCGAGGTCGTGGGGCTGGCCGGTACTGAGATTGCGGCTGACCATCTGGCCGGCGCGGCTCTCGAGGTAGTCGAAGTACGTCGAGTGTGTCGGAATGCCGTGGTAGCCGTCGTAGCTGTTCTCGCACAGGAGCTTCCAGTTCGCCTCGACGCTGTATTCCTGCGTGCCGCCGACGATCTCCATGCCGGCCGCGGACTGGTCCATGACGAGGTCGATGAACGCGGCGGCGCCGGCGAGGTAGTCGCGCAGGCTCTCGCCCTGCCGCTGGTAGTTCACGAAGTACAGGCCGCGATGCTGGTCGAGCCGGGGCACCGGCACCAGATCGTGCAGCCCGGCGGCGCGGGCGTCGGCGGCGTAGCAGTCGTCGCCCCGGCGCGCGACAAGCTTGCCCTCCAGGTTGAACGACCAGGAGTGATAGAAGCAGCGGAATACCGCTGCCTTTCCGTGCTTCTCGCGGCACACCAGCGCCCCGCGATGCGGGCAGGTATTGAAGAAGGCGCGGACGACCCCGTCCTTGCCGCGGGTGAAGATGAGCTCGCGCCCTCCTACGCCCCGGGTCACGAAGCTGCCCGGTTCCGCGATCTCCGACTCGTGGCCCAGGTACAGCCAGCAGCGGTCGAAGATCAGGCGGCGCTCGTCCGCCAGCACCCCGGCATCGACGAACGTGCGGCGGGACACGCGGAACACGCCGCGTTCGCGGTCTTCGACCACGTGCGGACTGGTGTCGGTTTCGGCGCTGATGGCGGACATCGGAACTCCTTCGCGCGGATGCGTCAGTGGTGGGCCGCGAACGAATAAAACCGTGTAGCTGGTATGTAAAAGAAGGCTACCCCAGGTCCGCTCCCGTGTAAAGTGGCGCGAGTAACGGCGTTACCTCTCAAAATAAGGCCGAATTCACCCGGTTCGAGACGCTTGACTTGTCGATGGCAAGCGAAATAACATACCAACCAGACGGTAAATTAAGTCTGGCAGGGCAGCGGGCCGCCCCGCCGTGTCCGGTACCGGGAGAGGCAGGCACCATGGAGCAGACGCAGCCGGTTCGAGTCCCCCAGGCCCAACGCTCGGCGCTCATGCGCGCGCGCCTGTCGAAGGCGGCGTTCGAGGTGATCCGGGATCAGGGCTACGTCAATTTCCGGACCGCGGCGGTTGCCCGGCGGGCCGGTGTTTCGCAGGGCGCCCAGCTCCACCATTACCCCACCAAGAACAGCCTCGCGCTGGCGGCCATCGAGTACGCGTTCGAGGAGACCACGACCGCATCGCTGGCACAGGTCGCCTCCCTGCAGGCAGGGGAGGAGCCGCTCCGGGCGCTGGTAGACGACGCGCGGGCGTTCTTCTTCTCCGACCATTTCCGCGTGGCGCTGGACATCCTGATGGCCGGCGGCAAGGAGGAGTCGTTGAAGCAGGATCTCATCGCGTTGACCCTGCGGCACCGGGGCCGGGTCGAGCGCGCGTGGCTGGAGAAATTGATCGACGCGGGCTGGTCGTTGACCACGGCGGAGGATCTGCTCGCCATGACGCTGAGCCTGGTCCGCGGTTTCGCGATCCGGGGGCTGGTCGAGGCCGATACCGGCAGTTTCGAGCGCCTGTTCGACCGCTGGCTGGAAATCGTCGGTGTATTCGCCGGGGACGCGAAGTTCCGGCGGGCGCCGCAGTGAACCGGTGCCGCGTCGCCGCGACGCGCCACTCAATCCGGGGAGATATCCGATGACGCTCGACTACGCACGCTATTACACGACCTTCGGCCTCCAGCTGTTGACGGCTTACGGCGTCGTGCGCGGAGGTCCGGCTGCCTGGATCGGGCTGTCGACCCTGCCGATCCTCGCGCTGCTCGACGCGCTGCTGCCGGTCGATCTCGCCGAGCGCCGCATCACCAGCCGGGCGCTCGCGAACGTGCCGATCTGGCTCAGCACGGTCAGCGGTCCGCTGCTCGTGCTGGTGCTGGCCTGGAGCGTCGGCCAGGGCCACCTGGCGGGCGCGAGCCTCGTCGGCGGAATCATCAGCGTGGCGTGGATGTCGGTGATCGCGCTGGTTCCGCCCTCGCACGAGTTGTACCACCAGCGCGGCTGGCTGCCGCAGCTGGTGGGTACGTACAGCCAGGTCTGCTATCTCGACTGTACCCGCAACATCGGGCACACGGTCGGCCATCACATCGACGTCGGCACGCCGCAGGACTCGGACACGGCCCGCCGCGGCACGTCGCTGTACACGTTCACGCCGCGCGCGGTGCTCCGGAGCACGCGGCTGTCGTGGGGCATCGAGAGCGACGCGCTGGCGAAGCGCGGCTATGGGCGCTGGTCGCTGCGGCACCGGCTCTGGAAGGCGGTCCTCGCGCAGGTCGTCTTCCAGGGCATCGTGTTCGCGATCGGCGGGCTGGCCGCCGTCGGCGCGGTGGTCGGGTCGATGATCATCGCCCGGTTCTGGGTGGAGTCCTTCAACTATTTTCAGCACTACGGCATCGTCCGGGTCGAGGGCAGGCCGATCGCGCGCCGGCATCTCTGGAACCACCTCGGCCTGCTCACGCGCCCCGTGGCGTTCGAGATCACGAACCACGCCGACCATCATCTCGACTCCTACATTCCGTACTATCGGCTGAAGCCGGACACGACCGCGATCCGGATGCCGAACGTGTTCCTGTGCTTCCTGGCCGCGCTGATCCCGCCCGTCTGGCACAACTTCATCGTCAAGGGCGCCCTGAAGGAGTGGGATCTGCGCTTCGCCAGCGCCGAGGAGCGGGAACTCGCGCGGGCGCAGAACCGCGCCGCCGGCTGGCCGGACTGGCTGGACGGCAGCGAGCCCCACGCGCGGGAGCAGGGCGCCGCCGCCTGAGGCCGGTCGGTGCGTGGTGGGGACGGCCGGCGCGCGAGCCGCGACGCTGCGGCCCTGCGGTTCGAGTGACAGCGGCGACGGGCGCTGGCAGCCACGAGGGGGCAGGAATGGATTTCGATCTGCCGGGAGAAGACGATCCGAGGCGCCGGGCGGTACGCGACTGGTGCCGCGCGCACCCGGCTCCCACCGGGCTGGAACTGGCGCAGGCGGGCTACGTCGTGCCGCACTGGCCCCCGCCGTGGGGACTCGCCGCGGAGCCCGAACTGCTCCTCATCATCGACTCCGAACTCGAGCGCGCGGGCATCTCGCGCCCGGTCAATCCGGTCGCGATCAATAATTGCGGCATCTCGCTCGTCGAACACGGCAGCCGGGCGCAGCAGGATCGCTACCTCTGGCCGGCGCTGTCGGGGGACGAGATCTGGTGCCAGCTGTTCAGCGAGCCCGGCGCCGGCTCCGATCTCGCCAGCCTGCGCACGCAGGCGCGGCGCGAGGGGGATGACTACGTCGTCAACGGCTCCAAGATCTGGACGTCGCTGGCGCACGAGGCCCGGGTCGGCGTCCTCGTCGCGCGCACCGATCCGGACGCGCCGAAGCACCGCGGGCTGTCGACGTTCATCGTCGACATGCACAGCCCGGGCATCGAGGTGCGGCCGATCGAGGACATGACGGGTTTCCCGAACGAATACAACCAGGTGTTCTTCACCGACGTCCGGATCCCCGCGACCAACCGCGTCGGCGCCGAGGGTGACGGCTGGAAGGTCACCGTGGCGCAGTTGCAGACCGAGCGGGTGGCGCTCGCGAAGCCGGGTGCGATCTGGGGCACGGGGCCATCGGCGCGCGACCTGGTCGCGGACCTGCACGCGGCCGGCGCCCTTGCCAATCCGGTCGTGCGCCAGCAGGCGGCGGCGCTCTACATCGAGGGGGAAATCCTGCGCCTCCTCAAGTACCGCAACCTGAGCGACCGGCTGCTGGGCCGACCGATCGGACCGGAATCGGCGGTCCAGAAGGCGCTGTCGGCGCCGCACGGGCAACGGGTGATGGCCATGGCGCTCGAACACATGGGGCCCCGCGGCCTGGTGCGGGAAGCCGAGCCGTTCGCCGACACGGCGGAGGCCGGCATGTGGACCTACGGGCACATGGGTCCCCGCGGGCTGGTGCAGGACGCGGGGCGGCCGGCGACCGAGACCGGGCGCGGGACGTGGAACTACGGGATCTGGTTCAGTCCCGGCGTGACGCTCGGCATCGGCACGACCGAGGTCATGAAGAACCAGATCGCCGAGCGCCTGCTCGGCATGCCGCGCGAGGAGGATCCGGACGTGCGTCGCCCGTGGAAGGACACCCTCGCGCGGGGGAAGGCCGTATGAACTTCGCCTTCGACGCCGATCAGGTCATGCTCCGCGACAGCGTCGTGCGGCTGCTGCGGGATCGGGTCGATCCCGGGCGGCTCGCAGCCCGGGGCGTCCGCTTCGACGCGCCCTACGACCCGGGGCTCTGGCGCGAGATGTGCGAACTCGGGTGGTCGGGAATCGTGGTGCCCGAACGGTTCGGCGGGCTCGGCCTCGGCCTCGTCGAGTGGATCGTGATCTGCGAGGAGATCGGCCGCGCCCTCGCCCCGTGCCCGTACTTCGGGAACTACCTGGGGACGCTCGCACTGTCGGCGGCCGGCGCCGAGGCGCAGCAACACCGGCTCTTCCCTGCCATGATCGACGGCAGCGCCAGGCTGGCCCTCGCCTGGAGCGAGCACGAGTCGGCCGAGGATCCTCTCTGCGTGAGGTCGGTCGTCGCTGGCGACACCCTGCGCGGGACCAAGCGCTACGTGATCGACGCCGATGCGGCGACGCATTTCATCGTCACCGCCCGGGACCCGTCGCAGGCCCTGGGGCTCTACCTGGTGGAGCGCGAACAGGGCGGCGTCGCGGTCGAGGCGTTGCCCTGGATGGACATCACGCGCCGCGTGGGCACGGTCCGGTTCGAGGGCGCGATCTGCGAGCCCCTGCCGGTCGCGTTCGACGCGGCGTGGCCGTGGATCAACGACCGGGCGCTGCTGGCGCTGGCGGCGGAGAACGCGGGAGGCGCCGAAGCGGTTCTGCTGCGCAGCGTGGCCTACGCGAAAGAACGCGTGCAGTTCGGCAAGCCGATTGCGGCCTATCAGGCCATCAAGCACCGGTGCGCCGACATGCTGATGCAGGTGGAATCGGCCAAGGCCCTCGGCTGCTACGCCGCGTGGGCGCTGGAGCACTCGGCTCCGGAGGGTCCGGCGGCCGCGGCCATGGCCAAGAGCTATTCGGCGGACGCCTATCGCCATTGCACGAGCGAGGCCATCCAGATCCACGGCGCGATCGGCTTCACCTGGGAACTGCCGATCCACCTCTACTACAAGCGCGCGCGGGCGAACGCCGTTCAGTTTGGCAACCCGACCCGCCTGCGCGACCGGGTCATCGAACTGGTCACCGCTGCATGAGCGCCGGGCGGCGGGCGGCACCGGCACCCGAACCGGCCGGCGCCGGGTCGGCCGACGGCGCGCCGCGGCGGCCGCTGACCGGCATCCGCGTCGTGGATTTCAGCACGCTGGTGGCCGGGCCGTGGTGCAGCCGCCTGCTGGCGGACTGTGGCGCCGAGGTCATCAAGGTCGAGGAGGCGGGCGCCGGGGACTTCCTGCGCCACTACGCGCCGGTGCCGGACGGCGTGAGCCGTGCCTTCGCGCACTTCAACTGCGGCAAGGAGTGCATCGCGCTCGATCTCAAGACGGCCGATGGCGCGGCGCTCGCGCGGCGGCTGATCGAGCGCGCGGACGTGGTGATCGAGAACTTCCGGCCGGGCGTGATGACGCGCCTCGGGCTCGATGCTGCGCGCTTCGCGCACAGCAACCCGCGCCTCGTGTATTGCTCGGTCTCGGGATTCGGACAGGCCGGCGCGCTGAGCCAGCAAGCCGCCTACGCGCCGATCCTGCACGCGCTGTCGGGTTTCGACCTCGCCTTCATGTCGGCCCAGGTCGAGGCGCGGGATCCGCCCGCCTGGAACATCATGATTGCGGACGTCGTGGCCGCCGTGTACGCCTTCGGCGCGATCCAGACCGCGCTGCTCCGGCGTGAGCGGGACGGCGTCGGCGCGGTGATCGACACCACGCTCATCGAGTCGATGCTGAGCCTCGTCGCCATCCAGATCCAGGAGGCGCAGACGCCCGTGCCGGTGACGCGGAAGGTGTTCCGGCCCGTGCGCACCGCGGACGGGCACGTGATGATCCCGCTCGTCTCGGCGCGCGACTACCTCACGCTGTATCCGCTCATCGGCAGGCCGGAGTGGTGCAGCGACCCGGTGTTCTCGCAGGTGTCCGGCATCGTGGCGAACGTGGCGGCCATCGAGCGCCGTCTCGGCGACTGGGCCTGCACCCGGACGACCGACGCGGTGGTGGAAGCACTCGTGACCGCCGGGCTGCCGTGTTCCCGCTACCGGACGCCGGCCGAGGTGCTGCAGGACGCCCACCTCCGCGCCCGGGGTTCCTTTGCCGCGCTCGCGGACGGGCGCGGGGACTACGTGGTCGTGAACCCGCCGTTCCGGTTCGCGGATGTCGCCTGCGAGGCCCGGCCGGTCGTCGGTGCCCTCGGAGAACATACCCGCCCTGTACTCGAGCGCGTGCTCGGAATCGACGCCGTCGCGTTCGCGACCCTTGCCGGCGCGGGTGCGTTCGGGTCGCGCGGCCGCTGAGGTCACGGCCCGCGCCGTCGCCGGGCCGCGGCCCGGCCCTGTGCCGACCCTCGCCGGCGGCCGCGTTGCCGCGGTCGCCACGCTTCCGCCGTTGCCCTATCATCGGATGCGCGGCTGCGCGCAGGCCAGACGCGTGTCGGCATGCAATGTCGGAAACCATCGATTCCTGAGAAGGCGCTCGCCATGACCAAGGTGTTCCTGTACGTGGAGTTCCAGGCCTGCAAGCCGTTCGGCGAGCTCGACTTCATGGCGACGGAGCGCGAGATGGACAAGTTCCCGGGGCTCATTTCCAAGACCTGGCTGAGCGGCCGCGGCAACAACAGCCTCGGCGGCTTCTATCACTTCGAGACCGCCGAGCAGGCCCGGGCCTGCATCGATGGGATGCTCGTGCCGACCGCCAGGCGCATGGACACGACGCTGACGACGAAGCTGTTCGACGCCGAGGTCGTGCGCGACGCCTGCGTGTCGATGCGCTCGCCGTACTACGCAGCGGGGGGCTGACGCCCGGCGCCGCCGCTATGGAGACGACCGACGTCCTGGTCATCGGCAGCGGTTTCGGCGGAGCGACAGTCGCGGCGCGGCTGGTGGAGGCGGGTGCCCGGGTCACGCTGCTCGAGCGGGGCCCGTGGCGCCGCACGGTCCACAACGCCGACCTGCCCGACGACGCGACCGCGCCCCTCCCGCGCGGCGCCCGCCTGCTCACCCACGGGTTGTACGGCGTCAACGTCGCGCGGGCCGGTGCCCGCCTGCGCTGCAACCGGCGCGGCTACCTCGAGCTCTTCGATGGCGGCGACGTCACCGCCATGTGCACGTCCAACGTGGGCGGGGGCAGCCACGTCTACACGGCGATCACTGTATCGCTGGCCGGCACCGGCTACTGGGACGGCGTCGCCGACGGCGTTTGCGACGCGACGCTCGCGCCGCACTACGACTGGATCCTCGCGCGGCTCGGATCGCACCGGCCGGGCTCCCCCGAGGCGATGGTCGCGCAGCTTGCGGAGGTGCTCGCACCCTGTCCCTTGCTGCGACCGGCGGCAGCCACCGCGCAGCCGGCGCTCGGCCTGCGACCGGGCGACACGGGGGCCGACTGGTCAGGATGTGGCGTGACGGGGAGCCCGGGCGGCGGCAAGCGGACGCTCGACGAGGCCTTGCTGCGACCGGCGATGATGCAGGGGCTGCGCGTGGAGTCGGAGACCGAATGCCTGGCCATCGCGCCGGCGCAGGCCGGCGCCGCACGCTGGCGGGTCGAGGCTTTCGATCATCGCCTGGGGGCAACGCGCGGGTTCGCCGCCGACCGGGTCGTGGTGGCGGCCGGCACCCTCAATACGCTGCGGTTGCTGCTGGCAGCGCGAGCGGCGGGCAGCCTGCGCGGGCTGCCGATGCTCGGCGAGCGGTTCAGCGGCAACGGCGACGTCGTCGGGATCTGGCGCCTCGGTCACACGGCGCGCGATCTCGCCCGGGCGACGCCGTGCCTCGGCCGGGTCGAGATGACCGACGAGGGGGAGGGTACGTACGTGGTGCTGTGCCCGCTGAACGGTATCGGCGTGCCCGGCCTGCTGCCGGCGCGCCTGCGCGCGGGCGTACGTGGCGCGGTCCTCGTGGTCGGGATGGGACCGGATTCCAGCGATGGCACCGTGACCCTGGCCGGCCGCGCGCTCGCGATTCGCTTCGACGGGCGGCAGGCCATCTTCCGCCGCCTGCGGGCAATGCAGGAACGCATTGCGATGGCGAGCGGGCGGGGGTTCCTGCCCGGTCCCGCACGGCCCTCGACGGCGCATCCGATGGGCGGGGCCTGCGTCGCCGATGGCGAGCAGCGCGGCGTCATCGACGGCCACGGACAGGTGTTCGGCCACCCCGGCCTGTTCGTCGCCGACATGGCGGCGCTGCCACGGGCGACCGGCGTGCCGCCGGCCATCACGACCGCGGCCTGGGCGGGACACGTCGCCGCGGGGATCGCCGCGGCCGGGTGACGGTCGCGCGGAGCGGACCACTGCGCCGCCGCGGGACCCATCGCGACGGCAGCGCACTGCACACCACCGCCCGGATCGGAACGGGCGGTGCGGGTCCAGACTCAGGCGGCGAGCGGTCGGCGCTGTTCGTCCGCCGCCGCGGTCCTGCCGCTGCGCCGCTCGAGCCGGAACGCGGTCAGTTCCGGCGCTCGCATCTCGCGGCGGAACCGTCCGAAGGTCCACGGCCACATGGCCGGATCGCCGTTCTGGTCGAGGTACCAGCTCTGGCAGCCGGTGACCCACACGGTGCCCTTCATCGCGGCCTTGAGCGCCGCGTTGAACTGGCGCGTCGGTTCCCGCTTCGCTTCGACGATGTCGCACTGGTCCGTCTGCCACAGGCGCACGAGTTGCAGGATGTAGTCGACCTGGATCTCGGCGATCGTGATCAGCGAGTAGTTGCCGATCGGGCTGTTGGGGCCGATCAGCATGAAGAAGTTCGGGAAGTCCGGCATCGTCACCGAGCGGTAGGTGTGCGCGCCGTTCGCCCACGCCTGCTCGACGGTGATGCCGCCCTTGCCGGTCAGCGCCATGGGGCGCCAGAAGTTGTGTGCCTTGAAGCCGGTGGCGAGCACCAGCACGTCCAGTTCGTGGAGCTGGCCGTCGTTCGTGCGCACGCCGCCGGCCTCGATGCGCTCGATGCCGGTCGTGACGAGGTTCGCGGCCGGCTTGTCGAACGCGGGATAGAAGTTCGACGAGAAGATGAGGCGCTTGCAGGCCGCCTGGTAGGTCGGCGTGAGCGCGCGGCGCAAGTCCGGATCCCGCACGTGCGTGTCCAGGTTCCAGCGGCACATCCGGGCCACGAACTTCAGCAGCAGCGGATTGCCGATGACCGCCCGCGCGAAGGTCAGCTCGAACACCAGGCTCCAGAAGTCGCGGATGAGCTTCGCCAGCCAGGGGCGGCCGCGCAGCCGCTCCTTCTCGCCCTCGGCGAAGGGCCGGTCGGGGAGCGGGAACACCCACTGCGGCGTGCGCTGGAACAGCGACACGCGGCTCGCCACGTCGACCAGTTCCGGGAAGATCTGCACGGCCGTCGAGCCGGTGCCGATGATGCCGACGCGCTTGCCGTTCAAATCCACCGAGTGGTCCCAGCGCGCGGTGTGAAACTTCGCGCCGGCGAAGGTCTCGAGGCCGGGGATGTCGGGGTGGCTCGGGTGGTGCAGCACGCCGGTCGCCGCGAACAGGAAGTCGTAGGTCGCGGTCTCGCCATCGGCGGTCTCGACCAGCCAGTGGCCGTGGTCGTCGTAACGGGCCGTCTTCACCTCGGCATTGAAGCGGATGTGGGGCAGCAGGTCGTACCTGGCGGGGATGCGCTCGAAGTACTTCTGGATCTCCGGCCCGCGCGCGTAGCGGTGGCTGTAGTCCGGGTTCGGCTCGAACGAATACGTGTACATGTGCGCGGGCACGTCGCACGCCAGGCCCGGGTAGGTGTTGTCGCGCCAGGTGCCGCCGACGCGGTCGCCCTTCTCGTAGATCGTGAAGTCGGTGATGCCGGCCTCGCGCAGCCGGATGGCGGTCAGCATGCCGGACATGCCGCTCCCGATGATGGCCACGCGCGGCTGGCGCAGCCCGGACCGATCGATGGTGGCGGGGTCGAACTCGACGGCGGCATTCATCTGCGACTCTCCCTGCGGGCTCCCGGCCCTGCTCGTGAACGGCTTGCGCTGCACTGCCGCATTGCGGCGGAACCGCGGATTGCCGATATTGCCGTGCAGCCTAGTGCGGGCCGGTGCGCGCGCGGGAGCGGTGCAGATGACAGCCTCGCAGTCTTTACATGACAACCCCGTCGACGAGGCGGCTGCGGTCCGGGGGCTGCCGATGCCGATCTCGTATATCAAGCGCCTCGCGCAGGAGTTCGGGGACTGGGCGGCCGTGACGGCCGGCACTGGCCTGCCCGCGTCGGGCCCGCACGGCTGCGCCGGCCCGGTCACCGTCGCGCAGACGCTGCGCTGCGTCGGCAACGTCCTGGCTTTCGGGGCGCGCCCCGGGTGGCACCTGCGGTTCGCGCAGCGCATGGCCGAGCACTTCCACGGGCCGGTGACGATCGCATGGCTCAGCGCCCCCACGCTCGGCGACGGCCTCGACGTCTACGTCCGCTACATGCCCAGCCGCGTGCCGTACTTTCACTGGCAGTCGTTCGACGAGGCCGGCCGCTTCCGCTGCGAGCTCACCGAGCTCATCGACTTCGGTCCGACGCGCGCGGCGTTCGTCGAGATCCCGCTGCTGGTGATGCACGAGTACGTGCAGATGCACTACTTCGGGCCCATGGACGCCGCGCGGCTGGAGCTGCGCTATCCGCGCACGGAGTACGTGCCGGAGTACTCGTCCGTGTTCCGCTGCCCGGTCGAGTTCGACGCGCCGCGCAACGCCTTCGGCATTCCGGCTGCCTGGCGCGCGATCGAGAATCCGGACTACGACGAGCGCACCTGGAATGCCTCGCTGCGGCGCCTGGAGGAGCTGTACCGCCTCGGCCGCGAACGCGTGACGCTCGTGGCCGTGCGGCAGTCGGTGTTCGAGCTGATCGACGCCGGCATGCGCGGCCAGGCGCCGCCGACGCTCGAGAAGCTCGCCGACCGGATGCACATGTCCTCGCGCACGCTGATCCGCCGGCTGCGCGCCATGGGCACCACCTACCAGGCCATCGTCGACGAGGTGCAGCAGCAGCGCGCGCGCGAACTGCTCGCAAACGCGAACCTGCGTGTGCACGACATCGCGACGGCCCTGGGCTACCGCGATGCGGCGAGCTTCACGCGCTCGTTCCGGCGCTGGTTCGGACTGACCCCCGCCGTCTGGCGCGAGCAGCAGGGGCAGCGGTCCGGTTGAGTGGGCGGGGCGTCACGGCGGTGGCCGGGTCAGAGCCCGCGCAGCGCCGCCTCGACCTCGTGCGCCAGTGCCGCCCGCTCACCGGGGTCGAGGCCGCGCGGGTCGAATCGCAGGCGGTAATGCAGGCGCAGGCCCGTGCGCAGGGCCGGGAGCGCCGCCGGTGCGACACCGGCGCGGGCAACGCGCTCGATCCACGCCCCGAGGGGTTCGCCGGGCCGCAACGCAACGCCGCGCGCCGCGAGGCGGGCAACGAGGGCGGCGAACTCGGAGTCGAGCCCCGGGCCGGGCGGCGGGCGGCGCCCCTGGCCGCGGTCGCGCTGCACGCGCTCGCGGCGCGACAGGCGCCAGGCAAGGAGACCGGCCAGCGGCAGCAGCAGCCAGCCGTACCAGCGGGACAGCGGCGAGTCGCCGTCGCGGATCCGGCCGAGCTGGTACGCGGTCCATGACCATAGATCGTAGAACCCCTGCAGGCCGGAACGCTGCGATTCCTCGTAGTCCGCCCAGATCGCCGGCGTCGTGTCGACGATCCGCCAGCGCTCGTCGACCCAGGCCTCCGCCCAGGCATGCGCATGCCGGGCGCGCGCGACCCAGGCGCGCTCGAGGGGGCTCCATTCGTTGACGACATAGCCGACGACGTAGCGCGAGGGCACGCCACCCGCACGCAGCAGGAGCGTCGTGGCGGCGGCGAAGTACTCGCAGTGGCCGGCGCGGTCGCGGCGCAGGAACGTCGCGAGCGGCAGGCGACCGGGCCAGGTGCCGCGTCGCCCCAGGCTGTAGCGGAAGTCGCGCGCGAAGAAACCGGTGACCCGGGCCAGCACCTCTCCGGCGGGACGTCCGGGCAGCCCGAGTTCGAGTGCGATCTGCATGAAGTCGTCGCGGTAGTTGCCCGGCAGTTCGCTTTCGCCTTCGGCGGGGGCGCCGCGCGGCAGGGCGTCGGGATCGAAGTCCACCCGCACGCGCACCTGCCCGGGCGGAACCTCCAGCGTGATCGCCTCGTAGGCGTTGCGCTGCAGCTCCAGGCCCGCGGACGCCTCGATCCGGGTGGTGCCGTAGGGCAGTGGCAGCACGCCGCGCTCCTCGCGGAACGGCACGACTATCGTCGCCGAGCGCGGGTGCGGCGCGGGCTCGCCGAGCGGCCAGACGGCGCGTCCCGGCAGGGCATCGACGGCGGTGAACGCCGCGCGCGTGGTCTTCCAGTTGCCGTACTCGAAGCGGTCGTAGGCGGCCTCGCGCAGGTACAGCGGCTCGCGCAGCGGCGTGTCCGGCCGCACGCGCAGCACCACCCGGTCGGAGAACTTCAGACGGCCGATCGCACCGATGGCGGTCGTGGCCCGCGTGGGGTCGGTCTCGGCGGCGGCCATGTCGCCCATGATCGAGAGCACCAGGCGCTCGGCCAGATACTGCAGCTCACGCACGCCGCGCTGGCCGGCCCAGCCGCATGCTCCGGCCACGCCGAGCAGCGCGAGCCACAGCGCGACGGGGTAGCGGCGCGGGCGGGCGGGAAACAGGAGCCAGGCGAGCAGCGACGCCACGCCCGCGAAGTACCAGGCGCCGCCGCCCCCGGTGCAGGCGGCGAGGAGGCAGGCGAGCACGTAGGCGCTGCCGAGATCGACATCGCGATCGTCGCTGCGGGGCGCCTCGCCCGGGCGGGTGCGCAGGCTCACCACCAGTGCGCTCAGGCGCACCGCGCCGCGACGGCTGTAGACCTGGGCGGCGAGCAGCAGGAACAGCACCCACGGCGCGAGCTCGAGGATAGCGTAGATGCCGTGCACGCCGCGGTTGGAGAACTGCCAGACGACCAGCACCGCAAAGGCCACGCTGGAGAAATCGGCGATGCGGTTGAAGTCGGTGTCGCTGACCTCCCAGCGCCACGGCGTGAGGCGCGCCGATTCGAGCAGCGCGGCCATCAGGAGCGCCGACTGCAGGTGCCCGGTCTGCCAGCCCCAGAACGCGAGCGCGGCGCCGATCAACAGGGGTGGCGCGCGCAGCGTCACGCGGACAGCGCCCGGCCGTCGATGCGTGCGAGCGCGGCGGCGGCGGCGCCTGCGGGAACCGCGACGAGCCGGTGCGGCGCGCCCGCCAGCGGGCCGGGCTCCAGCGCGACGCCCGGCTCGGTCACCACCAGCGCGAGGACCGGGCGACGCTCGGCGAGGAGCCGCCCGATCAGCGCCTGGCGCGGCCGGTCCCACGCCTGCAGCACGCAGATCGCCGCCGAGATGCGGCCGGCATGGCCCAGCACGAGGTTGGCGAGCGCCGCGAACTGGGCCGGGGGGCAGGGCTCGACGCACGCGAGCAGTTCCAGCATGCCGCTCGTCGCGCCCACACCGCGCCCGGCGGTGTAGCGCACCGCCTCGGGGGCGACGAACAGCAGGTCGAGCAGGCTGTCCGGTCCCCAGTCCGCGGTGACGAACGAGGCGGCGACACTCACTGCGTCCTCGAACGCCGCCCCGGCGGGGGCGAACGTGTCCAGCACGAGCGCGTTGCGATCGAAGTACTCGTCGTGGAACTCCTTCACCACCGGCTTGCCGGTGCGGGCCCAGCTGCGCCAGTGGATGTTGCGGAGCGGATCTCCGGGCCGGTAGTCGCGCAGCTGCGCGAACTCCTGGGAGTCGCCGACCGCCGACGCGAGGGCCTCGCCGCCCTGCTGGTAGCGGCGCCGGCCGGCTGCGCGCGGGGCGACGACCGGGTAGCGGCGCGGCAGCACCAGCAGGGTCTGTGGATTCACGACGCGGTGGCTGGCGTTGACCAGTCCGAACGGATCGGGGCGCAGCACCGCGGTCGCGCCGAAACGCACGTAGCCGCGCCGCGCCGGCCGCAGTTCGATGCGTACCTCGGTCTCCCCGCGCGGCGGCAGCTCGGGCAGCGGCAGCAGGGGCACGTCCGCGCCACGGCGTGTGCGGATCGTGTCCAGCCAGCGCGGGTAGCCGACCACGCGGTCGAACCAGTTGCGGCGTTCACTGGCGGATTCGCGCGCGCGGGTGAACTCCTCGAAGCTCGGCAGCGGCGAGGCCAGCTGCTCGCAGACCACGAGATCGCGCTCGCGGTGCGACGCGTCGTTCACGATTCGCAGCGTGTAGCCGCACGGCACCCCGGCGGTGACGAGGGCGGGGAGGCGGCGCTGCAACCGCAGGCGCGGGCGGTAGCGCAGGCTGGCGGCGATCGCGACCAGGAACAGCGCCGCGAGCAGGGTGGCGATCTGGAAGGCCAGGGTCTGCCGGGTATCGATGGCGAACACGCCGGAGGCTACGAGACCGCCGGCCAGCGTCTGCCCGGCCGGTGTCAGGCGCCGCTCCAGCCACCGGCTCGCGCGGTAGACCGTGCGGAAGTTGCGGTACAGGAGCCGGCGGGCGACGTTCACCGCGGCACGCGCGCGCTCTCGAGGAGGGTACGCACGACGCCCTCCGCCGTCGTGCCGGCGAACCGCGCCTGCGCGTCGAGCACCAGGCGGTGGGCGATGACCGGCACGGCCAGCTCGTGCACGTGGTCGGGGCTGACGAAGTCGAGGCCGTCGTGCAGCGCGAGCGCCTGGGCGGTCTTCATCAGCGTCAGCGACGCGCGCGGGCTCGCGCCCATGGCCACGCCGGCAGCGGTGCGGGTCGCGGCGACGATCTCCACGACGTAGCGCTTCAGTTCCTCGCTGACGCGCACTGCGGCCACCGCCGCGCGGACCCGCGCGAGATCCGCGGTGGCAGCGCAGGGGAGCAGGCTGTCGATCGGGTGCGCCACGTTCTGGTCGGTCAGGATCGCGATCTCGTCCTCCACGTCGACGTAGCCGAGGCGCAGCCGCAGCGCGAAGCGGTCCATCTGCGCCTCGGGCAGCGGATAGGTGCCGCGGAACTCCACC
>CAYOJP010000035.1:0-9865 GCA_964404305.1 uncultured Gammaproteobacteria bacterium
ACTGATCGTCATCGACTTCATCGACATGTCCAGCCAGAAGAGCCAACGCCTGGTCGAGACCCGCCTGCGCGAGGAACTCAAGCTCGACCGCGCCCGGGTCCAGATCGGGCGCATTTCGCGTTTCGGTCTGCTGGAGATGTCGCGGCAGCGCCTGCGACCGTCGCTCGCGGAAGCGAGCCACATCACCTGCCCGCGTTGCGACGGTCTGGGCACGATCCGGGGCGTGGAGTCGCTCGCGCTCGCGGTCCTGCGCGTGATCGAGGAGGAGGCAATGAAGGACTCGACCCTGCGCGTGGTCGCGCAGCTGCCGGTCGAGGCCGCCAGCTACCTCCTGAACGAGAAGCGCAAGGACATCCATGCGCTCGAGGAGCGCAACGAGATCGCCGTGGTGATCGTCCCCAATCCGCACATGGAGACGCCGCACTACGACGTCCAGCGCGTCCGCGAGCAGGACGTCGGCGAGGACGAGGCTCGCAGTCCGAGCTACGAACTGATAGTCGAGCCGCCGCCGCTGGACGCACCGGTGCGGGCGCAGGAACGCGCCCGCGGCGAGGAACCGGCGGTCAAGGATCTGCTGCGGGGCCGACCCGCGCCGCCCGAGGCGCAAGCTCCCGCGCCGCCGCCCGGATTCCTTTCCCGGATATTCGGCGCCCTGTTCGGAGACGCTCCCCGTTCTGTCACGCCGCCGCCGCCGCCGCCGGCGCGGCCCGCCGCGACCGCGACGGCCGAATCGCGCCCGCCGCGCCGCGATGCGGGCGCCGAACGCCGGCCGCAGGGGGGATCCCGCGATCAGAACCGCGGTCGCGGCCGCGGGCCGGACGGTCAGCGGGACGGCGGACGCGACGGCCACCGGGAAGGATCGCGTGACGGCAATCGCGAGCCGAACCGCAACCGTCAGGGCGGACGCCGTCCTGGCGAACGCCCGGCGGACGGACGCCCGGCGGAACGGGACGTGCCGGTCATCGTCGCGGGTGCCACGCTGGCGGCCACCGACGATGCGGCCGGCGAGCCACGCGACGACCAGGACGCCGCCCGGCAGCAGCCGGGACGCCCCGGGCCGTCGCGGCGCGGCGGGCGCGGCGGACGCCGTCGTGGACGGCGCGGACGCAGCGAGTTCGATGAGAATGCGGGCGGACTCGCCGATGGCGGCGGCCCCGGCGAGCCCCGGCCCGAGGACGGCGCGGAGGAGTCGGAGGCAATCACCGAACTCAATCCGCGCGCACCGCACGTGCAGACCGAGCTTGCTTGGCATGGCGACGAGCGGCCTGCCGGGCGCACCGAGGACGTATCCGAGCCGCAGGAGCAAGCCCGCGCCGGGATGGCTGGCGCGGATCCGGTGGTATTGCAAGCCCGGGCCCCGACGCTGGCTCGCGCTTACGCGGAGGTATTCTCCGGGCGCGAGGAGGGCGACGATCGGCGCCCTGCGGATGACGACGTCACACAGGTCAATCCGCAGGTGCCTCCCACCCCCGTCGAGGCGGAACCGGTCGATACGCCGGCAGCACAGAACCCGACGCGAAACGACTGATCGCCGGCGCCGGGCCGCCGTCCGCGGGCTCAGTGCTCGCGGGCGGCGCGGAACTCCAGGTCGGGGAAGCGCTCCACCGCGAGCGCCAGGTTGACGCGCGTCGGGGCGAGGTAAGTCAGGTTATCGTCGGCGTCCAGGGCGAGATACTCGCCCATCCGGGCCTTCAGCCGCTCGACGTCCGCGGCCGGGCCGCCCACCCAGCGTGCCGCGGCGAGCTGCAGCGGCTCGAACACGCAATCGACGCCGTACTCGTTCTTCAGCCGCCAGGCGACGACGTCGAACTGCAGCAGCCCTACCGCACCGAGTACCTGCTCGTTGCTGCGCAAGGGCCGGAACACCTGCGTTGCGCCCTCCTCGCTCAGCTGCAGCAGACCCTTGGTGAGGGCCTTGGCCTTCAGCGGGTCCTTCAGCACGACGCGCCGGAACAGCTCCGGGGCAAAGTGCGGTATGCCGGTGAACTTCAGGTTCTCGCCAACCGTGAAGGTATCTCCGATCTGGACCGTCCCGTGGTTGTGCAGGCCGATGATGTCCCCGGCGTAGGCAATCTCGGTGTGCTCGCGCTCCGCCGCCATGAACGACAGCGCGGTGTTGATCTGCACGTCGCGCCCGGTGCGCACGTGGCGCACCCGCATGCCCTTCTCGAAGCGCCCGGAGCAGATGCGCAGGAACGCCACGCGGTCGCGGTGCGCCGGATCCATGTTCGCCTGGATCTTGAACACGAAGCCGGTAAACGCCGGCTCCAGGGGCTCCACCACGCGCGTGGTGGCCGGGCGGGCCCGCGGGGCGGGCGCGTGCGCGACGAAGTAATCCAGCATTTCGGCGACGCCGAAGCTGTTCAGCGCCGAACCGAAGAACACCGGGGTCTGCCGTCCGGCGAGGTACTCCTGCTCGTTCACCCGGTGCCCGGCACCCTCGACCAGCTCGATTGCCTCGCGCAGCTCGTCGAGCTGCGGGCCGAGCGCGGCAGCGACGGACGGGTCGTCGAGGGAGGAGTGCCGCTCGCCGGCGCCCTCCTTGGCCTCGGTGCGCGAGCGGTACAGTGTCACGCCTGCGTCGCGCCGGTCGTAGAGGCCGCGGAAGCGGCTGCCCGACCCGATCGGCCAGGTCACGGGCGCGCAGCCGATCCCCAGCACGCGCTCGATCTCGTCGAGCAGGTCGAGCGGCTCGCGTCCTTCGCGGTCGAGCTTGTTGATGAAGGTGATGATGGGAGTCGAACGCAGCCGGCAGACCTCCATCAGCCGGATCGTGCGATCCTCAACGCCCTTGGCCGCGTCGATCACCATCAGCGCTGAGTCCACCGCCGTGAGCGTGCGGTACGTGTCCTCCGAGAAGTCGCCGTGACCGGGCGTGTCCAGCAGGTTGATCACGGTGCCGCGATAGTCGAACTGCATTACCGAGGACGTGACCGAGATGCCGCGCTGGCGCTCGATCTCCATCCAGTCGGAGTGCGCGTGGCGCGCGCTCTTGCGCGCCTTGACCGTGCCCGCGAACTGGATAGCGCCGGTCAGGTACAGCAGCCGCTCGGTGAGGGTGGTCTTGCCCGCGTCCGGATGGGAGATGATCGCGAATGTGCGCCGCCGCCCGATCTCCGCCGCCGTTCCCGCGTCGAGGCTGCTCATAGGCTGTCGTCTCCGGCGTCCGGCGCGGCGGTTTCGAGCACGACGTACGCAATTGCGTACTCGCGCTCGTCGCTCATGCTGACGTGCCCGGCGGCGATTCGGTGGCGAGCAATCATGGCGTCCATGGGCGGTTCGAAGTACAGCGTCGGCTTGCCCCTGCGGTCGTGGCGAACGCCGATGCGGCGGGGCGAGACGCCCTCGCGGAACCCGGTGCCGAGCGCCTTGGACGCGGCCTCCTTCGCCGCGAAGCGCATGGCGAGGAACTGCGCCGGGTGCCGGGCCCGCGCGAATTCGGCCAGTTCGCCCGGCGCTAGGATGCGCCGGGCCAGCTTGTCACCGAAGCGCGCGTAGCTGGCGCGCATCCGCGCGATCTCGACGATGTCGACGCCGATGCCGTAGATCACGCGCGGGCCTCCGCGAGCAGCGCCTTCATGCGGCCGACCGCGCCGGCGAACCCGTCGACCAGCGCCTGCGCGACGATCGAGTGACCGATGTTCAGTTCGGTAATTTCCGCGAGCGCAGCGACCGGCACGACGTTGCCGTAGTGCAGGCCGTGGCCGGCGTTGACGATGAGGCCTGCGCGCACGCCCTGCCGCGCCGCCCGCGCAATTGCCTCCAGTTCGCGCGCGCGCGTCGTCGGGTCGGCCGCCTCGGCATAGCGCCCGGTGTGCAGTTCGATCGCGGGCGCTCCCGCCCCTGCCGCGGCGTCGACCTGCCGGGGATCCGGATCGATGAACAACGCGACACGGATCCCGGCCTCGGCCAGGCGCCGGCAGCCCTGCGCGACACGCACACCGAGCCCGGCAACGTCCAGCCCGCCTTCGGTGGTCAGTTCCTCCCGCCGCTCAGGCACGATGCAGCAATCCTGCGGGCGCAGGTTCACGGCGAATTCGAGCATCGGTGCGGTGAGCGCGAGTTCCAGATTGAGCTTGCCGCGGAGCGTCTCCCGCAGCCGCGCCACGTCGGCGTCCTGGATGTGCCGGCGGTCCTCGCGCAGATGCACGGTGATGCCGTCGGCGCCGGCGGACTCCGCCAGCAGGGCCAGTTCGACGGGATCGGGATAGGCAGTGCCCCGCGCCTGGCGCAGCGTGGCCACGTGGTCGATGTTGACCCCGAGCAATGCCGGGCGGCGGGTGGTCATGGGCGGCAGACCTTCGCAAATGCAGCCGGCTAGTTTAGCCGTTGCGCCCGCCCCGCGACAGGCACCCAGTCAGCCAGGGCCACCCCGCCCGCGCGTTCTGAGCAGTGCTCGGCTGGCGAGCGGGCGCTCGCCCAGGTGCGGCGCCAGCAGGAAGCGCATGAGCCGGCGCGATTCTGCCAGGCACTGCTCCCCTTCCGGCCGGCCGCGTGCCAGCGCCAGCAGCGTCGCCCCGCTTACCTCCACCGAGGAAGTGCCGGTGGGCGCCTGGCGTCGCGGGCCGGCATCGGCGCAGTAGCGGTACACGACGCCGGCGTCAATGGCGGCGCCATCGGCGATCTCGCGGTCCAGGCACAGGCCGTATCCCAGGCTCTCCAGCAGCGTCAGTTCGAAGAGCCGCAGGGCCGGTTGCTCGCGCGCAGGGTCGGGCAGCGCGGCGAGCGTGTCCTGGTAGCGCGCGAACAGTTGCGGCGCCGGATCGTGCCGCGGCAGCAGCCGCAGCAGCAGTTCATTGAGGTAGAACGCGCAGGCGAGCGTGTGGCCGTGCAGGGCCGGCGCCAGCCCCTCAGGCTCCGCAGCGACCAGCGTGCCGACCTCGCCCCGGCCGCTCCAGGCGATCTGCAGCGGCCGGAACGGCTCGAGCAGGGTCCGCCACGGCGAGCGCGGGCGGCGGGCGCCGCGCGCGACCAGCGGCAGCCGGCCGTGGACCGCCGAATACAGTTCGAGCAGCAGGCTGGATTCGCGGTACGGATGCCGGTGCAGGACGAAACAGGCATGCAGATCGACGTGCACCCGCGAGTTCCCGGTCCCCGCGCCGCCTCAGCGGTCGAAGCCCAGCTGCGCGAGCGCGCGCGCGTCGTCGGCCCAGCGCTCCTTCACCTTCACCCATGTCTCGAGGTGCACGCGCCCACCGAGCAGGGTCTGCAAGTCCTGGCGCGCCTCGCTGCCGATCCGCTTCAGCATGGCGCCGCGTGCGCCGATGACGATTGCCTTCTGCGAGGACTTCTCCACCCAGATCGTGACGGCGATGCGCGTGGAACCCGGCAGCGCGCTGAATTCCTCCACGATCACCGACACGCTGTAGGGCAGTTCCTTGCCGAGGTGACGCATGAGCTTCTCGCGCACGATCTCGGCGGCGAGAAAGCGCTCCGTGCGGTCGGTTACCGCATCGGCCGGGAACAGGAAGGGGCCAGGCTTGAGATGACGCGCCAGCACCGTCCGCAACGCGTCGAGGTTGGTTCCCTTCCACGCCGACAAGGGGATAATCTCCTCGAATGCCGCTGCCCGCGACACCTGCTCCAGGTACGGCAGCAGCTTCGCCTTGTCGTCCACCTTGTCGGACTTGTTGACCGCCAGCACCACCGGCGCGCCGCCGCCGGCGGCCTGGCGCGCGACCTCGGCGTCCTCCTCGGTCCAGCGCAGCGCCTCCACCACCATCAGCACGGCATCGACGCCATCGAAGGCCCGCAACGCCTCCTGGTTCATCGAGCGGTTCAGCCCGCGACGGGGCCGGGCCTGCAGGCCCGGCGTGTCGACGAACACGAACTGCGCCTCGCCCTCGGTCAGCACCCCGGTCAGCCGCAGCCGCGTCGTCTGCGGGCGCGGCGAGGTGATGCTGAGCTTCTGTCCGATCAGCGTGTTCAGCAGGGTCGACTTGCCAACGTTCGGCCTGCCGACGATCGCGATGATCGCGCAGCGCCGGTCAGGGGCTTGCTGGGTCATGGGGTCTCGGGCTCCTCGCCCAGTGCAATCAGCAGCAATCGGGCCGCCTCCTGTTCCGCACTGCGACGGCTGGTACCGGCGGCGACGGCTGGCGGCAGGTCGCTGCCGGTGACCGTGCAGCGCACCGTGAACCGCTGGGCGTGCGGCTCGCCCTGCAGGGTCACGATCTCGTAGACCGGCAGCGCCAGCCGGTGCGCCTGGAGGTGCTCCTGCAGGCGCGTCTTCGGATCCTTGGGCGGCTCGCCGGCCGGCAACTGCTGCAGCCGCTCGCCGAGCAGCCGCAGGATCACTGTGCGGCAGGCATCGATCCCGCCATCGAGGTAGACCGCGGCGATCACCGCTTCGAGCGCGTTCGCGAGCGTCGATTCGCGCCGCCAGCCGCCGCTCTTCAGCTCACCCTCGCCCAGTCGCAGCCGGGCACCCAGCCCGAGCCCGGCGGCGATCGCCGCGAGCGTCTCGCGCCGCACCAGCGCTGCCCGCAGGCGCGTCAACTCGCCCTCCCGGGCCTCCGGCCGCAACCGGTAGAGCTCCTCGGCCACGACGTAGCCGAGCAGCGCGTCCCCCAGGAACTCGAGCCGCTCGTTGTGGTGGCGGCCGGCGCTGCGGTGGGTGAGTGCCGTCGCCAGCAGTTCCTGCGTCCCGAAGCAGTAGCCGAGCGCGCGCTCGAGATCGGCGTGCGGCGTCCCGGACGGCGGCACGCGGCTCAGTCGCTTGCCGCTCCGGCGCCGGCGATGTCGATGGTCTCGTTGATCTTGAGGACGACGTCCAGCGGACCGAACAACTGTCCGCGCTTCTCGTACTGGAAGCGGATGATGCGGTTCTTGCCGTCCTTGGGCCGCTCGATCTTGGCGTACTGGCGGATGTTGGCATCGGTGAACGTCTCCACGTCGCTCACCTCGAAGTTGCGCATCAGCAGCTTGTGGATGTCGGTGGTGGACTTGCCCGCTATGCCCGGCTGGCCGGCCACGCTCTTCATCGCGGCTTTGACCTTGAACAGTTCGTTGTAGAGCGGAAACAGCTTCATCCCCGTGAGGCCCACGCCGAACAGCAGCGCGGACGTCGTAATCAGCCCTGACAGGGTAATGCCGCGCTGGTGCCGGTAGGTGTTCATCGCGTTGCTCCCTGGCGGCCCTGCCCGCCTCATCTGATGCTGTTTCCTATTCGCCGCCATTCGACGCCGCCGTTGCGGCTGTCCCAGTTCATCCAGATCAGGAAGGCCCGCCCGACCAGATTGCCATCCGGGACGAACCCCCAGTAGCGGCTGTCCCTACTATTATCACGATTGTCCCCGAGGACGAAATAGCTGCCCTCCGGAACCAGGACCTCCACGTCGAAAGACGGGCGTTCCTCCACGATCAGGATGTCGTGGCCGGCGCCCGTGAGCGCCTCGCGCCTGACCATGGCCCCGGTGTGTCCGGCGCCGGCGCCGACGCCGACGTAGACGCCGGCATCCACCTGCGCGACCCGCTCCCCGTTCACGTACAGGACCTTGTCCCGGTACACGATGGCGTCTCCCGGCACGCCGACCACGCGCTTGATGTAGGGAGTCGAAGGGTCCTCCGGGTAGCGGAAGACGACGACGTCCCCGCGCTCGGGCGCGCCGACCGGCAGTACCTTCCAGTTGAGGACCGGCAGCCGGATCCCGTACTCGTACTTGTTGACCAGGATGAAGTCGCCGATGAGGAGCGTCGGCATCATCGAGCCGCTCGGGATCCGGAACGGCTCCACCAGGAAGGAGCGCAGCAGCAGGACGATCAGGAAGACGGGAAAGAACGACCGCGCGTAATCGACGGCGACGGGCAACCGCCCGGCGCGCTCGGCCGCTTCGGGGTCCGGCTCCGGGCCGAGAGCCGCGAGGACCGCCCGCCGGCGGGGCGCGAGAAACGCGGCGTCGAAGGCCCAGATGGAACCGCTCACCCCGACCAGCACCACCAGAACCGCGCCGAAATCCACGCCTACTTCTCCTTCCCGACCGTCAGCACGGCCATGAACGCTTCCTGCGGGATCTCGACCGCGCCGAGCTGTTTCATGCGCTTTTTGCCTTCCTTCTGCTTCTCGAGCAGTTTGCGCTTGCGGCTGATGTCGCCGCCGTAGCACTTGGCCAGCACGTTCTTGCGCAGCGCCTTGACCGTCTCGCGCGCGATGACGTTGGCGCCGATGGCCGCCTGGATCGCGATCTCGAACATCTGCCTGGGAATCAGCTCGCGCATCTTGGCCGCCAGTTCGCGCCCGCGGCGCTGGGACTGGGAGCGGTGCACGATGGAGGACAGGGCGTCGACGCGCTCGCCGTTTATCAACAGGTCGAGCTTGACCAGGTCCGCGGCCTCGTAGCGCAGGAACGTGTAGTCGAGGGACGCATAGCCGCGCGTCGCCGACTTAAGCCGGTCGAAGAAGTCGAATACCATCTCGCTCATCGGCAGCTCGTAGGTCGCGGCGACCTGGCGGCCGGTGTAGTGCAGGCGCTTCTGCACCCCGCGCTTCTCGACGCACAGCCCGATCACCGCGCCGACGTACTCGTGCGGCACCAGGATGTCGATCTGCACGATCGGCTCGCGGATTTCGGCGATGCGGGGCTCGGCCGGCAGCTTGGCCGGGTTGTCGACCTGGACGATTTCACCGGTCGTGGTCAGCACTTCGTAGACCACGGTGGGCGCGGTGGTGATGAGGGTCAGGCCGTACTCGCGCTCGAGCCGCTCCTGGATGATCTCCATGTGGAGCATGCCCAGGAATCCGCAGCGGAAGCCGAACCCGAGCGCCTGCGAGGACTCGGGCTCGTAGTGCAGTGCGGCGTCGTTCAGCGACAGCTTGGACAGCGCTTCGCGGAACCCCTCGTATTCGCTCGATTCGACCGGATACAGGCCGGCGAACACGTTCGGCTTGATGCGCTTGAAGCCGGGCAGCGGCCCGGAAGCCGGGCGGAGCGCGTCGGTCAGGGTGTCGCCGACCGGCGCGCCGTCGACCTCCTTGATTCCGGCGACGACGAAGCCGACCTCCCCGGTGCCGAGGACGTCGCGGCGCAGCCGCTTGGGTGTGAACACACCCACCTGGTCGACCACGTGATCGCGGCCGGTCGACATGACCCGCACCTTGGCACCCGGGGTAATCGAGCCGTCCACGACCCGCACCAGCGAGATGACGCCGAGGTAGTTGTCGAACCACGAGTCGATGATCAGGGCCTTCAGCGGGCCCTGCGGGTCGCCGTGCGGGGCCGGGATCTGGCGGACCAGCACGTTCAGCAGTTCCCGCACCCCCTGCCCGGTCTTGGCGCTTACCCGGACGGCGCTGGCGGCCTCGATACCGATGATGTCCTCGATCTCCCCGGCGACCCGCCCCGGATCCGCGGCCGGCAGATCGATCTTGTTCAGGACCGGGATGATCTCGAGCCCCTGCTCGGCGGCCGTGTGGCAGTTCGCCACCGACTGCGCCTCCACGCCCTGCGCCGCGTCGACCACCAGCAGCGCGCCATCGCAGGCGGCGAGTGAGCGCGAGACCTCGTAGGCGAAATCGACGTGCCCCGGGGTGTCGATGAAGTTGAGCTGGTACTCGACCCCGTCGTCGGCCCGGAAGCCGAGCGTGACGCTCTGGGCCTTGATTGTGATCCCGCGCTCGCGCTCGAGGTCCATCGAGTCGAGCACCTGCTCGCCCATCTCGCGCTGCGTGAGGCCGCCGCAGATCTCGATGAAGCGGTCGGCCAGCGTCGACTTGCCATGGTCGATGTGGGCGATGATCGAGAAGTTGCGGATGTTCTCCTGGGGGACCATCGGGCGGGTGGTGCGGCTCGCGGGGAAGGGGCCGGCGTGGCTGGCGAACCGGGCGCCCGCCCACGTGCGGCGGCGCGATTCTAGCCTACTTCAGCTA
>CAYOJP010000035.1:9965-16390 GCA_964404305.1 uncultured Gammaproteobacteria bacterium
AGCGCTCAAAACCGCGAGGACCGCGACGGTGTCCAGATGGTAGCGGCAGATCTCGCGTTCCCCCGCGGCGAGCACCGGGATCGCGCCCGCGTAGCGCGCCTGCAGCGCCGGGTCGGCGTCGATATCAACGATCTCGAGCTCGAAGGACGCCCGCGCGCGCAGGCGCGCCAGCGCGGCCGCCATGTCCTCGCACAGTCCGCACCCGTCCCGCGCGTACAGGGTGAGGCGTCCCGCCGGCATCACTTGGCGTCGGGCAGCTTCATGGCCAGGAACAGCGGACCACCGCGCCGCTGCACCAGCACCGGCACGGACTTGCCGGCCGGCAGCCCGGCGGTGAGTTCGTGCAGGTGCGCGACGTCACGTACCTTCTGGTTGTCCACCAGCAGCAGGATGTCACCGCCGAGGATGCCGGCCGCCTTCGCGGCGCCCTCCTCGACCGTCTCCACCAGGACGCCGTGATCCTGCAGGTCGAGTTCGCCGCGTTCCTGCGGCGTCAGGTCGCGGACCGTGACCTGCAGGCGCTTGTCGCTCTGTCTGGGCGCGTCCCCGGACCGGGGGTCGCCGGCCAGTTCGAGGTCCTCGCTGGCGGGAAGTTCGCCGATGCGCACCGTCAGCGACTTCGGGGCGCTGTTGCGGATCACGCGCACGGGTACGTCCTGGCCGACCCGGGTATTGCCGACCAGGGGCGGCAGGTCGGCCGAGGACTCCACCTCGATGCCGTTGAAACTGACGATCACGTCCCCGGCCTCGAGGCCGGCACCGGCAGCCGGGCTGTCGGGCAGCACCTTGGAGACGAGCGCACCCTGCGGCTTGGGCATGGCGAATGACTCGGCCAGCTCGCGCGTCACGTCCTGGATCAGCACGCCCAGCCAGCCCCGGCTGACCGTGCCCTTGTCGCGCAGTTGCTGGTAGACGTTCCAGGCGACCTCCATCGGGATCGCGAACGACAGCCCCATGAAACCCCCGGTGCGGCTGTAGATCTGCGAATTCACTCCCACGACCTCGCCGTCGAGGTTGAACAGCGGACCGCCGGAATTACCGGGATTGATTGCCACGTCGGTCTGGATGAACGGCACGTAGTTCTCGTTCGGCAGGCTGCGCCCCTTGGCACTGACGATGCCGGCGGTGACCGTGTACTCGAAGCCGAACGGCGAGCCGATTGCCAGCACCCACTCGCCGACCCGCAACTTCTGCGAATTGCCTATCCTGACTGCCGGCAGACCGTTCGCCTCGACCTTGAGCAGGGCGAGGTCGCTGCGCTCGTCGCTGCCGAGCAGCTTGGCGACGAACTCGCGCCGGTCGGACAGGCGCACGACGATCTCGTCGGCGTCCTTGACCACGTGGTAGTTGGTCAGGACGTAGCCGTCGGCCGACACTATGAAGCCCGAGCCGAGCGACGAGCGCGGCTCCATGCCGGTGCCGGGTTCCCCCTCGCCGAAGAACCGGCGGAAGAACTCGTACATCGGGCTGTCCTCGGGAATGTCGGGCATCTGCAGGCCGGGAGGCAGCCCCGGCCGGTTCGCCGCGGACTTCAGCGTGGTGCCGATGTTGACCACGGCAGGGCCCACCCGTTCGGACAGGTCTGCGAAGTCCGGCAGCATGCGAGCGGACGCGGCGCCCGGCAGGACGAGGGTGGCTGCGACCACGAGGGCCGCGAGGGCCGTGAGGGCGTGGCGGGTCATGTACATGTGCGTTCCTGGGACCGGGTGGCTGGTGTCCGGGGCGTTCGGTGCGCTCCGGACCGATGCGGCATTGTCGCGGATCAGGGCGTGCGCCGCGATACGGAGGCGGCGATCTGGCGCACGGTCTGCCTGGGCAACTCGCCGACGGCCGTGATCTGGTAGGCCTCGTTCACGGTGCTGAAGGCGTTCACTGCGCCCATCGACGAGAACCCCTGCAGCTGGCCGCCCTCGGTGCCCAGTTTCTCGACGAAGACCGACACCATCGCCAGCCCGTCGGAGAAAACCATGTGCTCGACCGGCACACGGCTGGTGGCGATCGGCCCGATCGCCCGGTCCCGCAGCGCGAATCCCTGCGGCAGCCAGCCCACGTCCCATTCGTCGTGACCGCCCGCATGGGGCGCCGGATCCTTCGCTCGGGTCGTGCGGCTGAAGCCGGTGCTGTCCACGGCCGGTTGCAGAAGCGCGTCGTCCAGTACTTCCGGGAAGGCGATCTGCGTGAACATCACCTCCTCCAGCAGCTGGCCACCCGCGTCCACCACGTGCGAGCGCAGCAGCAGGCCGGTGTCGCGGTCCAGCCAGAGTCGGTACCCGTAGCGATCCGGGATGGCGGGGTCGATGGCGACGACGTGGGTGTCGCGCCCGGCAACCCGGTCAGTGCCGGCGACCGACAGGCGGTAGCTCGTGCTCATGTGTTCGACCGGCGTGGTGAACGCGGTCGGAAAGTACTCGCGGGGGCGTCCCTGCTCGACCAGCACCGTGCGGTCCTCCGGGAAGATGCAGGTCACGGTCTCCCCGTCCCGGATGACCTCGCGCGCAGTGCCCGAGAGTGAAAACAGCCGCTCTCGCGAGCCCGTCCGGTCGCGCCGGTGGATGATCCGCATGCTGTCGGTCTGCCCGCCGCGCTGGTAGACGAAAACCCCGTCGTAGCTCAGCTCCTCGACTGCGTGCGACATGCGCATAAGCAGGCTCTCGGCGCTTTCCTGCGCGGTCGCGGCGCACGCGCAGACGGCCGCTGCGAGGGCCAGTACCGCGCGCTGGCCGGTCCGCCCGGCGACGCGCTCAGCGCACTTCATGTCCGACGAGACGGACGTACGGTGGCAGCACGCCGGGTACCGCCATGGTCGAGCGCTGTTCGCTGTAGTTGACGAGGTAGCCGTTCAGCCGCGCGGCCGCGGCAGCGTCGGCGGGCGCCCAGCGCACGACCTCGACCGGCGGTACCGGCGTCAGGGTGGCCGGCGGCGCGGGAGTCGGAGCGGCCGGCGGCGCCACCGCCGCGACCGCGGGGGTATCCGGGCCCCGATCGAATGTCACCACGGCCAGGCCGGCAACCGAAGCGGCGACTGCCAGGGCCGCCAGGGGTTTCAGGAACGCGGGTCGTCGGCGCTGCGGGGCGAGCAGTGCGGGCTCGTCGGCCAGCAGTGCCGCAACCCTGGTCGCGAGTCCGGGGTCGACGCGGGCCGGCAGGCCGTCGCGCATGGCATCCCCGATCAGGTGATAGCGGGCCCAGGTCCCCCGGGCGTCGCAGGAGGCAAGGAGTTCATCGATCGCGTCGGTCGCAACGGCCTCGCCGTCCATCAGCGCCGACAGGCTCTCGCTAGTGCGTTCTTTCATCCGGTATCCTCAGTCCAGCAGCGGCGCGAGCCGCCGATCGATGGCCTCGCGAGCGCGGAAGATGCGCGAGCGTACCGTGCCTATGGGACATTCCATCGCCTGCGCGATCTCCTCGTAGCTCAGACCCTCGACCTCGCGCAGGTTGATCGCGGTGCGCAGGTCCTCGGGCAGTTCCTCGATCGCGTCGAGGATGGTCTGCTTGATTTCCTCGGTGAGGAGCAGGTGCTCGGGCGTGCTGTCGTCCCGCAGGGTGTCCTCGTGGTCGTAGTCGTCATCGCCGTCCGAGCGATCGTTCGCCAGCTCCTGGGGGCGGCGCGACAGCGTGACGAGGTGGTTCTTGGCGGTGTTGATCGCGATGCGGTACAGCCAGGTGTAGAAGGCGCTGTCGCCGCGGAAGTTCGGCAGCGCCCGATAGGCCTTGATGAAGGCGTCCTGGGCGACGTCGAGGGCGTCGCTCGGGTCGCGCACGTAGCGGGTGACCAGCTTGACAATCCGGTGCTGGTACTTGAGCACCAGCGCATCGAAGGCCCGTTTGTCACCTCGTTGTACCCTCGCTACGAGTTGGATATCCGCGCCGCTGTCGCCCATCCGGGCCGTCTCCTTGTATCATGCGCGCGACGGCTGTATCCCGCTCCGCGGACCGCCGGCCCGACGCTGCTCGCGCGCATCGGCATGCCCCACCCGGATCGCCACCCGTTGCCCGGTGTGCGGATGGCGCCCGGGACGCGCGACGCGAGCGTCGGCAATTGCCACCGCCGTAGACCACGCGGCGCTGCGGTTAGTTCGCGGACCCGTCCCGGACAGCTGCCCCCGCTGCGGCCCAGAGTATACCAACGCCCCGACCGATGACCGCCCGCTACGACTTCGACGTGCTGATCCTCGGCAGCGGCGCCGCCGGGCTGAGCGTGGCCCTGCAGCTGGCGCCACAGGCCCGGGTCGCGGTCGTCAGCAAGGGGCCGCTCACCGAAGGCGCGACGATGTACGCCCAGGGCGGGGTCTCGGCGGTCCTGGACAGCGCCGATTCCCTCGAGGCCCACGTGGCCGACACACTGGCGGCGGGCGCAGGGCTGTGCGATCGCGACGTGGTCGAGTTCATCGTGGCCCGGGGCCGCGACCGGATCGAATGGCTGATCGATCGCGGCGTGCCGTTCACGATGATGACCGGCAGCGACGGTCAGGCCGGATTCCACCTGACCCGCGAGGGCGGGCATACCCATCGCCGCGTGGTCCATTCGGCCGACGCCACCGGACGGGCCATCGAGACCACCCTCGCCGCCCGCGTCCGGGAAACACCCAACGTCGCGCTGTTCGAGAATCACGTGGCTATCGACCTCGTCACGGGCCGACGGGTCGGGGCCGCGCCCGACCGCTGCCACGGCGCCTATGTCTACGACCGCGAGACGCAGCTCGTCCAGGCGTTCTCCGCGCGGGCCATCGTGCTGGCAACCGGCGGCGCGGGCAAGGTCTACCTCTACACGAGCAACCCGGACGTATCGACCGGCGACGGCATCGCGATGGCCTGGCGCGCCGGTTGCCGGGTGGCCAACATGGAGTTCATCCAGTTCCACCCGACCTGCCTGTTCCATCCGCATGCCAAGTCGTTCCTCGTCACCGAGGCCATCCGCGGCGAGGGCGGCCGTCTGCTGCTTCCCGACGGCACGCCGTTCATGCACCGCTTCGATCCCCGCGGCGAACTCGCGCCGCGTGACGTGGTGGCGCGGGCCATCGACCACGAGATGAAGCGCCTGGGCGCGGACTGCGTCTTCCTCGACATCAGCCACCGGGCGCCGGCCTTCATCGAGGAGCACTTTCCCACGGTGCGGGAGCGCTGCCTGGAACTGGGGCTCGACATCACCCGGGTGCCGATCCCCGTGGTGCCCGCGGCCCATTACCTGTGCGGCGGGATCGTCACCGACGTCCGCGGCCGCACGACGCTCGGCCAGCTCTATGCAGTCGGCGAAGCCGCCTGCACCGGCCTGCACGGCGCCAACCGCATGGCCAGCAACTCGCTCCTCGAGTGCCTGGTCATCGGCGAGTCCTGCGCGGCGGACATCCGCGCCGAACTCGCCGGGCTGGCGCCGCCGCCGGCCCTGCCGCCCTGGGACGAGAGCCAGGTGACCGACTCCGACGAGGAAGTCGTGGTCGCCCACAACTGGGACGAACTGCGCCGGTTCATGTGGGACTACGTCGGCATCGTGCGCACAACCAAGCGCCTGCTGCGCGCCCGCAACCGCATCGAACTGCTGCGCGCGGAGATCGCCGAGTACTACGGCAATTTCCGTGTCAGCAACGATCTCATCGAGTTGCGGAATCTCGTCCAGGTGGCGGAACTGATCGTCTCCTCGGCGCTCTCCCGGCGCGAGAGCCGCGGCCTCCACTACACGCTCGACTACCCGGATGTCGACGAGACCCGGCCGCCGGCCGACACGCTCCTGCAGCGCGCGCTCCCGTGATCGCTCCCGACGACCGCACCGCCGGAAACTGCCCGCCCCCCGGCTACCGGCCCGCCCCCGACCTGTTCGCCGGTCGGGTGGCTCTGCTGACCGGGGCCGGGGCCGGCATAGGGCGGGTCGTCGCCCTGGCCCTCGCCCGGCACGGCGCGGACGTGGTCCTCGCCGGTCGCTCGGTGCGCCGGCTGGAGGCGGTGCACGACGAAATCGAGGCGCTGGGACTGCCGCGTCCGGCCATCTGCCCGATTGATCTGGAACGTGCCTCCTACCCGGACTGCGAGACCATCCGCGACGCCCTCGAGGCCGAGTACGGACGGCTGGACGTTCTGCTCCATAACGCCGCCGCGCTCGGAACCCTGACACCACTGGCCCAGTCCGAACCGACCGAGTGGGCCCGCGTCATGCACGCCAATCTCCATGCGCCGTACATGCTGACTCACTGCCTGTGGCCGCTGCTGCGCCGCAGTGCCCGCGCCAGCGTCCTGTTCACGCTGGACGAAGCCAGCGCCGGACGCGCCTACTGGGGGGCGTATGGCGTGTCCAAGGTCGCGCTCGCCGCCCTGGCCGCGACTCTGGCGGGGGAAGCGACCGCCACAGCCGGCGTCCGGGTGAACTGCATCGATCCCGGGCCGGTGGCCACGGCCCTGCGGCGGGCGGCGTTTCCGGGCGAGCCGGTCAATGC
>CAYOJP010000035.1:16490-20385 GCA_964404305.1 uncultured Gammaproteobacteria bacterium
TTGCAGTCAATCCTGCATGTCGGGTGTTCACGCTGGCACGCTTCTGGCTTTGGTCCCGGTGACGACGGGCATGGAGCGTAAGGACACGATGAATGCGAGGCTGAAGGCACAACGAACGCGGGAGTTCTGGCCCGCTGGACCCCTGCCATCCAAACTGGCCGGTATGGAACTCGACGACAAGGACCTGGAGCGCCGGGCGCTCGAACTCGGCAACGTGCTCCAGAGCACGCTCGATCTCGAGCAGGTCGTCGCGCTCTTCAGCAGTGAACTGGCGCGGATCGTCCCGCACGACGGGGTCGCGTTCCTCGGCGACGCCGACGGCATCGAGGTGCGCCACGGCCGCACGGGAGCGCATGCCTGCGACTACGAGATCGTGCTCACCTCCAAGGCGCTCGGCCGCATCGTCCTGTGGCGCGACATCGAGTTCACCGAGACCGAGACGCGCGCGCTGGAGGCGCTGATCTGCGCGCTGCTGTACCCGCTGCGCAACGCGATGCTGTACCAGCGTGCCCTGGCGACCGCCCATACCGATCCGGTCACCGGGATCAACAATCGCGCGGCGATGAACGCGGCCCTGGCCCGTGACGTCGACCTCGCGCACCGCCACCACGATCCGCTGTCGCTCATCATGATCGACATCGATCGTTTCAAACAGATCAATGACGAGCATGGGCACCTGCTCGGCGACGAGGTGCTCAAGCGCGTCGCGGCGGGACTGGCGGACTGCATCCGCCGCAGCGACATACTGTTCCGCTATGGCGGGGAGGAGTTCGTCATCGTGCTGGCGCGCACCGAGCTGTACGGCGCGGTCCTGCTCGCGCAGCGCGTTCGCGCCGCCATCGAGCGGATGGATCCGAACTACGGCGGCCGGGTGCTGCCGACCGTGACCGTCAGCGTCGGCGTCAGCATGCTCGAGGCCGACGACTCCGCCTACGACCTGATCGGCAAAGCCGACCGCGCGCTGTACATGGCCAAGGAACAGGGCCGCAATCGCGTCGTCGAATTCGCCGCCTGAGACGCGCTTCCGCGGCTCGCGGACCGCGCCAGCGGCGTCAGCCCCCGGGCGCCCGCAGCAGTGCCGCGAGCCCGTCCTCGTCCAGCACCGGGATCCCCAGTTCCTCCGCGCGTGCGAGCTTGCTGCCCGCCTCGGCCCCCGCGATTACCGCGGTCGTGCGCTTCGAAACGCTCCCGCTCACCCGTGCGCCCAGCGCTTCCAGTCGGGCCTTAGCCTCGTCCCGGGACATGCCCGCGAGGGTGCCGGTGAGGACATAGGTCCTGCCGGCGAGCGGCGCCAGGCCGCCCCCCTCCGGCGCGAGGTCCGGCCAGCGCACCCCGGCGGCGCGCAGGCGGGCGATGACGTCGAGATTCTCGACCTGCGCGAAGAAGCGCGCTACGTGTCCCGCCACCACCGGTCCGACATCGCGAACGGTCTGCAGGTGGTCCTCGTCGGCGGCGGCGATACCCTCGAGCGTGCCGAAATGGCGCGCGAGCGCGAGCGCAGTGGCCTCGCCCACGTCGCGGATCCCCAGTGCATAGACGAGGCGCGGCAGCGTCGTCTCCCGGCTGCGAGCGATCGCGGCCACCAGATTGTCGGCCGACTTCTCCCCCATCCGTTCCAGTTCCGCGAGTTGCCCGCGCGTCAGGCCGTAGAGGTCGGCGACGTCCCGAACCAGCCCGAGTTCGACCAGTCGGGCGACAATCCGCTCGCCCAGGCCGTCGATGTCCAGCGCGCGGCGCGACGCGAAATGCAGGATCGCCTGGACCCGTTGCGCGGGACAGATGAGGCCCGCGCTGCAGCGCGCGACCGCTTCGCCCTCGTCGCGCGCGACCGCCGATCCGCACTCCGGGCAGCGCGCGGGCAGCCGGAACGGCACGGTGTCCGGCGGGCGCCGATCCAGCTTCACCTCGACGATCTCCGGAATCACGTCGCCGGCGCGCCGCACGACGACTGTGTCGCCAATGCGGACGTCCTTGCGCGCGACCTCGCTCTCGTTGTGCAGTGTCGCGTTCGTCACCGTGACGCCGCCGACCGCGACGGGCTCGAGCCGCGCCACCGGCGTCAGCGCACCGGTGCGACCGACCTGCACCTCGATGTCCCGCACGATCGTCAGCTCCTCGTCCGGCGGGAACTTGAAGGCAACCGCCCAGCGGGGCGCGCGCGAGACGAATCCGAGCAGTTCCTGGTCCGCCAATGCATCCACCTTCAGGACCGCGCCGTCGATCGCATAGGGCAGGCTCGCGCGCCGTTCGCCCATGCGCCGGCAGTACTCCAGGCAGCCAGCGAGCCCGGACACGATCTCGGTTTCCCCCGCCATGCGCAGACCGAAGGTGGCGAGGGCGGCCAGTACCTCGCTGTGCCGCGCCGGCCGCTCCCAGCCCTCGTGGTGGCCGATGCCGTAGGTCACCATGGTCAAGGGTCGCGACGCGGTGATCGCGGGATCGAGCTGCCGCAGGCTGCCCGCCGCGGCATTGCGGGGATTGGCGAAGGTGCGGGCTCCGGCGGCGGCCTGCTCCTCGTTCAGTCGCCGGAAGGCGGCGAAGGTCAGGTACACCTCGCCGCGCACCTCGAGCAGCGGCGGCGCCGTGCCGCGCAGGCGCAGCGGCACGGACCGGATCGTGCGCACGTTCGCGGTGACGTCCTCGCCGCGTTCGCCATCCCCGCGGGTGGCGGCCCGCTCCAGCAGGCCGTCGCGGTACAGCAGGCTGATCGCGAGGCCGTCCAGCTTGGGTTCGCCGACGTAGACGACGGATTCGCGACCGAGACGCTCGCGGACGCGCCGATCGAACGTTTCCAGTTCGGCCTCGTCGAACGCGTTGCCGAGCGAGAGCATCGGCACGACGTGGCGAACCGAGGCGAACCCGGCGGCCGGCGCCGCGCCGACGCGGTGGGTCGGGGAATCGGGCGTGACGAGGTCGGGATGGGACTCCTCGAGAGCGGCCAGTTCGCGGAAGGCGCGGTCGTACTCGGCGTCCGGCACCGCCGGGTCGTCGAGGACGTAGTAGCGGTGGTTCCACTCCGACAGCTGCAGCCGCAGCGCCTGCGCGCGGCGCCGCGCGGCGGGCGGGGCCGTCATCGGTCGCGGCGCGTCAGTCGCGCCCGCAGGCGCTCCGTGCCCGCCGCGTCGAGCGGCTGGTGCCGCTCGTCGCACACGCCGGCACCGAGGATCTCGGCCAGTCGCTGCGCGGTGTTGAGCATCAGTTCCAGCACCACCGGGGGATCCGCCGGTCCCGGATACTGCATGAACAGCGCGAGCCCGCGCGTCTCCACGCGCGTGAGCTGCGAGAGGTCGAACTCACCGGGCTCGAACATGTTGGCGGCGCTGAACAGCGGCTCCTCGCGCCGGAGCTGCCCGATGCCATGATGATGGAAGATGCGCATGTCGCCGAATTGCATGCCGACCGTGCGCAATGCCTCGACGACGTCGGTGCCGGCGAGCCGGCGGTCCTCTCCGACCTCGACGAACAGGGCGATGACGCCACCCGGTGGCGACGCCGCCCGGCGGGGGTCCAGACCCAGTTCCATCTGCGGCAGTTCGTCACGGCGTGCCGGCCGTGCCGGGGCCCGGGCGGGTCCGGCCCCGGGAGCCGGCGGTTCGTCGGGCTCGGGTCCCGGGCCCGTGGTGAGCAGTTCGGCCGCATCGAGGTGGTCGTCACTGCGACCCTCGCCCGGTACGCGCCGCCGCCTGCTCGCGCGATCGACGTAGGCGTTCGCGCGGCGCCGGGCCCGCCACCGGAGCCAGTACCAGGCACCCGCTCCGGCGGCCGCGAGCACCACGACGATCATCAGCAGGGTCGGAAGGTCCATCCTGAGGCGGGCCGGACACCGGCCGGCGACGGGCCCGCTCAGGCCGTCGCGACCATCTGCACGGCTTCTTCCATGTTGACGGTGACCAGG
>CAYOJP010000035.1:20395-20661 GCA_964404305.1 uncultured Gammaproteobacteria bacterium
CGAGACGCCCGGCTCCTGCATCGTCACGCCGATCAGCTGACCGGCGATCTCCATCGTGATCTTGTTGTGGCTGACGAAGATGAACTGCACCCTGCCGGCCATCGACCGCAGCAGATCGCAGAAACGAAGCACGTTCGCGTCGTCGAGCGGGGCGTCCACCTCGTCGAGCAGGCAGAAAGGCGCGGGGTTGAGCTCGAAGATCGCGACGATCAGGGCGAAGGCCGTCAACGCCTTCTCGCCGCCCGAGAGCAGGTGGATGGTGCTGT
>CAYOJP010000036.1:0-20659 GCA_964404305.1 uncultured Gammaproteobacteria bacterium
AGACATCTATACCCGCTTGACCCGGCCCCTGCGCCGGTAGTCGCTTCGCCCGCTCCTGTCCCTCAGCCCTGGAGCGGCCCCATGTCCCCCGCCGAGAAGCGTCTCTTCGCGCAGTCCTTCCCCGTCCACGTCGGCGTGGACACTGGCAAGACCTTCCACGTTCTCGTGGCCCGCGGCCCCGACGGCCAGGCAGGCAAGCCCATCCGTGTCGATGTCAGCCGCGCGGGCTTCGAGGCGAGCGTGGCCCAGCTGCAGGCGGTGGCGCCCGGCGTGGGGCCCGAGCACACCCTGGTCGGCCTCGAGTTCGCCGGTCACCACGGCTTCACCTACGCCCGCTGCCTCGCCGAGCACGGCTTCGCGGTGGTCAACGTCCTGCCCGCCCACACCAAGCGCGTCAAGGAGGTCGAGGACAACAGCCCCCTCAAGACCGACGCGAAGGACGCCGGCGTCATCATGCGCCTCCTCGCCCAGGGGATCTTCGTACGCTTCCCGTTCCTGACGCCACCGTACACCGAGCTGCGCCTGCTCACGAGCCACCGCCACCGGCTCACCGTCGAGGCCACGCGCTACAAGAACCGTCTCCAAGGCCTGCTCGACCTCGCCTGGCCCGAGCTGCTGACCCGGTTCTGCCGCCTCGACAAGCCGACCCCGCTGGCCGTCCTGGCGCGCTGGCCGCTCCCGCAGGACCTGCGCGCCGCGGCCCCGCGCACGGTGGCCGCCCACATCCGCCGGGCCTCGCGCGGCCACATTGACGCCGCCCGTGTGCGGACCATCCTCCAGGAGGCCCGCACCACGATCGGCCTGCCCGATGCGGCGCCCGAGCGCCGGCTCGAGATCCAGTTCCTTCTCGCGCGCTGGGCCCTGCTGCGCGAACAGCGGGACGCCCTCGATGCACGGATCGCCGCCCTCGTGGCCGAGTGCCCCGATGCGCACGCCCTGCTCACCTTGCCCGAGGTCAGCGCCGTGTGCGCCGCGACCCTCGTCGCCGAGCTGGGGACGCCGCAGGACTACGTCCATCCCCGGCAGGTCCTCAAGCTCGCGGGGATGAACCTGGTCTCGCGTTCCAGCGGCCTGCGCAGCCCGGCCGCCGTGCCCAAGTGGCAGAGCAAGCGCGGCCGCCCGATGCTGCGCCGCCAGCTGTTCCTCCTGGCCGGCCGCTGGTGCCTGGCCCGGGGTCTCTACCGCGCCGACTACGAGGCGCTGCTGGCCCGCAACGGCCACCGTGCGACCCATGCCGTGTGCAGCCTGGCGCGCCGCCTCGTGCCGATGCTGCTGCGCGTGATGCAGACCGGCCAGCCCTTCGACCGCGCTCGCTGGGAGGCCAACCGGCACCGCCGGGAGCCCGCGTTGACCTGACCCGGAGCCGGTGCGTGGCGAGCGTGGCGGCAGCCGCACTCACGAGGATCGAGCTCCGAGCTCCGCTCATCGAGATGGCCCGCGCGCCCGCGGACCTGTAGCGCCCGATGAAGATGTGCCGGCCCCCGAGGCCCGACGAGCTGTGAGGGTGGCGACCTGGTCCCGCAGCACGCTGCACCACGGCGCTCTTTGACAACCGACCACGACCGTGCCACGTTGACAGCGGTGGGGTGACCTCCGCTGCCTCAGCTGAAGGCTGCCCGCAAGGGGCTGCGCTTCCCACTCATGAGGCCGACCCGGTTCCGCCGGGCTCCGCTGGCCATGGGCCATTTGAGGCGCCCCACCACCCCCCGCTCCACACAGGCCCCTTCAGCCCTCCGGCCGCCGAGGCCCCAGTCGAGACTCGGCCACACGCGGAGTCGAGCGCCAAGCCGAGACCCGGCCGACATCGTGAGGCCCGATGACCCGAACGCGCTCGAGCGCGCTACTGGAGAGCCGGCCGACCTCGCGCGGCGCTACAGGCCCGACAACCCGGAGGCGCTTCGAGCGCCCCAAGCTAGACTGGGCCTAGCCCGCGTAGAGCTTGTCAATGAGCCCCTCAAGCAGGCGACCGACCTCGGTCAGCCGATACTGCGCGTCAAACCCCCTGCGCTGCAGTTCCCCAGCGACGAGATCGCGGAGGGCGTCTGCTTCGTCGAGACTCAACCAGAGCTCTGACGGCCGCGAACTCGACGACGCAACTCTCGGCCTAACGCCTGGAGGGAGGGGGAGGTCCGCCAGGGCTAGGCGCTCGGTTCGAGTCAGAGTGACGCAGACCTGCTTTCGGTCCGGCTCATCATGTTGGTTCACTGCTGATTCTCAAGTCGGGTCCGAGTCTTCGTTGACGTCTGCCAGGTCGTGATAAGATCGCCAGTCTCCGGGTTCTGAACCACCGTTGCCTCACGCCCAATGATCTGCTGACTGGGACGACCGAGTTCGTCGATCTTCACGTCGCGCACGCGCAGCGGTCTCCGTAGCGCATCCAGGATAGCTCCTGGACGGATTCCGCGCTCAATCACACGATTCGCGAAGTCCTCCGTTACCCTGGTGATGGCTTTCCCAGCCGCCCGGATCTGACCTCCCCCCGCTGGAGTTATCAGTCCGGCGAATGCCAAGGCGCGTCCACCGAGGCCAACGTCATCGCCCGTGACGACATTGCGACCGCTGATTACTGTGATAGCATCAGCGAGCGTGCTGGCTCCAGGAGTCGATCCCACAACCAGATCTACTCCCTCGCGCCCAAGGCAACTCTCTGGAGGAATCGGACACAACCCGAAAGGATCGGTGAACGTGGCCGGGTTGTTCCCTACATACTGATACAGATTCGCGCCGCCCGCTACCCCGATGGGATCCTCCGTCAGCCAGCGCCCGGTGCGCTGGTCGTAGTAGCGGTTACGGAAGAAGCTGACGTCGGGCTGACCGGAGACCTCGCTCCCGGAGCCGCCGAAGCTCTCGGCCTCGTTCACCGCCCCCGCGTGCACAGCGTACTCGTTGTAGATGTTGCCGGTCCCGACGCGGGCATCCTTGCCGGTACTATCGGTGTAGGAAATCAGCCTGCCGCCACCGTCAGTGATGAAGTACTGGAGATAGGGCCAGCCGCCGCCGTCCTTGTAGTACACGACCAGCGGGTCGTTCGTGCCCGGCCCGTACACGACTCGCGCCGGCCAGAACCCGCCGATGAAGTCGGCGTTGTCGCCGTCGAACAGCATGTTGCTGCCCATGCAGGCCCGCACCCGGCGGCCGAGGGCGTCGTAGCGGCAATCATCCACGTACCAGATCGGTGAGATGGCGGTGTAGAACAGCGTGTCGGCGCCGCCGTCCCCGACATCCACCACAGAGCCCTGCGACGTAGCCACCGACAGCGAGGACGTCATGCGGCCCAGGGCGTCGTACCACATCCGGCGGAGCAGCTTCACATCGTAGATCGCCGAATCGAGCCGCCGCTCGCCGGCGTTCGTGTAGAGATACCGCAGTCGCGGCGTCGGCACGCCTCCCTGCTGGCTCCAGGCGGTGTCGGCGATCAGCCGGTTGTGCCCCGCCGCGACGGTGTACGTGCGCCCGGACGTACTGGATCCAATCGTGTAGAACTCGGCGGTGATGTTCCCGGAGAGATCGAACGTGTAGTCGCGCTGCCGGCCACTATGCCACCTTGACCACATCTGCCCGAAGGCATCGTAGGTGAAGGCGCTGGTGTCGGCGGTTGGATGATTCCCGACACGCTCCGAGAGAATCGTCGGTCGGCCCGACCGGTCATAGGCCCAGAATCGGCGGTCCACGTTGGCGCTGTCGTAAGGCTGCGGGCAGTACGAGGGCCCGTTGACGCAGGTGTGCGTCGAATAGACGCGCCGCACCCTGCCGTCGCGATCGTAGAACCAGCGCACGGTCGCGCCGTGCGGAGCCAGAAGCTGCTGCCGCCGGCCGAGCGCGTCCCAGGTGTACACCGCCGTATCAGTCGCCGGCGTCGAGCCCGGGTAGTCAATGATGATGCGCTGGAGTTGGTCCAAGGCGTACTGGTAGTCCACCTGCATCACGTCCGATGAGCTGCGGAAGGAGGTCGTGCGGGTGCGCCGGTCGGACCGGTCGTAACGATACTGATAGGTGGCCTGGCCCGTAGGGTAGAACACGAGGGCCTGCGAGTCCTGCCGGATCGTCCCCTCGCGGTAGTAGGATCTGTAGGTTCGGGCGCTGCGGTTGAAGGCCGTCAGCATCCGGCCCGCGAGATCATAGGTGAATGTCACGGTGTCGCCGCGCGCGGTGTCACCGGACATCCGCGCCGGATAGCTGATCTGCGTGAGTCGCCCGGCCGCATCGTAGGTGCGGTTGACGATGACACTCGCGCCGGCGCGCGTCCGGACAGCGTCCAGCAGGCCGCTGGGCCCGTAGAACCGCCGCTCAGCGAAGCCGTAGTCGTCCACCTCGGCGGTGTCGCGGCCGGCGGCATCGAAGTGCCACTGCCGGGTGACGTTGCGACGATCTACAAGGCTGAGGCGGTTGAAGTCCGCGTCGAACGTGCTGGCGTACAGGCGATCCGGGCCGGCCGGATCCACCTGCACGACGGAATCCACCACACCCATGGGACGCGGGAAGAACCGGGTGGTGTCCCCGGTCGGGCTCACCTGTCGGATGACCTGCGTGTACGCGTTGTACGCGTAGCGTGTCACGGCGTCCATCGGCGAGCGCGTCGAGTCCAAGTTCCCGAGCGTGTTGTAGTGGAACCGGGTCCGCTGGTCGGCAGCTGGCGCCGACAGGCCCCAACTCAGCGTGTCCGTGTACGTCGGGACCTGGAGTTCGACGATCGAATCCACGAGCCCGCGCAGCGCGCCCGTGCGCACGTACCGGAACTGTGTCTGATGACCGTTCGGCGCGGTCGCGACGCTCGGCCCCAGGGTGTCGTACTGGATGCGTGAGACGACGCCTTCCGGGTCAATGACGCTGTCGGGTGCCCAAGGGTTGACGGCGTCGTTGTACGTGTACCGCGTCGTGGCGGTCTGGAATCCCTGGTCGGGCCCGTGTCCCTCGTGCGTGCTGTCGGCCTGATACAGCAGATTCCCGCGGGCGTCGTAAGCCATGCCCCACACCTGACCGACAGGCGACACGAGTTTCGTGGGGAGTGCCGGCATCGCGGGATCACCACGCGTGATCGTCGTGACAGCGCCAATCGGATCCTGGATCCGCGTCGGCGCCCCCCAGCGGTCCACCCAGAACTTCGCGATGTCCGCCACGTCAGTGCGCGGACCGTTGACCTGCGTGTAGGCTTGCGCCGTGTCCACCGCGGTGAGCGTGCCGCCCGGCGTGCCGATGGCCAGGCCGCGCTCATCCCACCACTGGAGCGTGTCGCGGGCGGAGTCGGCCGGCGGGGCCAACCCCGGTGCCAGCGGACGCGCGATCCGCGTCACGTGCCGCCCGTTGGCGTACTGGTAGGTGGTCGTGAAGTTGCGCCGCGAGCGCCGTGACGTCATCCGCCCTACACCGTCGTAGCCGAACGTCACGCCCTGGCCATCGGGGTCCGTGATGCTGGTGACGGCGTACTTCGTGCCATAGAGGTACGTGGCCACATTTGGATCCAGCACGCGGCCGGACGGATCCTGGATCCAGTCGATAAGGCGGTATGGACCCTGGTAGGCCAGAGTGTACAGTGGGCCTGACACGCTATCCGGAGGGACCCGCACGCTCGACAGGCGCCAGCCCACCCCGGGAATCGAGTCCCACGTGAAGACCGTGGTCTGGTCCGCGCGGGTTACCGTCCGGATGTGTCGGCCGGTGATTGCGTCGAAGACGACCCGTACGCCGTGGCGCAGGTACCGTGTGTACCGTGCGCCAGCCAGGACAAGCGTGTCCCGGTACGCGCCGGCGGCACGTGCCCACCGGTTGGTCCCGGCCGGGCTGTACACCGCGGCCGACCCGTCACCGCCGAGCCAGAGGATGCGGCTGCCGCTTTGGCCCAGGACCAGCTGCTCAACGCCCGCCAGCCACCACCCTGCGCCGAACTCGCTGCCGCTGCGGTTGGCCACCAACAACTCGCCGCTCACGAACGTGGACTGACTGGACCCAGAATAGACGTTCCGCACCTCGAGCGTGAACGGGTAGATCCCCGAGGCATCCGCCGACGCGTCGTACGCCAGGGCGATCTGGGCTGTGGCGCCGACGGCGATGGTCGTGTACGACGCTGCGGCCCTGACCGCTCCGTTGACCTTGAGTTCCGCGTAGACGCTGATCGGCGCTTCCATCCCAGCGGGTTCCGTGACGGCAACGGCAACCACGGGACGCGGCGCCGCGGCGGCGGAGTTGTAGAACAGCGTCAGCGAGCGATCGCGCCCCAGGGTCCGGTAGGCCGGCAGCCCATGGGTCACGAACAGGTCCCCGCACGAGAGTCCGGCCGCCTGCCCCGCGCCGACCGTCAGGCACAACCCGCGGTCCCGGTTGTCCGCGTTGTGGTTACGCAGCGCTACGACGGGAGCGCCGACGCTGGTGCGCTCCACATACCAGGTCTGGCTGGTACAGTGGTCGAGGTAGTCGCAGATCCGTGCGTAGATCGTGTTCGTGCCGACATTGAGGGGAACGCTCGTCGTGTTGCTGTACTTCTCATCGCCGGTGACACACTCCGGGAAGCCGGGCGATACGTAGTCGAAGGCCGACGTGCGATCCACCCCGTTCACGGTGATGTATCGCGAGTCGGGGTCCAGGCCATGATCGTCGCAGAACTGGATCTTGATGAGCGGGTACTGCTCGCTCGTCTGCCCGATTGGCGCCCACAGCTCCACGGTGGGCGGGGTGTCCGGTGGCGGGTCGCAGTCGGGCGAGCACGGACGCATTGGCACGATGCCGCCACGGGGCACTTGCTGAGCAGATGCGGTTCCGGCCAGTGCCGTGGACGCGAACTGAAGGAGTACGAGCGAGAGGACGAGACGACGCATGGGGGCTCCGGCGTTGACGTGCACGGCCTGCGAACGGCCGTCCCCAAGGCATCTGCCGTGCCACGACCTGCGCTTCGCCTCAACCAGCCTTCACCCAAGCGCTTAGGCGACAAAGGGGAGTGCGGCCAAGGTGTGATATCCAGGCCGATGTCACACCCACATCACAGTGACATCACACTTGCTAAGGCGCGCCAGCCATGCTGCTCGCCTGTCGCGGAAGCGGCCTGCCGCCTGATGCCGCATGTGGTTACACCGCGCCGCTCAGCGCGAAGGTCGCTCGGCACGGTCCCTGCGTTGGCGCGATGTCGTGGAAGCCCGTGACCCCTTGGTGTCCCCGACGCTCACCCTGCCGGACGAGTTGTCCGCGGAATACCTCAGCTTCAACCGGGTCCTCCCGCTCGCCGTGGGGCCGGACCGGGTGCGGGTCGCGGCTTCGGGAGACGTCCAGCCGCATGTCATCGAGGACCTCGAGCAGCTCTTCGGGCTGCCGGTCGAGCTGGTCCCCGTCGAGGATGCCGCGCTCCAGGACGCGATCCGCCGCGTCCGCGCCGGCGCGGAATCCGTGGTGGAGCTGGTGCGCGACCTGGAGGGCGAGACGGCCGCCATGCCGGAGGATGACGGCGCGATGGCCGATGCCCGTGATCTCGCCACCCAGCCGCCCGTGATCCGGTTCGTGAACCTCCTCATCCGCGAGGCGGCCGACGCGCAGGCGAGCGACATCCACCTCGACGCGACCCGGGAGGGCCTGCGCATCCGCCTGCGAGTGGACGGCGTCCTCAGCGACGCCCCCACGCCGCCGCGCGCGCTCCAGGCCGCCATCATCTCCCGGCTCAAGCTCCTGGCGGAGCTGGACATCGCTGAGCGCCGCCTGCCGCAGGACGGCCGCCAGCGGGTGCGCCTGGAGCGGCGCGAGCTGGACCTCCGCATCGCCACGATTCCGACGCAGTTCGGCGAGAGTGTGACCGTCCGCCTTCTCGACCGCGGCGGCCGCCCGGGGGCGCTGGAAGACCTTGGCATGGGTGCGGATACCCGCGAGGCGTTCGCGGCGCTGGCCCAACGGCGCCACGGCATCGTGCTCGCGACGGGACCGACGGGCAGCGGGAAGACGACCACGCTCTACGCGGCGCTGGGCCTGCGCGACCGTGCCAGCGAGAAGATCGTGACCGTCGAGGACCCCATCGAGTACGAGCTGCCGGGGATCACGCAGGTCCCGGTCCAGGAGCGGACGGGAATGGGGTTCGCGCGCGCGCTCCGGTCCCTGCTGCGGCACGACCCCGACGTGATGATGATCGGCGAGATGCGCGACGAGGAGACGGCGGACATCGCCGTCCGGGCCGCGATGACGGGCCACCTGGTGTTCTCGACCCTCCACACCAACGACGCGATCGGCGCCATCCCGCGCCTCGCCGACCTCAATGTCGCCACGTACATGATCGCGGCGACGATCGAGGGCATCCTCGCCCAGCGCCTGGTGCGGCGCATCTGCCCGGAGTGCCGGCATCGGTACCGGCCCGACCCGCAGTCAGTCGCGCTGCTCGCCGAGCGTCCCATCGGGGTGACCGAGCTGGAACGCGGGGCCGGGTGCGACCGCTGCCGCAGCACCGGCTATCGCGGCCGCACCGGGATCTACGAGCTGCTGCACTTCGACGAGGAGTTCAAGACCGCCGTGACGCGCGGCGCCGACCGTGCCCGGCTGCGCGAGCTGGCGGCCGCGCAGGGGATGCGCACGCTGCGCCAGGACGCGTGGGCCAAGGTGCAGGCCGGCATCACGACAGTCGAGGAGGTGCTGCGTGTACTCCAGTGATGGCGTCGGTGGCTTCACCCTCATCGAGATGATCGTCGTGATCGTCGTCATCGCCGTGCTCGCCGGACTCGTTGGACCCATGGTGTTCGGCAATGTCGCCGACGCGAAGGTCCAGGGCGCGCGCACACAGATCGAGCTGTTCGGTCTGGCGCTGGATGCCTACCGCCTCGACAATGACCGCTACCCGACCACCGAGCAGGGTCTCGCCGCCCTGCGGACCGCGCCTGTCGCTGATCCCACGCCACGCCGCTGGCGCGGTCCGTACCTGCGCAAGGAGGTCCCGCTCGATCCGTGGGGCCGCGCGTACGTGTACGTGGCGCCCGGCGCGGCAAACCCCCGGAGCTACGACCTGTACTCGCTCGGTCGCGACGGGCACCCCGGCGGCGAAGACGAGGACGCCGACCTCACCAGCTGGGGCGGCCCGGTGCAGCCGTGACGGCGTTCCGGTTCCGAGCTGCGCGTCCCGACGGCGAACTGCTCAGTGGGACGGTGCAGGCCGGCAGCCCTGCCGCGGCGCTGCAGCTGGTCGAGGCGCGGGGACTGCTGCCGATCGCGGTCCACGAGACCGCGACCGGGCGCACCCGCACCCTGGACGCCGCCGTGCTGGCGCCGCTGCTCACCGGGCTCGCGGGGCTGCTGGAGGCGGGGATGCCGGTGGATCGCGCGCTCGCGGCTTCGGCCGAGGCGGCGCCTGACGCGTTGCGGCCGTGGCTGGAGGACGTGCAATCGCGTGTGAGGGACGGCGCCCCGCTCTCTTCGGCGCTGGCCGCGGCGGGGACCCTGCCTCCCATCGTTCTCGGCCACGTGCGCGCAGGGGAGCGCGGCGGCGCACTCGCGTCCGCCATGCGCGGCGCTGCCGCGGAGCTGGATCGCGCGGCCGATATCCGGGCCCGGGTGCGTGCCGCGCTGACCTATCCGGTCTTCCTGGCCGTCGCGGGCGCCGTGTCCGTCGCGGCCATCGTGACGCTCGTGATCCCCCGGTTCGCCGCTCTTCTGGGCGACCAGGGACAGGCCCTCCCGGCTTCGACGCGCCTGCTCGTCGGCGCGTCAGACGTCATGCGCTCATCGGCGGTGCCACTCGCCGTGCTCATCACGATCCTGGTGCCGGCGGTGCTCCGGTGGGCCGCTACCGTCGCCGGGCGGCGCCATACGCACCGTTGGCTGCTGGCCGCGCCTGTGCTCGGCACCCTGCGACATCGGTTCGCGACGGCCCGTTTCGCCTCGGGGCTGGCGGGACTGCTCCGGGCGGGCGTGCCGCTGCTGGAAGCCCTGCGCTATGCGGCCGAGGCCCCCGGTGACGCCGAGATCGCGGCCCGCACGTCGGCGGCGCGGCTGGACGTAGAACGCGGCGAGCGTCTCGCATCCGCTCTCAGCCGCCACGGGGTGCTGACGCCGCTGGGAACCCGGCTCACGACCTTCGGCGAGCGCGCCGGCCAGCTGCCGGCGTTCCTGGACCATGCCGCGCGGCTGGAGGACGCCGGCGCACAGCGCAGCCTTCAGCGGCTGGTGACCCTACTTGAGCCGGTCATCATCCTGGCGTTCGGCCTCCTGGTGGCGTTCGTTGCCACGGCGTTGCTCCAGGCCGTGTACAGCATCCGCCCGGGAGGATCGGCGCCGTGATGGACGCACGTGGCGCGGTCCTGCTGGAGGTGTTGGCGGCGCTCACCATCATGGCGTTCGCCGGCGTGTCCACGCTCACGCTCCTGTCGCAGCTTGCGGCCTCCGAGGAGCGCGCGGAGGCCACCGCACTCCGACTGACGGACGAAGACCGGTTGTTGACCGCTTACACCCTGCTGCGCCGCGAGGAGCTGGACCGGCTGCTGGGCACCCGCGCTGTGGGTCGCTACCTGGTGGAGGTCCAGCGTCCCCGTCCGGACCTCTATCGCATTGCGATCGGTGACAGCACCGCGGCCGACCTGATGACGCTGGTGTACCGCCGGGAGCCCTCCCGTGCGCAGCCGTAGCGGCTTCACGCTCGTCGAGGTCATGGTCGCGCTGGCCGTGGGGTCGGCTGCGATACTGGGCGCGCATGCCGCGTTCGGTTCGGCGCTCGACACCGTGGCGCGACTCGACGCCCGACGCAGCGAGGTCGAGACGGCGCTCCGCGGCCGCCGTTGGCTGGTGCGCGTCTGCGGCAGCCTGGACGCGTCGTCGCCCGGCAGCATCGGGTTCACCGGCTCGCCGCACGAGATGCGGTTCGCCGCGCGGATGCGTGACTCCACGGGCACTTTCGCGCTCGTCCCGCTGCGGCTGCGCGCTGTGGACGGCTGGCTGGTGGCCGAACACCTCACGCCTGCCGGCAGCCCCGCGACTGCTGAGTCGCTTCTGCTCTCGGAGGATGTCGTGTTCGACTACCTGCTGGAGGGGGGCGCGGAAGCCCGCTGGGTGAGCGGCTGGCACTCGCCGATCAGCGCTCCGGTGGCGATCCGGATCCGCGTGGCGCGCGCGCCCGGAGCCATGGACACACTGCTGCTGGCGGTCGGGGTGCGTGGATGACCGGGCGCCGCGGTTTCGCACTGCTCGCCGTACTGTGGGTCACGGTCGCGCTCGCGGCGCTCGCGGGCGGCGCGGTCGCTCGCGCGCGCGAAGGCGCGGACGGCATCGAGGCACAGATCCGGTTCATGCGCGGCCGCTGGGCGGCCGAAGGCTGCCTCGCCGCGGCCCACGCGCTGCTCGCCGGCGACGCTGCGACTGTCGCCAGGACATGGGAGCCGGATTCGATCGCATTCGCGAACGGCACCGTCTGCCGCCTGGAGGTCGCCGATCCGGCGTCCCGACTCCACGCGGACAGCGCACCGCCGGCCGTCCTGGAGCGTTTCGCTCGACTGGTGCCACCTGACGAGCGCGCGCGGTTCATGACCCGGGACGGCGATGGCCGGGTGAACCTCAACACCGCACCGCCCGAAGTGCTGCGCGCGCTGCCGGGCTTCGATGAGCAGGTCGTGCAGCAGGTGCTGGAGCTCAGACGCTGGGGCAGCCGCATCGCCGGCACCAGTACCGTTCTCCCTCGGGTCCTGCCGCCGCAGCGTGAGGCGCTCCTCGCCAACTGGTCCGACCTCCAGGCGTTGCTCGTGGCGGAGTCACCCTGGCTGGTGATCCACGCCGAGGGGATGGTGCCGGGCGAGCGCCCGGCCGCGGTGGTCGAGGAAGTCATCGTCCTCGGCTCTCGGCCCGCGGTTGTGGGGAGGCGCGTGTGGTAGCCGCCCGGCTGGAAGTCCGCGTCGAGGACGGGCGCGCCGTGGCGGTCGTGGCCCGTCGCGGGCGCACGGTGTGGGCGGCGGAAACGACGTGGCAGAGTCCAGCCGACTTGGTGGAGGCACTTGCGACGCTCGCAGCCGAGCGGCCGCCGGGGGTACGCTCGGCGATGGTGACGCTCGCGCCGGGCGTCGGGCGCACCAAGGCGGTGAGCGGGCTCCCACGGCTGCGCCGCCGCGACCTCGCTGACCACGTGCGGCTCAACACGCGCCGGTACTTCCTCCAGAACGGCGTGCCCCTGGTGGCCGACGCGCACGCGCGCGAGGGGGTGACGCTGATGGCCGCCGCGCCCGTCCCGGTCGTCAGCGCCATCTGCGAGGGTCTCAGCGCTGCGGGGCTGCGATGCACCGACATCGTGCCCGACGGAGTGCCCGGGCTCTCGCTGCTGCCGGACGGCGCGCGTGCGGTTCGCCGGGACGACGCGCGGCGGAGGCTCGTGCGCTGGTGGGCGGGGGCTGCGGTCGCGGCGCTGCTGGCCGCCTTGGCATGGGTGGGCTCGCTCGCCCGGGCCCGCGCCACTGCGCAGGCGGAGCTGGCGGTGCTCGACCCAGCACTTGAACAGGCACTTCAGGCCCGGCGAGACCTCGATGCCACAACAGAGGCGATCTTCGTTCTCGCCGAGGCGAACCGGCGCCGCACCTCGGCAGCCGCGCTCATGGCGGCCGTGGCAACCGCACTGCCCGACTCCGCGTTCTTGACGGCCCTTCACCTGGAGCGCGACGGCACCGTGAGGATGGCGGGCTATGCGGCCGGCGCCTCGCGCGTACTGGCCGCCCTCGCTGCCGCACGTCTGCTGCGCGATGCGCGGTTCGAGGGCTCCGTCACGCGCGAGGCGTTCGCGGGGCGTGACTGGGAGCGGTTCACGCTGCGAGGCCGCCTCGCGGGCGACGGCGCGGAGTCGCCGCGATGAAGCGGCTGCGCGGGCTCTGGGCGGGCATGCCGCGGCGCGATCGGCGTGCACTGGTGCTCGGCCTGGCGATCGTCGCCGTCGCGCTGGCGGTGGTGCGCATCGTGCCTGGACTCGTGCGGACGGCAGCGGTCCTGCGGGAGCGGGCCGCGACCGCCCGGTCCGCCGTGCAATCGGCGCGCGAGGCCATCGCCGCCGGGCCAACGATGCGCGAATCGCTCGCCGTGCGCGGGCAGCGACTGGCCGGCTGGGCGCCCCGTCTGCTCGGCGGTTCGAGCACGGCGGAGGCTCAGGCCGAGCTGGCCGCGTGGCTCAGCGGCTCCGCGGCGGTGCACAACGTGCGCGTGTTGCGGCAGGACGTTGGCGCCGATTCGAGCGTGTCGCTGTTCCAGCGGCTGACCCAGCGCGTCGAGGCCGAGGGAGACATCAGTGGCGTCGTCGGCTGGCTCGGCGCCATCGAGTCGGACCAGCGCCTGGCGCAGGTTGCGTCCATGCGCGTGAATGCCCTGGACCCCGCGGCTTCAGGCGCCGAACGCCTCCATGTCGAGCTGGTGATCCATGCGTGGGCCATCGTCCGGGAGCGGCCGGCGTCATGACCCTCCACCGGATCGGCGTGTTCGCGGCCGTCGCGACGATGGCCGCTGCGTTCCTCGCCGGCGCAAGGGCCCTGCACGGACCACCATCTCCCCGGCACGTCGCGCAACTCGCGGTCGGTGCTGGTGAGCCGGTGATATCGCCTGCGCGGCTCAACCTGGATTCTCTCACCCGAAGCGCAGCCCGGCGCGACCCGTTCCGTGTCGCGCGCACCGCGGCGGCCGTGCCGTACGGCTCACCAGATGTGCCCCTCGCAGCGCCGGCTGCGCGCCCGCCCCGCCCGGTGCCCGTGCTGGTGGGCATCGTCGGGGGGTCGGAGCCCACGGCGCTCCTCGACGGATTGCCCGGCACCGACGGCACCCGCGCGCTCCGCATGGGTGAACGGATGGGCGACTTCATGTTGCGGCAGGTCGCCGCGGATCACGTCGTGATCGAGACCCCGGATAGCACCTGGACCCTGCGGCTGAGGACCACGTTCCCGTGATGCGGCATCGAATCTGCGCCCTGGCATGCATCCTCGTGGCGGCGACGACCGATCGCGCGGCGGGCCAGCAGGATACCACCTCCGTGCGCGCCGTCGGCGACAGCATCGCGCTGCGGTTCGTGGACGCCGATCTGCGTGCGGTGGTCCAGGCTGTAGGCCGCTACCTCGACCGGCCGGTGCTATTCGCGGGGCTGCCCGGCGCGCGCGTGACGCTGGAGACGCCGCGCCCGGTGGCGCGCCACGAGCTGCCAGCGCTGCTCCGCGGCCTGGTGGAGGCGCAGAACCTCGAGGTCATCCGTGATTCCGCGTTCTACCGGGTGCGGCAGCGAGAGGCTCCCGCCGCGCCGCAGATGCGGCCGGGCGGGCCGGCGCTGCAGGCGGATCTCCAGCTCACCGTCGTGCGGTTGCGGCACGCGCGCGCGGCCGACGTCGCGGCGACGCTAAGTGCCCTCTACGGGGCCGGGAACGGCGCGGACCTGGGTGGTGCCCGGCCCGGGACCTTGTCGGAGGAGCTGCGACGCAACGTCGTGCCGCCCGCGGGCAGTGGCGTCGCCGCGCCGGCCGCTCCCGGCCCCGGGTCAGCCCGTTCCGCCGTGCTCGAAGGCAGCGTCACCATCGTGCCCGATCCCATGACGAACGCGCTGCTGATCCGCGCCAGCGAGCACGACGCCGCACTGCTGCGGCAGGCGGTGGAGGAGCTTGACCTACGCCCGCTCCAGGTTCTCGTCGAGGTGCGGATCGTCGAGGCACGGCGCGACCATCAGTTCGCGTACGGCCTGGGCCTTTCCCTGCCGCCTACGCAGGTCGGGACCGGGAACACGACGGTCGAGGGCACGCTGACGGGCGGCGGCCTCGGCGACTTCGTCCTGCGGGTGCTCAACATCGGCGGCGTGGAGCTGGACGCCGTGCTCCAGGCCGGCGCGAGCAGCGGGCGGGTGCAGATCCTGAGCCGCCCGGTGCTCCTCGCGTCCAACAATCATGAGGCCCGGATCCTGGTCGGCAGCCAGCGGCCGTTCGTGCAGCTCAGCCGGACGCTGCCGACGGACCAGGGCGCGCGCGACCAGGTGGTGCAGTACAAGGACGTGGGGACCCGGCTGATGGTGCGGCCGACGATCAGCGCGGACGGCGCGTTCGTGACGCTGGACCTGGTGCAGGAAGTGAGCAGCGCCACGAGCGAGGTGCAGTTCGACGCGCCGGTCATCACCACGCGCGAGGCCGCGACACAGGTCACGGTGCGGGACGGCCAGACGATCGTGCTCGGCGGGCTCGTGGACCGTCAGCGTGACAGCTCGCGGGGCGGGTTCCCGGTGCTGTCCAGCCTGCCGGTGATCGGCGGGCTGTTCGGGCGTCAGGGCCGGCGCAGCTCGGAAACGGAGTTGTTCCTGTTCGTCACGCCGCGGGTGCTGCGCAGCGACGCGGACATCGAAGGGGCCACGCGGGCGATGGAACCGGCAAACTGATGCTGCCGCGAGCGCGCCCGGACGTTAGGACAGAGGCGCTTCAGGGCGCCTCGACGCCGCGACCGGCGAGCGAAATGGCGCCGTCCGGGGCTTGGTTGGGGGGAGACGTTCAACGAATCATGGCGATTCGACCAAGGACTCCGGTGGCTCAGACGCGTTGTCGTCAAACGCGATAACAGCGTCTCGAGCTACGTCAAGCTAGACGGCTACAATCGCTCGGTGACGCCGGTCAGCACTGTGCCCCAACGCTGCATGTCAGCGAAGGCGAGTACCGTCGTCTTGCTCTTCACGCGCAGCCGAGATCCTGCGAAATTCACGCTGGAGAACCCACCCGGCTAGTCCTCCTGTCACGCACCCTCCGACCATGTACAGAGCGACGGACACGCTGGCTCCAGTTCCGCCGGCGCCCAAGTGAAACACAGGGAGTACAAGTGCGCCCAGCGCGGCCCCAACTAGTACAGCGCCCAGGCGCGTCGCGACAAACGAAGGGGGCAGCGCGGCGACCACTGCCCCGACAACGAAGCCGGTCAGCGCTTGGCGGCCCAAGTACGAGCCAAGTACCGCGCCAAGGAACAGTCCACCGAGCGCCCCTGCACAGGCCCCCTTCAAGATGCGGCCCAGGCTGAAATGGAATGACATTGCGACCTCAGTACTGGAAGCAGTTGGCCGTGACCGCGTTTACCGCGTCGCCCCAACCTACGACGGGCGCCAACGACCTAGCGCTGAACGTGCCAGCCACGACGTCACCACCCCAACCCAGGTACGTAACGCTGCTCGGCGCCGCTCCCCAGTAGAGGAGCCTTGCCCCTGACTCTAAGGCCATGGCACTGGCGGTGATAGTGCCCCCAACTTCGGCACCCGAGATACCCCACGCCACCGCACTCGTGGTCGCCGAGACCACACCGTAGCCAACAAGGAAGCCTCCAGCAATAACCGCTGCACTCGTGACCGTGTTCGCGGTGAACGCAACTCCGCTCCCAATGCAACGAGCGCCGGCGGCGGCAGCCGATACAGCCCTCTCGGCCACGAATCGACGAACTTGCGACGGAGGGATTACGGGATCCCAATCCGGCGGTGAGTTCCTATACGTACCCAAGTCGAAGCACGTGCTCATTCGCACGCAGTGCTCCCACCATTCCTGTTCGCTCGAAGGTAGCGGTGCCACCGGGCCGCCACCCGACGTAATCTCTATTCCACCGATGAGTGGAACGCAGTCCTTGAAGTTGCTGCCAATCGTCTTTCCTTGCGGACACTCGGCTAGACCGAGCGGATCGGACCCTTGAACTGGGTCGTCGCCAGCGAACGAGTAGAGATTCAGTCCCCCCGCCAACCCCAGAGGGTCCTCGCTCAGGAATCGCCCGGTCCGCGGCTCATACCACCGGTTGCGCATGTAGTATAGGTCCGCCTCCGGCGCTAGGTACAAGGCCCCCTTCCACCGCGCCCGGTCTACGCCGCCGAATCCCAGCCAGTCCGTGCCCCCGACGAGGGCACCCCAGCTGTCATACTCGTAGCTTCGAGAGACTCCGCCGAGGCCGCGGATGTTGCCAACGGCATCCCGGTGCGCATACTGCGGGCTCGCCGGCGTCTGGCCCCAGATGAACGCGTGCAGATCGTCCAGCCCGTAGTAGCTGTACTCGCCCACCCGTGTCGCGCCGTCCGCTCCCAGCTCCGCGTGGAGATTGTCGCCTTCCCAGAGGAAGTAACTCGCCGGACTGCCGTTGACGTCCCGGCGGACCAGGCGTCCGGCTGGATCGTACGCGAAGGAGATGGTGTTGCCGCCCGCCACCGCAATGCTCGTCAGCCGTCCGTCCGCCGACCACCCGAACGTCAATGTCTGCCCCGGGCACGCCCGTTGCGTGACGTTTCCGTCGGCATCGGTGTCGTAGCTGCATCCGGCAAATGCCTGGATGCGATTGCCAGCCTCATACACACCCGTCACGCTCCACGTCGGCGTCTGCTCGTTCCAAAGCCGCATCTCGATGCCGATGCGATTCCCCGCCGAATCGTAGCTGTAGGAATAAAGCGAATCATACGGCGTGTAGCACTCCACACCGTCGTCGCCGGCGCCAAAACAGACCGAGTCAACGATGGTGGCGTACTCGGTCACCCTCAGGCGACCGAGGTCGTCATAGCCGAACTCACGCAGGCCAGCAGGTGTGCGCTGCTGATCGAGGCGGCCCTCATCGTCGTAGTGATGGGTGTCGAACAGCACGCGCGATCGCAGCTGGGCGGGATCATGCCCGGGCACGTACTGCGAGCTGATGCTGTCGCCTCCCGGGAATCGAATAGCCGTCTGCTGCCCGTCGTCGTTCCGGGCGATGACCGTCAGCTGTCCGCCGAGGCGGAGCGAGTCCAGCGTGAACCGGAGCGAGTTGTACCCGTACCTGCGCCCGTAGAGGCTCAGTCCGGATGGTCCGGTTGCCTCCGTAGAGTCCAGCAGCCCGTTGCTGCGATACAGGTATCGGTGCACGAACGACCGAGTGCCGCCGCCTGGAACGATCAGTTCTGTGCGGACCGAGTCGGGCACCTTCCAGGTTGCGTTCAGCCAGGTGGTGATGGCTGCCGCCCCGTTCGCGGTCGTGATCGTGCGCCCGTCGGCCGAGATCGCGACCGTGTCGTCCACGACGGCGCCGTGACGCGATCGCTGGCGATGGAGCCCGTCATACCCCAGCACCCACTCCTGGCGTCGCCGGTTCACGATCCGGCGCGGCAGCCCGTCGATGTCGTACTGAACGCTATCAGCAGCCCCCGCGGGATCGGTCCGGGACGTGAGCCGGCCGAGCGCGTCGTAGGTGAAGTGGTAGACTTGCCCTTGGGGATCGGTCACGCTCGTCAGGAGCCCGTCATCCCAGGCGTAGATGGTCGGCAGCGGATTCACCCCGTCGAACCGCCGCTGGACGCGTCCCACGGCGTCGTACTCAATGGAGTCGCTTCGCCCCGTCGCATAGGCGACCCGAACAGCTCGGCCGATGCCATCGTACACGTAGGCGCGCGTGCGCCCACCGGGGAGCGAGTCCATGTTGCGATTCCCGAGCGGGCCATCGAACCGCGCGAACGCCGTCAGATGCTGCCCAGGATCGGTAGCAGCCTGAACACGGCCTCGCGTGTCGTAGACGAGGTTCGTCGTGAAATACTGCCCCGCCGTCCTGACCCAGTTGGTGCGCCCGTTCGCGCCGATGCCGAGTTGCCGCACCGGCATGGCATCGCCCCAAATGGAATCGGGCTGCGTCGCCCAGGTCGAGTGGTATCGCGCGCGGCTGGTGATTCCGCCAACCTGCGCACGCGTCGCGTTCCCGTTGGCGTCGTAGTCGTACCCTGCGTTCACGCCGAGGGGGTTGATCACCGAGTCCACCTGGCCCGCCAGCGTGTACAGCACCGTCGCCGAGTCGCCGGCCTGGTCGATCGTCCGCACCGGCTGTCCGAAACGGTTGACCGTGTAGCGGCTCAGGTGTCCACCGGGATCGGTCACACGTGCCCGAGCGCTATCCGCGCGGACCACCGGGAACGGCGTCCCGATGGTGGTACTCGTCGGGACGCCGAGGAGTTGCCACGGCGCGAAGGCCGTCACCGGGCGTACCGACCCACCCTGGTAGACCGGGACGAGCGGACCTGTCACGGAGATGACCTTTCCGGACGAACCCGCGTAGCCGATCTCGGCCACCTGAACACCACGCCGGTCGGTTACGGTGCTGAGCCGCAGCGACCCGTCGTACCCGAAGCTGGTGGCCACGCCATCCGGATCGGTCACCGCCGTCAGTGTCCGATTTGTCTGGACCGTCACCTCGGTGGTCAGCCCGACCGAGGTGTTGATGCGGTCCAGCCCGTTCGCGTCATAGTAGAACGCGTGATACGCCAAGAGCGGGTCGCGCAGCAGCCACGGCCGGTTCGACCCGTCGTACTGGACCGAATCGCGGTTGCCCCAGCGGTCGCGCACCGACGTCATGTATCCCTGCGCGTTGAACGTGACGACCGTCGAGTCCGGATAGGAGCGCCGCCAGCCGCCGCCCTGGATCGTGGACAGTCGGGAGAACTCGCCGGTCGGCGTCAGGAAGACGGAACCGCTCCAGGCGAAGTACAGCGCCGAGCCGTCGCCTTCGGTGATGAGGGCGCCGCTGCCCAGCTGGTTGGGATACAGGCGCTGGATGCCGGCCACGGTCCAGCCGCGCGCGATGGGTGAGTTCTCCTCGTTGAGCACGATCACCCGCGTCGGGGTCGTGACTTCGACGGTGCCGGTCGCGTACACGGCGCCGACGACGACGTTGACGGCGTAGACGCCCGTGGTCGTCATGCCGTTGTCCGCCGCCCGGAACTGCCCGCCAATCCGCTGCGAGTCAACGGCCGCTGCCCCGAACCGCATCTCCGTCTCGCCGTTCAGGAACGTGACCCACGTCGGGCCGGCGCGCTGTACCTTGAGCGTGAAGTAGCTCGGGAGGTTGCTGCCGTCACCCCCGTGCCTGACGTTCACATGGATGAATGGCCTGGGGTCCACGCGGTCGCCGTTGTACACCAGCGTGACGCTTCGCGGCGCATCGAGCGAGAAGTACGGCACGGTGCTCTGCGCATGCGTAGCGGCGAAACAGGCGAGTGCGCACCGCCCGTAGTCCTGGAGGTCCGCACTGTAGGGTGTGATCGAGACCGTCGGCATCGGGCCCGCCAGGCGCTCGATGAGCCAGGCGGCCTGCGTGCACTGGAGCTCGTCGTTGCAGATGTACGCGCTCAGCGTGTGCACGCCGAGCGGGATGGTGACGGTGTTGCTGGTGGACGTGTAATGGCTACCAGAGCAGTTCCCGCCGCTGGCGCTCTGGTAGGTGAACGACGACGTCTTGAGGACACCGTCCAGCTTGATCCACCGCGTCGAGCCCACCAGCACCGTGACGTTGTCGCACCAGTCGATCTCGATGGTGGGGGTGGCGGCGTAGAAGTTGGCCGGCATCGGCGCGGGCTGGATGAGTGTGATGATGGGCCCGTTCTGGCCCCCGCCGCCACCCCCTGCCTGTGCGGTCACACCGCCGCTCCCGGGCTGGCTGGGCCGCTCCTGTGCCAGGACTACGACGGTGGTGGCAAGCAAAGCGACCAGGACGAATGTGACGACGCGGCGCATGACGGCTCCGGGTAGCAAGTCGCCTGCGCAGAAGCATCAGCCATGCCTGGGACGCACGAATCGGCCAACCTGCGTCCAGGCAACGTGTTGTGTGGGAAACGGGAATCCCGCTCAGGTGTGATATCGGGGCCAAGGTCACACCCACATCACAGTGACATCACACCTCCATCCTCGCATCGTCGAGGCCCGACTACGGCCTCGGCAGGCGGATGCCGCCCGGCAGCCGCACACCGGGCACCTGCTGC
>CAYOJP010000037.1:0-20547 GCA_964404305.1 uncultured Gammaproteobacteria bacterium
GCGCGCAAACCGCGCCCGGCGCTCTCAGGCGGCCTGACCCAGGGACTGTCCCTGCAGGTTCTTCAGGTGCTGCACCAGTTCGGCCTCGCCGCGCGACAGGCCGCAGCGTTCCACCAGTTCATCGACCGCCGCGCCTCGCTCGACGAGGGCCGCCGCGCTGCGGAAGCGCGAGTTGCTCTCGTCGCGCTCGATCTGCGTCTGCCGCTCGGCCAGTCGCCGCAGGTTGGCCTGATGGTCCTGGACGCGGTCGCCCAGCCCCTTGGAGCAGGCGATGAGCGCGGTCACCTGCGAGCGCAGTTCCGCGACTAGAGCGTCCTGCTGCGCGAGCGCCGCACGCAGGGCACCGGCCTCGCGCCGGGCCCGGCGCGAGAGCACCGCGTAACCCAGACCCGCCACCGCGAGCGGCAGCAGGAACAGGGCGGCATCGACGAGCACGCGGTACGCGTCAGACATACTCATCCACATGGCACGGATCCTCGGGGTCCGGTCGGGGCGGCGGCGGCGAGTGCTTGTCCTGTTGCCGGCGCCGTTCGTGCGCCAGCGAGTCGTCGATGTGCCGGATCGGCGTAGCCGGCGCCGACGGCAGCACTGCTGGCAACTCGATCGTGCCCACCGCCGCGGCTCACGCAGACACGCCGAGATCCTCCGGCGTGAGGAGCTTGTTCAGGTCGACCAGGATCAGCAGCTTCTCGCCGAGCGTGTGCACGCCCTGGATGTAGCGGGCACTGTCGTCGCTCCCGACGTTGGGAGCCGACTCGATCCGCGAGGCGTGCAGGTTCACGACCTCGGCCACGCTGTCCACCAGCATGCCGATGACGTAGCTGCCGTTCTCGATGATCACTATCCGGGAGGCGTCGTCCGGCGTCGTCTCGGGCAACCCGAAGCGCCGCCGCGCGTCGACCACCGTGACCACGTTGCCGCGCAGATTGATGATGCCCAGGACGTAGTCCGGCGCACCGGGCACCGGGGCGATACCGGTCAGACGCAGCACCTCCTGAACCTGCATCACGTCGATGCCGTAGGTTTCGTCGCCGAGACGGAAGGTGACCCACTGCAGCAGCGGATCGGTCACGGCATGGGCGGTCGCATTCATTTCGCATCGCTCCTGTCGGGCGCGGGCCCGGTCGGGTACGGTCGACGGGCGCCGGTTTCCTGGCGCCGAAAGCCGTCGCTGTCGATCAAGCAGCCATCGTGCCAGCCCGCCTCGGTGTCGCCGGCGGCCAGGCTCGCGACTCCTGCAGCCAGTCGAGCAGTTCCAGGTACGCGAGCGCGCCGCGAGCCTCCGGATCGAGCAGCGGCAGCGGAATGCCCCGCCGACTGGCCTCGCGAAACCGGGTGTCCACCGGAATTACGCCGGGCCAGAGCGCGGGGCCTGCCTGGCTGCGCAGCCAATCCAGGCTGTCGCGGCCCGCGCGGGTGCGGCGATCGAACAGGGTCGGCACCACCGTGAACGGTACGCTGGCAGCGCGCGAGTGCCCCACCATCGAGAGCGTGCGCAGGAATCGCTCGTAGCCCTTCAGCGCCAGGTACTCGGACTGCACCGGCACCAGCACATGGTCGGCGCAGCCCAGCGCGTTCACGAGCAGGACGCCCAGCATCGGCGGGCAGTCGACGACGGCGTGGTCGAAGTGACCCTCCAACTGCCGCAGGGCCGCCCCGAGCACGCGTCCCATGCCGTCGCGGGCACCGAACTGCCGATCCAGGGCCGCGAGCGCGGTGGATGCAGGCATCAGCCCGATGCTGGCGTGCCGCGTGCGCTGGACCAGGGCGGCGAGCGGCACGCTCTGGTCGCCGGCCGCGCGGAGAAACAGGCCGTGAACGCCGCCTTCGACCCGGTCCGGGTCGAGACCGAAATAGGATGTGAGCGAACCGTGCGGGTCGAGATCGACCAGCAGGGTGCGAGCCCCGCGGCGGGCGAACCACCCGGCGAGGGTGACCGCGGTCGTGGTCTTGCCCACGCCACCTTTCTGGTTGGCGCTGACGATGATCTTCATGGCTGCAACCCCTCCTTCGCAGGCCAGGCATCGAGTCGTTCGAGCGCGGCACCGGCCGCTCCTGCACGAACGGTTGCGGCGGGCGTGGCCGCGCCTGCGGCCGAAGCCGCGCCGCCCACCACGAGCAGCACGCGCCGGTTGCGCGCGCGCCCGTCCGCGGTGCCGTTATCGGCCTCGGGACGGTGCGCGCCGTAGCCGGTCGCCGACAGGAGCGCCGGTTCCACGCCGAAGCCGGCCAGCAGGCTGGCAACGCTCGCCGCGCGGCCCGCGGACAGTTCCCAGTTCGACGGGAACTGCACGGAGGCGATCGGCCGGTCGTCGGTGTGGCCTTCCACGCGCACCGTCCCGGCGGTCTTCAGGTCCGCTGCCAGTGCGCGCAGCGCCTCGATGCCGCGCGCGGACACCCGGGCGGCGCCGGCGTCGAACAGCAGTTCGCTGTCGAGTTCGATCTCGACCCGATCGTCCACGCGCCGCACGCGCGCGCCCTCGGGCACGAAGCTCTGCGCGAGTGCCTTCGTGAAGCGCTCTGCCAGCTCGTCCGGGCCGAACGCCGTGGCCGGGCCGCTCGCGTCGCCGTCCGCGGCGGTGAGCGGCGCTTCCATGCTGGCGGCCTCCAGCGCCGCGAGCGCCGCAGAATCCACCGACGGACTCACCACCATGATCGGCTTGTCACCGGCGATCTCGACCGCCGGCGCGAGCTCGCCGGTCGAGGTCGGCGGAGCACCCTCCGGCGCGTCGGTGAATACCGCACCGAGGGTGTCCGAGAGCACGCGGTACTTGCCGGCGTTGATGGTGGAAACCGAGTACATCACGACGAACAGCGCGAACATGAGCGTGATGAAGTCGGCGTACGAGACGAGCCAGCGATCGTGCCCGGCGTTGTCCTCGGGCTGCAGCGCGCGCCGCCTCACTGCAGCAGCCCCCGCAGCCGGGCCTCTATGATGCGGGGATTCTCGCCCTCGGCGATCGCGACGATGCCTTCGGTGATCAGCTCCTGGTAGCGCGACTGCGTCCCGACCAGCGCCCGCAGCTTGCCGCCGGCGGGCAGCAGCAGCAGGTTCGCGAGCGCGACGCCGTAGATCGTCGCCACGAAGGCGACCGCGATGCCGCCGCCGAGCCGCGACGGATCCGACAGGTTGCCCATCACGTGGATGAGGCCCATCACCGCGCCGATGATGCCGATGGTGGGCGCGTAGCCGCCCATTGCTTCGAACACGCGGGCGCCGGCGACCTCGGCCTGCTCGCGGGCGCAGATGTCGATCTCGAGCGTCGCGCGTATCGCCGGGGGCTCGTGCCCGTCCACGAGCAGTTGCAGGCCCTTGCGCGCGAACGCGTCGCCCACGTCCTCGACCAGGTTCTCCAGCCCCAGCAGGCCGTCCTTGCGGGCGACCCGGCCCCATTCGACCAGCGACTCCAGCATCGCCTGCATCGGCGGCACGGGCGGCAGCACAATCCATGGCAGCATCCGGATGGCCCGCAGGAACACCGGCAGCGGCGACTGCACCATGACCGCGCCGAGCGTGCCGCCGCCGACGATGAGCAGCGCCGGACCGTTCACCAGCGCCGTCGCCGATCCGCCCTCCAGGTACTGGCCGGCGAGAATCGCGACGAGTGCAAGCGCGAGTCCGACGATGCTCAGGGGATCGAAGCCCATGGTCCTGCTCAGGCGCGCCGGAAGGCGGTCTCGATGGCGGACAGCGACAGCACCTCGTCGGCGAGACCGGCGGCGATCACCGCCTGCGGCATGCCCCAGACGACGGACGACGACTCGTCCTGCGCCCATACGGTCGCGCCCGTGCGCTTGAGCAGCCGCGCGCCGTCCCGGCCATCGGCCCCCATGCCGGTCAGCACGATCGCGAGCGTCCGGGCTGCCCCGCAGGCCGCCAGCGACCCGAAGGCCACGTCCACCGATGGGCCGTAGCGCGCCTCGTCGTTCCCGAACCGCACGCTCCAGCCGCCGTCCCGGCGCTGCAGTCGCAACTGCCGCCCCCCGGGCGCGACGTACGCGACGCCCGGCGCGAGGGCGCCGCCATCAGTCGCCTCGCGGACACGCACGGCGCACAGGCCATCGAGTCTCGCGGCGTAGGCCGCCGTGAAGGCGGCGGGCATGTGCTGCAGGACGACCACCGGCACGGTGAAGCCGGCCGGCAGCGCCTGGAGCAGCCGCTCGATGGCGACCGGCCCCCCGGTGGAAGCGCCGATCGTCACCAGTTCGAAGTCCCGCAGGCGCGGCAGCGCGGGCGCCGCCGCAGTCGCCCGCGCGGCGGGACGCCGGCCGAGCGCGAGGACCTTGTCGCAGAAGCGCCGCGCCGCGAGCTCCGGCTGTTCGGCCATGTCCTGCCAGCGCTTGGGCAGGAAGTCGAGCGCGCCTGCCGCCAGGGCGTCGAGGGTCGCGCGCGCTCCGGCGTCGGTGAACGACGAGAACATGAGCACGGCTGTCGGGGTGTCGCGCATGATGCGCCGCACCGCGGCAATGCCATCGAGGACCGGCATTTCCACGTCCATCGTGACCACGTCCGGCCGCAATCGCGCCACGGCCTCGACGGCCTCCAGGCCGTTGGCGGCCTCGCCGACGACGGTGATGCCCGGCTCCGGCGCGAGCAGCGCCAGGATGCGGCGCCTGAAGAACGCCGAGTCGTCGACTATGAGCGTGCGCACTGCCATCGCCCGCGACTCACGCCCTGCGCGCGTACGCCGCGACCAGCGCGGGCAGGTCGAGGATGAGCGCGATCCGGCCGTCCCCGGTGATGGTGGCGCCGGCGAGGCCCCTGATCCCGTGCAGCAGCGCTCCCAGCGGCTTGATCACGACCTCCTCCCGGCCGACCAGGTTGTCCACGAGCAGGCCGACGGTCTGCAGCCCGACGGAGACGATGACGACCTGCCCGTGCGGGGCACCATAGTCGTCGCCGTCGCGCACCAGCCAGCGGGAGAGATAGCACAGCGGCACCGGCCGCCCGCGCACCACCATCGTGCGCTGGCCGTCGATGGTGCTGACCTTGCGCAGGTCGCAATCGATGATCTCGCGCACGTTGACCAGCGGCAGCGCGAAGATCTGGCTGCCGAGGACGACCATCAGCGTCGGCATGATCGCAAGCGTCAGCGGCAGGCGGATGCAGATGTTCGTGCCGCGACCGGGTCGCGAGTCGATCTCGATCGTGCCGTTGAGTTGCGTGATCCGGGTCTTGACGACGTCCATGCCGACGCCGCGGCCGCTGATGTCGGATATTTCGGCCTTGGTCGAGAACCCGGGCGCGAAGATCAACTCGAAGCACTCGCGATCACTCAGGCGCGCGGCCGCGTCGGCATCCAGCATGCCCTTCTCGACTGCCTTGCGCCTCAGCACTGCCGGATCCATGCCGGCGCCGTCGTCGCGGATCATGAGCAGGATGCGGTCGCCCTCCTGCTCTGCGGACAGGCGCACGGTGCCGGCGCGCGGCTTGCCTGCGGCCACGCGCACGTCCGGCAGTTCGACTCCGTGATCGACCGAATTGCGCACCAGGTGGACCAGCGGGTCCGCAAGCGCCTCGACCAGGTTCTTGTCGAGGTCGGTGTCCTCGCCGGACAGTTCGAGGTTGACATCCTTGCCCATGCTGCGCGCGAGATCGCGAACGACTCGCGGGAAGCGGCCGAAGACCTTCCTGATCGGCTGCATGCGCGTCTGCATCGCGGCGGCCTGCAGGTCGCCGGAGACGACCGCGAGCGCGCTCACGGTCTTGGTCATGCGCTCGTCGCCGAACTCGCCCTCCAGCGTGGCGAGGCGGTTGCGGATGAGAACGAGCTCCCCGACCATGTTCATGATCCGGTCGAGCACCGCGGTCTCCACCCGCACCGTGGTGTCGGCCGCCGGCACGGAGTGCGTGGCGTTCGTATCGGCACGCGGTGTCCGCGCGGCGCGGGGCGTCGGCGCGACGGGAGCGGGTTCCGGAGGTGACAGGGGTGCCGCGGAGGGTGCCGGCACCGGGGGCTTGCCGGCAGCGTGCGAATGGTCGGGCAGGCGCCCGGCCTGCGCCTCGGTGACGGTCCCCGCGTCTGCCTCCGGCGCCGCCATGGCGCCGCGCGGAGACTTCCCGGTTCCGTGCAGTTGGTCGAGCAGCCGGTCGAACTCGGCCTCGCTGATGTCGTCGCCACCCGAGGCCGCGGTCGCTCCGGGGGCCTTCCCGGTGCCGTGCAGTTCGTCGAGCATCCGGTCGAACTCGGCCTCGGTGATCTCGTCGTCCCCGGGCGCGCTGGACGGCACTGGCGCCCTGGCTGCACCGTGCAGGGCCTCGAGCAACTGCTCGAACTCCTCTTCGGTGATGTCCGCCCCCCCGGGAACGACCCCGTCGGCCGCCGCAGCGGGCGCCCGTTCGACGCCCGGCGGCACCGGGACGATCGAGGGCGCGGACGGCGCCAGATCCTGCATCAGCGACTGCAGCGCCTCGGTGCCGGCCCGCAAGGGCGACGCTGCCGCCGCGGGGTCCTCCTTGCGGGCCGCCAGCGCCGCCAGCGCCCTGAGCAGTTCCGCCGGCGCGGGCCCAGGTACCCTGCCCGCGCGGATCTGCGCGAACATGTCGTTGACGACGTCGAGCGACTGCAGCACGACGTCCATGAGGTCCGCGTCGACCCTGAGTTCGCCGCGGCGCAGGCCGTCGAAGACGTCCTCGGCCTTGTGGCTCACGGCCACCAGGTTCTCGAAGGCCAGGAAGCCCGCCCCCCCCTTGATCGTGTGGAAGCCCCGGAAGATCGCGTTGAGCAGCGCCTGGTCGCCCGCATGCGTCTCCAGGTCCACGAGCTGGTTCGCCAGGCCGTCGAGGATCTCTCCGGCTTCGACCAGGAAGTCCTGGACGATCTCGTCGCTGAGGTCGATCTGCATGGGGGGCTGCCGCGGCGTCAGAATCCGAGGCTGGAGAGAAGCGCGTCCACGTCGTCCTGCCCCTTCACCGTCCACGCCCGCTCGCGCTCGCTCACCGCCGGCCCCCCGGTCGCGAGGCCATCGGACCCGACCGGCGTCACCGCGGCGGGGCAGCCGCCCGTGCGGCTGATGACCCGCACCAGGTTCTCCTCGACCTCCTGCACCAGCCCGATGATCCGCCGCAGGACCTGCCCGGTCAGATCCTGGTAGTCCTGCGCAATCAGCACGTCGCCCAGACCGGCGCGGATCGCCTGCGCGTCGGCATGCAGTCCGTCCAGGAACTCCCCCATACGCGCCGACAGGACGCGGAACTCGCCGGCGCTCATCTCGCGGCGGGTGAAGCGCCCCCAGTCGCCGATGATCGCCGCGGCGTCGTTGTCGATGCGCCCGGCCACCGGCGAGAGCTTCTCGATCGCCTCGAGCGTGCGGTGGGCGGCCTGCTCGGTCTTGGCGATGACATAGCTGATGCGCTCCCTGGCGTCCGGAAAATCGCTCCGGGCCAGGGCTGCCAGGCGATCGTCGACGTCCACCCGCCCCAGGGCGTCGTGGAGTTCCCGCGTCAGCCGGCCGATCTCGCGGAACAGATCCGAGTCGCGCTCGGTGACGAGCCGCTCGAGCGCGAAGTTGGCCCTGTCCTCGTGCCCTTCCTCCAGCGCCGCCAGCAGTTCGCGCGCCGCCGCGATCCGCGTCACCCGGGCGTCCAGCCTGTCCATGCGGGCTCCTCCGCCCTACGCCGTGGCAGCGACGCGCTCGAAGATCTTTTCGATCTTTTCCCTGAGCGTCTGCGCCGTGAATGGCTTGACGATGTAGCCGTTGACGCCCGCCCGCGCCGCCTCGATGATCTGCTCGCGCTTGCTCTCGGCGGTGACCATCAGCACCGGCAGGCTCGCGAGCGAGGCTTCGGCACGCACGGCCCTGAGCAGGTCGATGCCCTGCATGCCTGGCATGTTCCAGTCCGTGATCAGGAAGTCGAAGCCGCCCCCGCGCAGCATGGGCAGCGCGCTCTCGCCGTCGTCGGCCTCGGCCGTGTTGGTGAAGCCGAGTTCGCGCAGCAGGTTCTTGATGATCCTGCGCATCGTCGAGAAGTCGTCGACGACCAGAATCTTCATATTCTTGTTCACTTCGATTCCTCCTTCCGCCCTGTCACAACCAGTCCGCCATCCGCGCGCGCAAGCGCACGAGTGCCTGGGCGTGGATCTGGCATACCCTGGATTCGCTCACTCCCAGCACCGCACCGGTCTCGCGCAGGTTCAGTTCCTCGTTGTAGTACAGCGACATCACCAGCCGCTCGCGCTCCGGCAGCCCGGCGATGGCGCGGGCGAGCGCGGCGCGGAAGCGCTCGCTCTCCACGTCGTCCTCGGGCGCCCGGGTGTGGGCCGTCAGGCTCTCGGTGATGTTGTCCTCGCCGCTCGAGAGCTCGTCGAGGCTGAACAGCCGGTATCCGTTCGCGTCCTGCAGCGTCCGGTAGTAGTCGTCCAGGGTCATCCCGACCCGCTCGGCAACCTCGGCGTCGCGCGCGTCGCGGCCTTCCGTGGACTCGATCGCCTGCACCGCGCGCGTGATCTCGCGCACGCGCCGGTGCAGCGAGCGCGGAGCCCAGTCGCCCTTGCGGATCTCGTCGAGCATCGCCCCCCGGATCCGGATCCCGGCATAGGTCTCGAAGCTCGCCCCCTGGGTCGCGTCGTAGTTCTCCGCCGCGTCCAGCAGGCCGATCATGCCCGCCTGGATGAGATCGTCGACCTGTACGCTCGGTGGCAACCTGCTCATGAGGTGATAGGCGATGCGCTTGACCAGCGGCGCGTGCTGCTTGACCACCTCGTTCATGTCCGGCGCCGCGTCCTTCGCGCGCGCCGTTGCGACGTACGCCGCCACGCTGCTCATACCCGCATCGCTCCTTCCTCTGCCTGGCCTACCAGGCGTTCGACGAAGAACTGCATACCGCCACTCGCGGTCGCGGGCACCGGCCAGTTATCGGCCCGCTCGGCGAGTTTCTTGAACCCCGGCACGGCCGGGGACTCGCACCCGGAGGCGAGCAGCGCGCGTTGCCTGCGCCCCGCCGCGCGGATCCGCTCGTCCCAGGGAATGATGCCGGCGAGATCGAGGGCGACGTCGAGGAAGCTCCCCGCCACCGTCACCAGGCGCTCGTAGATCGCGCACCCCTCGGCCGGGCTGCCGGCCATGTTCACCAGCACGCGCACCCGTGCGCGCCCGGTCTCCTGGCTCAGCACCTTGATGGTCGCGTAGGCGTCGGCGATCGACGCGGGCTCACCGCTGACGACGACCAGGACTTCCTGCGCCGCGGCGCAGAAGTCCACCACCGTTGCGCCGATCCCGGCCGGCGTGTCGACGATCATCGCGTCGGCGTCGGCCCCGACCTCGCTGAAGGCCGCGATCAGCCCGGCCCGCTCCAGGGCGCCCAGTTCGGCGATGCGCCGGATGCCCGACGCCCCTGGCACGATGCGGATGCCACCCGGGCCGGCATGCACTGCGTCGGCGAGCTCGCAGTGCCCGTCCAGCACGTGCGCAAGGTTCCAGCGCGGCCGCAGCCCGAGCATGACGTCGACGTTGGCCAGCCCCAGGTCGGCGTCGAAGAGCAGCACCGAGCGGCCGCGCGCCGCCAGCGCCAGCGCCAGGTTGATCGACACGGTGGTCTTGCCGACGCCGCCCTTGCCGCTCGTCACGGCGATGACGCGCACCGGGCGCGAGCCGCGCGCCGCCTGCCGCAGGGCGGCCGGCGTTTCAGTGGAATGCATGCGCAGGCCCCTCGAAGGCAGTCTCCACCACCACGTCCTCGGCCTCGGTCGCGGCAGCGAGGCGCACCGCGTCGCGGACGAGCCGGCCGGCGCTGGCGACCTCCAGGTCCTCGGGTATCCGCTGCCCCCCGCTCGCGTACAGCAGCGGCAGGCGCGCCTCGAGCGCGGCGCCGAGCACCGCGCCCAGCGAAGCGGTCTCGTCGATCTTGGTGCATATGCAGCCGCGCGGCGCCATCGGCGCGTAGCTGCGCACGGTCTCCGTGAGCACGCGGTCGTGGGTCACCGCCGAGAGCACGAGCACCGGCTCCAGCTGCGGCTGGCCGGCCGCGAGCAGGGTGGCCAGCGCGGGGAGGCGGGCATCGCGATGTCCCGCGCCCGCCGTGTCAATCAGGATCAGGCGGCGGTCGAGCGCGGCATCGAGCGCATTGCGAAGTTCCGCCGCCGTCGCTGCCGTCCACACGGGCACGCCGATGATGCGGCCGAAGTTCCGCAACTGGTCGTGCGCGCCGATGCGGCGATCGTCGGTGGTGACGAGCGCGACGCTGCCCGGGCCGTGCGCGAGCGCGTGCCGGACCGCGAGCTTGGCGATCAGGGTGGACTTGCCCACGCCGGTCGGGCCGACGAGCGCATACACCCCGCCCTCGCCCAGGATCCGGTCACCGCCAATCGGCAGGCGCCGGGCGAGCGTCTCCAGGGTGCGGACCCAGGCCTGCTTGAGGTCCAGCCCGTCCGGCACTTCCGCGGCAATCGCTTCGGCCAGGCGCGGCGACAGTCCGAGCCGGACAAGTCGCCGCAGCATGCCGGCGCGCAGCGGATGCCGGCGGCCGAGTTCGCCCCAGGCGAGGCCGGCCATCTGGCCCTCGACCAGCCGGCGCAGCTGCTGCAGTTCCTCGCGCATGGACTCGGCCAGCGGCTCGCGCGTCCACAGCGCCTCGGAGGTCGGGGCGGCAGGCCTTGCCGGTGCCGGCGCTACGGGCCCGGCCGGTACCGGTGCCACGCTGGCCGCGGCGCGACGGACCGCCGCGGCCGCGGCATGCTCGGCGGCCGCCTGCTCGTCGTCGGCCGTGATGAGTTCCACGCCGCCGTCCACCGAGCGGTTGGACAGGATGATGACCTCCGGCCCCTGCTGCTCGCGAACCATCGCGAGCGCACTGCGCATGTCGGGGGCGACGTAGCGACGTACCTTCATTCGCTCGATTCCTCGGCGGTCAGTTCAGCGCGGCTTCGGGCCGCCCGATGGCCGCGACGATCCTTATTTCCGCGCTCTCCGGCAGTTCGCTGAACGCGAGTACGTGCATCCCTCGCGCGGCGTGCCGGACGAAGCGCGCCATGTAGTCGCGGAGCTGGTCGGAGACGAGCAGCACGCTCGGGTGCCCGCCCAGTTCCTGCCGCTGGTGGGCGTCCTTCAGTGCGCCCAGCAGTCGATTGGCCAACCCGGGTTCCATCGTCAGTTCGCCGCCAGCAATCGACTGGAGTGACTTCAGCAATATCTGTTCCAACGAGTAGTCGAGGGTGATCACCGGTAGCTCACTTTCTAACCCGTTGATTTGCTGAACTATCATTCGACCGAGGGCGATGCGCACCTGGGCGGTCAAAACGCCAGGATCCTGACTCTTGGAGGCGCAGGCCGAGAGTGTCTCGAGGATCGAGCGGGTATCCCGCACCGGTACCCGCTCCCGCAGGAGGTTCTGCAGCACGGTCACGACTGCGCCGAGCGGCACCTGCTTCGGCACCAGGTCCTCGACCAGCCTGGGGTGCGACTGCGCCAACCGGCCGAGCAGCTGCTGCACCTCGTCATGCCCGAGAAGCTGGTGCGCGTGGTCCTGCAGAGTCTGGCTGAGGTGGGTCGCGATGACGGTCGCCGCATCCACCACCGTGTAGCCGCAGGTCTGGGCGGCCTCGCGCTGGGTGGCGTCGATCCACACGGCCTGCAGGCCGAACACGGGATCGGTCACCACCGCGCCGCGCAGCTCGCCGTAGACCTGGCCGGGGTTCAGCGCCAGTTCGCGCTCCGGAAACACCTCCGCACGCGCGATGGTCACGCCGGCGAGCGTGATCCGGTAAGCGTTGGGGGCCAGGTCGAGGTTGTCGCGGATGTGCACCGCCGGTACCAGGAAGCCCAGCTCCTGCGACAGCTTCTTGCGCACGCCCTTCAGGCGCCCCAGCAGCTGCCCGCCCTGCGCGCGGTCCACCATCGGGATCAGGCGGTAGCCGACCTCCAGGCCGATGGCGTCCACCGGCATCACGTCCTCCCATGACAGGTCCCGGTTCTCCACCGCCGGCACGGGCGGCGACCCCGCGACCGCGACCGCCGCGCGCGCCCGGCGCCGCTGCGCCAGGTGCCAGGCGACCGCGCCGCCGCCGGCCGCGAGCGCCAGGAAGGCGACGTTCGGCATGCCGGGGATCAGGCCGATGAGGCCGATGACGCCCGCACTCACGCCGAGCACCTTCGGATCGCTGAACAGCTGCAGGACGATCTGCTCGCCCATGTCTTGCGCGCTCGACACGCGGGTGACCAGGACGGCGGCGGCGGTCGCCAGGAGCAGCGAGGGCACCTGCGCGACCAGGCCGTCGCCGATGGCGAGCAGCGCGTAGGTCTGCGCCGCCTGGCCGACCGCCAGGCCGTGCTGGCCCATGCCGATCGCGATGCCGCCGACGAGGTTGATGACCATGATGAGCAGGCCCGCGATCGCGTCGCCGCGCACGAACTTGCTCGCACCGTCCATCGCGCCGTAGAACTCCGCCTCCTGCGCAACCTCGGCGCGGCGCAGCTTGGCTTCCTCGCGATCGATGATGCCGGCGTTCAGGTCGGCGTCGATCGCCATCTGCTTGCCGGGCATGGCGTCGAGGGTGAAGCGCGCGCTCACCTCCGAGATCCGGCCGCCGCCCTTGGTGACGACGACGAAGTTGATGATGACGAGGATGGCGAACACGATCACGCCGACGGCATAGTTGCCGCCAATCACGAACTGGCCGAATGCCTCGATGACGTGGCCGGCAGCACCCGGACCCTCGTGGCCGTTCAGGAGCACCACACGCGTGGAAGCGATGTTCAGCGACAGCCGCAGCAGCGTCGCCACCAGCAGCACCGTGGGGAAGGCGGCGAAGTCGAGCGGCCGGCGGCTGTAAACGACCGCCAGCAGCACCACCAGCGACAACGCGATGTTGAACGTGAACAGCACGTCCAGCAGCGCGGGCGGCAGCGGCAGCACCATCATCGCGAGCACGATGAGGACGAGGAACGGCGCACCGAGGTTCATGCGCTGCAGCTCGCGCAGTCCGTTCAGTACCATGGCCTGGTTCATGAGGAACTCTCTCGAGGGGTTTGCGCAGCCCGGGCTCGCGGCCGTGGGTCAGCGGTCGAACCGGAATTCCTTCGGAATCGGCAGCTCCGCCGGCAGCACCGGGACGGCCTGTCCCGGCCGCAGCGCGCGCAGCTGGAAGACGTGGGCGAGGACCTGCGCCACGGCGCGGTACAGGCCGGCCGGGATCTCCTGGTCGAGCCTGGTCGTGTGGTAGAGCGCGCGCGCCAGCGGCGGCGCGGACAGGACGGCCACGCGATGCTCGATGCCGACCTCGCGGATGCGGGCGGCGAGATGATCGGCTCCCCTGGCCACGACTACCGGCGCTGCGCCCGCCTGCGGGTCGTAGCGCAGCGCCACGGCATAGTGGGTCGGATTGGTGACGATGACGTCGGCCTTCGGCACCTGCTCCATCATCCGGCGGCGCGAGGCCTCCTGCTGGAGCTGGCGGATGCGGCCCTTCACTTCCGGGCGACCATCGGTCTCCTTGGTCTCCTCGCGGATCTCCTCGCGGGTCATCTTCAGATTGCGGTTGTGGTCCCAGATCTGGAACGGGACATCGACCAGCGCAACCACCGCGGTCGCCGCGGCGACGACCGCGCCGATGACCAGCACCAGGTGCATGCTCTGGCCGATCGCGACCGGCAGGTCCTCGCGACCCAGCGCCAGCAGCCGATCGAGCTGGAACCAGATGACGGCGATGGCCACGCCGAGGATCAGCACGAACTTGACGAGCGACTTGCCCAGCTCGAGCCAGCCCCGCGGCCCGAGCACCCGCTTGATGCCCTCCACCGGGTCCATGCGCCCGAACTTGAACGACATCGCCTCCAGGCTGAACACCCAGCCGCCCACCGCGATCGGGGCCGCCAGCGCCACGATCAGCATCAACGCGAGGAACGGCGCCACTCCGCCCAGCGCCAGCACGAGCTGCCGGATCGCGAAATCGACGAGGCCGTGCCCGTCCGACAGCAGGCTGCGCTCCACCGCGAAACTCGAACGCATGCCACGCTCGAGGGCCTGCGCGAGGTGGCTGCCGGTCAGCGCAAACCCGGCCGCCGCGCCGCCCAGCAGCCCCATCGTGGCCAGCTCGCGCGAGCGCGGCACCTGCCCCCTGTCGCGCGCGTCGGCCCGCCGCTTGGGCGTCGCGTCGAATGATCGTTCCTGGCCCTCGTCGCGCTCGGCCATCTACGGCCCTCCGAGGAACGCGCGTGCCAGACCGAAGCTGCCGGCGTAGAGATCGGCCAGCTGTTCCTCGAACGCCGGAAGCGTCACCAGCATGACGCCGACGCCGAGCAGCAGCGTGATCGGGAAGCCCACGGCGAAGATGTTCATCTGTGGCGCGGCGCGGGTCATGATGCCGAAGGCGATGTTGACGATCGTCAAGGCCACCACCGCGGGCAGCGAGACGAGCACCGCCTGCCCGAGCAGCCAGCCCGCCCAGTCCAGCACCAGCGCGGCTGCCTCGCGCCCCGGGCCGTCGGCCGCAATCGGCGCGAGGCGGAAACTGTCGGCCAGAGCGTCGATGAGCGCCAGGTGGCCGTTGGTCGCCAGGAACAGCAGCGTCGCGATGGTGACGTAGAACTGGGCGATGACCGGTACCTGCGAGCCGTTGGCGGGGTCGACCATGGAGGCGAAGCCGAGGCCCATCTGCATGGCAATGAGCTGGCCAGCCAGTTCCAGGACCATGAACACCAGCCGCAGCGCCAGCCCCAGCGCGACGCCGATGATGACCTGCTGCGCGGTGACGAGCAGGCCGGTGGCGCTCAGCATCGCCACGTCCGGGGCAGGCGGAAGCACCGGCACCAGCACCGCCGTGATGGCCAGCGTCAGGATGAGCTTGACCCGGGCGGGCACGGCGCGCGTGCCGATGACCGGGCAGGTCATGATGAAGGCCGAGATGCGGATGAGCGGCCACAGCGCCTGCCCGAGCAGGCCGGTCACGTCCCCCGGCGCGACGTTCACTGGCGCCATGCCGCTGCGCTCCCCGGTCAGCCGATCAGCGCCGGGATGCCATGGAACAGCTCCAGCGTGTAGTCGGTGAGGAGCTGCAGGAGGTACGGACCGCCGATGACCACCACCAGCACGGTGACCAGCAGCTTCGGAATGAAGCTCAGGGTCGTCTCGTTGATCTGGGTGGCGGCCTGGAACATGCTCACCGCCAGGCCCACGACGAGCGCCGGCAGCAGCAGGATCGCCATCAGGACCAGCGTCAGCAGCATCGCCTGCGAGCCGATCTCCATCACCAGTTCCGGGCCCATGGCGCAGTCCCTAGACGTAGAAGCTCGAGACCAGCGTGCCGACGATGAGGCCCCAGCCGTCCACCAGCACGAACAGCATGATCTTGAACGGCAGGGAGATGATGAGCGGCGACAGCATCATCATGCCCATCGACATGAGGACGCTGGCGACGACGAGGTCGATGATCAGGAACGGAATGAAGATCAGGAAGCCGATCTGAAAGGCGGTCTTCAGCTCGCTGGTCAGAAACGAGGGCACCAGCACCGTGAACGGCACCGCCCCGGGATCGGCGTACTCGCCCCGGCCGGCGATCTCGGTGAAGAGCTTCAGGTCCGCCGCCCGGGTCTGCCCGAGCATGAACTCGCGCACGGGCCCCTCGGCCAGGCCCACGGCGGCGCCGAACTCGATCCTCTCCTCCAGGTAGGGCTGAATCGCCTCCGCGGTCACGCGGTCCACCACCGGCCCCATGATGAAGAAGGTCATGAACAGCGCGAGCCCGATGAGCACCTGGCTCGACGGCGTCTGCGCAGTGCCCAGTGCCTGGCGCAGGATGGCCAGCACGATGATGATCCGGGTGAAGGCCGTCATCGCGAGGAGGATGGCGGGCAGCAGCGTGAGCGCCGTCATGATCGCCAGGATCTGCAGCGTCACGCTCCAGGTCTGCGTGCCGTCCGCGCCGGTCGTCACGGCAATCGCCTCGATACCCGGCGCGCCCGTCGCGAGCCCCGGCAACAGGGCCAGCAGCGCGGCGCCGGCGACGCGCGCGTTCACCCGGCGCGCCCTGCGACAGCGGCGGCGGCCTCGGCCTGCAACGCGGCGTAGGCCGGCACGGGCGTCGCGGCGGGCCGCGGCCCGAGGTTGGCGAGCGCGGCGATGTGGCCCGGCGCGATGCCCACCAGCACGCGCTCGCCCTCGACCTCCACGAGCAGCACGCGCTCCCGCGTGCCCACCGCCACCGCGTCGACGACCCGCAGGGCGCCGGCCCGGCCGGAGGCGGCCCGCGTTGCGCGGCGCAGGAAAGCCGCGGTCAGCGCGAACGCGCCGAGCACCACCGCCAGCCCGACCAGCACCTGCAGCACGTTGCCGAACGACAGCGTCTCGCCCGCCGGCGCCGCGAGCGCGAACGACGGCGCGAGCAGGGCGAGGGCGGGCACGGGACGCGGGACCATGAGCCGTTCCGTCCTCAGCGCAACTTGCGGACGCGTTCCTGCGCGCTGACCACGTCGGTCAGCCGGATGCCGAACTTCTCGTTCACGACGACGACCTCGCCGTGCGCGACCAGCGTTCCGTTGACGAGCACGTCGAGCGGCTCGCCGGCGATGCGGTCCAGTTCCACGACCGAGCCCTGGTTCAGCTGCAGCAGGTTCCTGATCGCGATCTTGGTGCTGCCGATCTCGACCGACATGGTCACCGGGATGTCGAGGATCGCGTCCATGTTCGCGCTTTCCTCGCGCGGCCCCCCGGCGCCGCGATCCCGCAGCGGCTCGAGCGGCGCCTGCCTGGGCACCTCCGGCACGGGCGCCGCGGCGCCCGCCTGCTCGGCCAGCGCCGCCGCCCAGTCGTCACCCACCTCGTCGCCTGCTCCTGCCTGCGCCTCGTCCAGACTCATCTCTCAACCTCCCGCCATCATCGACAGCTGGCCGTGCGTGGACGGCCGGGCCATTTCCACCACCTGCAGTGCGCACGCGCCGCGCGACACGCCGTAGCGCCCGCGGAATACCGGCACGTCCTCGACGGTCGCCAGGACCGCCTCCGGAATGTCGACCGGGATCACGTCGCCGGGCTCCAGTTCGAGCACGTCGCGGACGGTCAGCTCGGTGCGACACAGGGTGCTCGAGATCATCACGGGGGCCGACTTCATCTCCTCTCGCAGGGAGTTGACCCAGCGCTCGTCGCGCTCGGTCACGTCGCTCTGCACGCCGGAGTCGAGCGCCTCGCGAATCGGCTCCAGCATCGCGTACGGCATCATGACGTGCAGGTCGCCGCCGCCCCCCTCCAGCTCCACGTGGAATGCACACACCACCACGACCTCCGACGGCGTGACCACGTTCGCGAACTGCGGGTTGACCTCGGAGCCGACGTACTCGAAGTTGATCTTGTAGACCGGGTCCCAGGCCTCCTTCAGGTCCGCGAACACGCGCTCGAGCACCTTCAGCACGATCCGCATCTCCGTACCCGTGAAGTCGCGACCCTCGATCTTGGTGTGAAAGCGCCCGTCCCCGCCGAAGAAGCAGTCGACCAGCGAGAACACCAGCTTCGGATTGAGCACGCACAACGCGGTACCGCGCAGCGGCGGGATCTTCACCATGTTCAGGTTCGACGGCATGAACAGGCTGTGCACGTACTCGCCGAACTTGGTCATCTGCACGCCTTCAATCGAGATGACCGGCGAGCGGCGCAGCAGGTTGAACAGGCTGATGCGGAAGTTCCGTGCGAACCGCTCGTTGATCATCTCGAGCGTGGGCATCCGCCCGCGCACGATGCGATCCTGGCTGGCGAAGTCGTACTGGCGCGTCCCGCCGGTCTCGGCCGGCGCGTCGGTCCCGGTCTCGACCTCGCCAGAGTCGACGCCGGACAGCAGCGCGTCGATTTCGTCCTGTGAGAGAAGATCGGCTGCGCTCATGGCCGCTACTGCATCACGAAGCTCGTGAAGTAGATGTCCTCGACCACCTTCTCGCCGGTCTGCGTCTCGAGCACCCGCTGCACCTCGCCCAGCACCTCACCCCGCAGCTTCTCCTTGCCCTCGGGCGTGATCAGCTCGTCGTAACTCTGGCTGGAGAGCAGCATCACGACCGCATTGCGGATCGCGGGCATGTGGGTCTTGACGGACTCGGCGGCGGTCGGCGCCTTGCTGAGGGCGTCGAGGTCGACCTTCAGGAAGCGCGCGCGCGATTTCTGGGACTGGAAGTTGACGACGAACGACGGGGCCAGGGACACGTACGCGGCTTCGGCGTGCTCCCCCTCGCCCTCATCGCCATGGGCGTCCCCGGCGGGAACCTCCTCGCCGCGGGCGTCGGTGGCTGCGGCGACTTCCTTGCCGCCGTCGTCCTTGCCACCCAGCACGAGCATCATCGCGCCAGCGGTGATGCCGCCGACCAGCACGACCGCGCCAGCGATGATGGCGATCAGCTTGCCCTTGCCAGTGGCCTTCGGGGCCTGCTCCGCTGCTTCCGACATGCCTGCTCTCCTCCCGGTGGGGTTCTCCACGGAGGTAGCAACGCATGTGCCACGACACTCTCTCGAATGTATTCAATGGGTTGCATTGTCTACCACGACGTGGCGGCGGCTTGTTGACGCGCAACTGCCCGGCTGTTCGCCCCTGCCCACGCCAGAATCCCGGCGGCCTGCCGACCTGGCTGATGCGCGGCGCGGGCCGGCGCCCGGTGGCTGCACGCCGGCTGACGCTGCGTGGACGAGCGGCCCGCTGCCGCGCCGGCAGGTGCCGGAGATTCGGGGCCGGAGGCGGGTGCCTCACCTGCAGCCTGCTCACGACCTCCCGGGAGCTCCGGATGCATGAATTTCGAAATCACCGGGATTCATGCAATTAACCCAGCTACTTGAAATTTATTCTTGATATATGTTGCAACTATATATAATCTATGAAAAATCATATCTTGGATACCTCCCAATGACACTGGGTGCCCTGGAGGCCTACATGCCGCGGATCGAGGCCCTCGATCCGCTGCACCAGCTGGCCGGTCCGCAACGGGATGGGCTGCTCCGGCGAGCCGAGATCGTCAGGCGGGGTCCCGGCGACTACCTGTACCGGCAGGGCGAGTACGACACCCGGGTGCATTACCTGCTCGACGGCAGCGTTGACGTGATCCGGGACGGCAGTCCCGTTCGCACGCTCGATGGCACCGACGAGCATGCGCAGCAGGCGCTCGACGGCCACGGCCGCCACCGCCACAGCGTCCGTGCCCGCACCGAAGCCTGGTTCCTCAGCCTCGACCACCGCGACGTGGATGCCGCGAGGCGCGGCGCGGCCGGGACGGCGGACAGCGCGCACGGTGATGGCGAGGGCGTCACGTCCTGAATGGGCCGGCTGCTGCAGTCCGGGCTCTACCAGCGGCTGCCGGCGAGCAACATCCAGCTGCTGTTCGCGCGCATGCAGGAGATCCCCGTCGCTCCCGGCGACACGATCATCCGCCAGGGCGACGCCGCCTCGGACTACTACATCGTCGCGAACGCCGAGGTCGAGGTCGTCCGGGAACTCGCAGACGGGCGCGGCGCAATCCGGCTGGCCGTCCTCGGCGCCGGGGACACGTTCGGGAGGAAGGACTCATTTCGGGCCAGCCGCGCAACGCGACCGTCCGTGCGATCGGAAAGGGCGCGCTCATGCGGGTCGGACGGCGGGACTTCCTGGACCTGGTCTGCACGCCACTGCTGCAGGTTCTCGACTGGGACGCGGCCTGCGCGCGCGTCGCCACCGGGGCGCGCTGGCTGGACGTCCGCTACCAGGACGCCTTCCTGGCCGCGCCGCTCGCGAATGCGCTGAACGTCCCGCACACGCTCCTGCGCATCAAGTCACGCACGCTCGACCCGGCGGTCAGCTACGTCGTGGTGAGCGACGACCCGGCGCTGAGCGCCGTATCCGCCTTCCTGCTGATCGAGCGCGGCTTCGACGCGTCCTGCCTGGCATGCGGGATCTCCACGCACGTCGGGCCCGCGCCTGCGGCCGCGGGCAAGATCGTGGCCCTGCACCCCGCGGTCGAGCCACGGGACGGCCAGATGCCGGCGACCGCGTCGCCCGGCTGCCGGGCAGGAGACGCCGCGCAGGACCGGGCACCGGCGTCGATGGCCTTCGGCCCGTCCTCCATGGACGCACCGGCACTCCGCGTTGCACCGGGCGCGACGCTCGCGGCCGAGGCCGCGCCGATCGAGCAGGATCCGCTCGAACGCACGCAGAACTCGCTGCGGGCACTGGTCGAGCGGGCACTCGAGCCGGAGTTCCCGGCGGACGGCGCGCCGGAGGCGGGGGAGGAAGGGGACGGGATCGCCCTGCTCGCCCGGGACCTCGAGGCCCGGATGCGTGCGCACGTGGAAGCCCGCGTCCAGGCCGAGAAGGCGCGGCTGGAGGCACATTTCAGCGCCCGTGCCGTCCGGATCCGGGAAGCCGCGGTCCAGGAAATCGGTCGCTATGCCCGCGACGTCAAGAGGCGCTACGAGACGCTGGTCGCCGAGCGCGAGCGGGAGTTCGCCGAGCGCGGCCGGGCACTGCGCGCGCACCAGGAGAAGCTGCAGTTGCTCGCCACGCGCATCGGGGAGCAGAAGGCCGGCATCGTGCGCCAGCGCGCGTTGCTGGAGGAGAAGCTGCGTGCGGCCTCCGAGCTGCACCGCCAGCTCGGCGACATCGGCCTGCAGGTGAC
>CAYOJP010000038.1:0-20466 GCA_964404305.1 uncultured Gammaproteobacteria bacterium
CGCCGACCTCGCGATCGAGGACTTCGAGGGCTACAACGGCCGCGTGTCGGACTACTCGTGGGAATACGCCGGCACCGCGAACATGATGCTGCCGTACTACCGCCACAACGAGCTGGAGCTCGAGACCGACCTGCCGCCGGAGCCGGACGGGTACCAGTACGTGTCCTACAAGGGCCACGGGCTGTGCTTCCCGAACGTCAAGTGGCAGCTGCGCAAGTCCTATCAGCTGAACGGCAGGCCGAAGGATCCGAGCCACCCGATCAGCCTGCGGCAGATGTACGTGGACGCGCAGACCTACAAGATTGCCCGCACCATCATCTACGACCGCAACGACAAGATCTGGCGCAGCTTCAGCATCGGCTCGGCGCATGCCGACCACCATCTGCCCATCAACAAGGGCAAGGGCCTGGGCATCGACGACGCGTTCATGCAGCTGAACGTGCAGACCGAACACTGCACCACCGGCCAGTTCAAGGGCATCGCCGATCCGGCGATGAATCCGCCGTCGCTGTTCACGGTGCAGTACCTGCGCAAGGCCGGCCGCTGACGCCGCCCGCTGCGTAGCCGAGTACCGGAAAGGGCGCTTAGGCGCCCTTTCCTTTTTCAGGGTCCTGGTCCGCGGGGGGCTCCCGGCCGCGAAATCGGCTTCGTGGTCCCGCGGCGCCGGATCCCGCGATGCCATGACAAGGACGGGTCATATTCCTTAGAATCCCGCGTCTACATTCCGCACGGCAAGGTGAACTCGCATGAACGTCGAGCATTTGCAGGTCCGGGTGGCGCGGCGGCATGCCGAGGCCGACGACATCATCTCCCTCGATCTGGTGCATCCAGAGGGTGCGGACCTGCCGGAATTCACCGCCGGCTCGCACGTGGACGTGCACGCGCCCGGTGGCATCGTCCGGCAGTACTCGCTCTGCAATGATCCGCGCGAGCGCAACCGCTACCGGCTCGGAGTCCTGAAGGAGAAGGCGGGGCGGGGCGGTTCGAAGGCGATGCACGAGAACGTCGCTGCCGGCGACGAACTGACGATCAGCGCGCCGCGGAACCATTTCCCGCTCGACGAGAGCGCCACCCATTCCATTCTCGTCGCGGGTGGCATCGGCGTCACGCCGATGATGGCGATGGCGGAACGCCTCGCGGCGCTCGGCGCGAGCTTCGAAATGCACTACTGCGTGCGCAACCGGGCGCGGGCCGCATTCCATGACGAGCTCGCGGCACGCCCCTGGGCGGCCGGTCGCCTGCACATCCACCTGGACGACGGCGCGAAGTCGCAACTGCTCGACGCCGGGGCACTGCTCGGGGCCTTCCGGCCGGGCACGCACGTCTACGTATGCGGGCCGAAGGGAATGATGGACTGGATCCTGGGCACCGTGACGGCATGGCCCGCGGCCAACGTGCACAAGGAGTTCTTTACCGCGGAACCACAGGCGGGCGCGAGCGGCGACCGCGCGTTCAAGGTCAAGCTGAAGAGCACCGGGGCCGTCTACGACGTGCCGGCCGACCAGACGATCATCACGGCACTGTCCAGGCATGGCATCGACATCCCGATCTCCTGCGAGCAGGGCATCTGCGGCACCTGCCTCACCGGCGTGATTTCCGGCGAGCCCGATCACCGTGACTGCTTCCTGACGGACGACGAGAAGAACGCGAACAACCAGTTCACCCCGTGCTGCTCGCGCTCGAAGAGCGACGTACTGGTCATCGATTTGTGAGCGTGGGCGCGTTGCCGCGCGTGAACGTGCCGACGGTGGCCATCGTGGGCCGCCGCGAGCGCTTCCCGGTCCGCCGCATCTACTGCGTCGGGCGTAACTACGCGGCTCACGGTCGCGAGATGGGCGGCGATCCGGCCCGCGAGCCGCCGTTCTTCTTCACGAAGGCGGCGGATAGCGTCAGCGACGACGGGGCGGTCGTTCCCTATCCTCCCCGCACCGCCAACCTCCATCACGAACTCGAACTTGTGGTTGCGCTCGGCGCCGGGGGGGCCGGCGTGGCGGTCCGGAACGCCGTTGCGCTCGTATGGGGTTACGCCGTCGGCGTGGACCTCACGCGGCGGGACCTGCAGGACGAGGCAAAGGCCATGCGACGACCGTGGGACACCGCCAAGTCCTTCGATGCGGCCGCGCCGTGCGGTGCGCTGCGCCCGGCCGACGGCCGGCACCCGCTGGCGGGCGAAATGAGCCTGGCCGTCAACGGGCAGGTGCGGCAGCAGGCCGATCTCTGTGACATGATCTGGCCGGTGGCGGACTTGCTCGCCGAATTGTCCACCTACTGCACGTTGTGCCCGGGTGATCTCGTGTACACGGGAACTCCGGCTGGCGTCGGCCCGCTCGTTCCCGGCGATCGCGTCGCGGCAGCCATCGCCGACGTCGGCACGCTGGGGTTCACCATCGGCCCGCCCGGGGCCGTGACCGCGTGATGCGGCGCACCGCGGCTGCGCCGTCGCGGGCGTCCGCCAAACGCATAGGATCGACACCATGACCGATGCCTACATCTGCGACGCCATCCGCACTCCGATCGGACGCTATGGCGGTGCCCTGTCGGCCGTGCGCGCCGACGACCTCGCCGCCGTCCCGCTGCGGGCGCTCGTCGCCCGCAACCCCGGCGTGGACTGGGCCGCGGTCGACGACCTGATACTGGGCAACGCCAACGGTGCCGGCGAGGACAACCGCAACGTGGCGCGCATGGCAGGTCTGTTGGCCGGCCTGCCGATCGACGTGCCGGGCGCGACCGTCAACCGCCTGTGCGGATCGGGGATGCAGGCGGTCGGCATGGCGGCCCGCGCGATTCGGGCCGGGGACGCCGACCTCGTCATCGCCGGCGGCGTCGAGTCGATGTCCCGCGCGCCGTTCGTGCTTGCCAAGGCCACCAGCGCGTTCGACCGCAATGCCGAGATCTACGACACGACGATAGGCTGGCGCTTCGTCAATCCGGTGATACAGGAGCGCTACGGCATCGATTCCATGCCAGAGACGGCCGAAAACGTCGCCACCGATTTCGACATCTCCCGTGCGGACCAGGATGCCTTCGCCCTGCGCAGCCAGCAGCGGGCGGTGGCGGGCCAGGCGAGCGGTGCGCTGGCCCAGGAGATCTGCCCGGTGACGGTGGCCGGCCGCTAGGGCAACACTGTGGTCGAGCGCGACGAGCACCCGCGTGCGGATACCTCGCTCGAGTCGCTGGCGAAGCTGAAGCCGATCGTGCGCAAGGACGGTACCGTCACGGCCGGCAATGCCTCCGGCGTGAACGACGGTGCATGTGCGCTGATCGTCGCGTCGGCCGACGCTGCGCGCCGGCATGGCCTGACGCCGCGCGCGCGCATCGTCGGGATGGCGGCAGCCGGCGTCGAGCCGCGGATCATGGGCATCGGACCGGTCCCGGCGACCCGCCGGGTACTCGCCCGCGCCGGCTTGGACCTGGCCCGAATGGACATCATCGAGCTGAACGAGGCATTCGCGGCGCAGGGACTGGCGGTGCTGCGGAGCCTGGGGTTGCCCGACGATGCGGCGCACGTGAATCCGCACGGCGGAGCCATCGCACTCGGACACCCGCTCGGCATGAGCGGTGCACGGCTCGTGACGACCGCGACGTACCAGCTCGCCAGGACCGGCGGTCGCTATGCCCTGTGCACGATGTGCATCGGCGTAGGGCAGGGCATCGCCATGATCATCGAGCGTGCGTAGGACCAAGGGGTCAGACCCCTTGAATTGGTGCGCTGCAAGATTTCAAGGGGTCTGACCCCGGCGGACGGAAGGCACGTATGGCTGAAGCGACACTGACACGCGAGTCGATGGAGCGGACGATCCGCACTTATTTCGGGGCCTGCAACAGCGGCGACCCGGACCGGGTCGCCGCCTTCTTCACGCCGGAGGCCGTGCACTACTTCCCGGCCGGCAGCCCCTTCGGCGCGCTGCGCGGCGCGCGCGCGATCGGTGAGTGCTGGGCGCGCTGCGTGCGCGATCTCGGCTCGCACTGGACCGTCGATTATTTCCTGGGCGATCCGGAGCGACGCGAGGCGGTCATCGAGTGGACGCACTTCAAGCCGAAGGTCGGCGGCTACCTGCGCGGCGACGAGTGGTACCGCTTCGCGAGCGACGGCCGCATCGCCGAGATCCGGGCCTACTACGCCTGCCCGTCGGGTGCCCCCGGGCAGATTCACGAGATCGGCGGATACGACTATGCAGGCCGCGGCTATCCGCTGACCCTGCCCGCGGGCGACACGGGAGATTCGAGCCGATGAGCGACAGCTTCGACGCGATCGTCATGGAGGCGGGCGCGGACGGCAAGCCCGTCGCCGGCCTGAAGCAATTGCGGCTGGCCGACCTGCCCGACGAGGACGTGCTCGTAGAGGTCTCCTGCTCGACCGTGAACTACAAGGACGGGCTGGCGGTCACGAACACGATCCCGATCTGCCGCAAGCTGCCGATGGTGTGTGGCATCGATCTCGCCGGCACGGTGGTCGAGTCGCGCAGCCCCGACTGGACAGCCGGCGACCGCGTCCTCGTGAACGGCTACGGGCTGTCGGAGACCTACTGGGGCGGCTACTCGCGCTTCCAGCGGCTGAAGCCGGAATGGCTCGTGCGCGTGCCGGAAGTGTTCTCCTGCGAGGAGGCCATGGCGATTGGCACCGCGGGCTACACCGCGATGCTGTGCGTGAACGCCATCCGCGATCACGGCGTGGTTCCCGCCAGCGGACCTGTGCTCGTCACCGGTGCGGCCGGCGGCGTCGGCTCGATAGCGGTCATGGTGCTCGCCCGGCTCGGCTACGAGGTCGTCGGGTCCACCGGGCGGCCCTGGGCGCGCGACTACCTGCTGGGGCTGGGCGCGAAGGACACGATCGATCGCGCGGCGCTCGCCCGCGATCCCAAGCCGCTCGAGAAGGAGACCTGGGCCGCCTGCGTCGACTCGGTGGGATCGACGACGCTCGCCACCGCCATTTCGCAGACCCGGTACGACGGCATCGTCGCCGCCTGCGGGCTCGCCGGCGGGCCGCAACTGGCGACCTTCGTGCACCCGTTCATCCTGCGCGACGTCCGTCTGCAGGGCGTCGATTCGGTCATGGCGCCGATGGCGAAGCGCATCCGCGCGTGGAACGACCTCGCCGCGCTGATCGACCTCGAACGGTTGCGGCAGGTCTACCGCGTGGAGCCCCTGCGCAACGTGCTCGATCTCGCCGGCCAGATCCTCGCCGGCCGCGTGCAGGGACGCACGGTCATCGACGTCGCCGCCTGACGGCAGGCGCGGGCGGGCAGGCTCGGGCGTCCGGCTTCAGCCGGACATGGACCCTACCCGGAGGCAAGTCGCGGTGGCCGGGTGTGGATCTTGCGAACGCGAGGGCCTCGGCCCGACGTCATGGCTTCGGTGTGTCCCGGTACAGGCGTCCGGCCGCCGCCCCAGCGCCGCCATCCGATCGACGCCGGCCGCCATGAGGCGGGCGGCGTAACCTCCGGCGAGCGTGACGTCGAAGGGTTTCACGCCGGCATCGCCCCAGCCGCTCGGGCGCTCATGGCGCTGTGCGACAAGCAGCAGCCGGCGACCAGCCGGCCCATGTGCTCAGGCGCTGCCGCTACCTCGGAGGAAGTCCAGCACGACGGCGTTGAACTCGTCGGGCTTCTCGAACTGCGGCCAGTGGCCAGCGTCCTCCATCATGTAGAAGGAACAGTTCGGAATCAGCCTGCTCGCGGCCTCCCCCACGTGCCACGGCATGGTCGGGTTGTGGCGGGTCCACAGCACCAGGGTCGGGCACTCTACGCGGGCGAGCACGTCCGGTGTCAGGCGCGGCGACGGGGCGTCCGGGCCGGTGATGCCGTCGACGAGCCGGCGCGCAATCGCCGCGAACGCCGGATCGGAATAGATGGCGTGCCGGACGTCGACCAGCTCGTCCGTCACCACCGACTTGTCGTACATCAGCCATTGGAGCCTCTCGCGCACGTTCTCGCGGGTCGCGTGCCCGGTCGCGCGGTTGGTGGCATCCGCGACCTTCTTGCCTATCTCCCGGGTGAGCGCGGCGCCCTCGGGCGACACCTCCAGTCCCGCGCCGGTGGCGCAGACGTAGCGCGAGACGCGCCCGGGTTGCCTGGCGGCGAGCCATCCGGCCACCCAGCCGCCCAGCGACTGTCCGATGAAATCGGCACTCTGCGCGCCGATCGCGTCCATGAAACCGAGAACGTGGTCTGCCAGAACGTCAATCGTATAGTCGACGGCTGGCTTGGCCGTCAGGCCGTGCCCGAGCATGTCGAGAGCGTACACGCGCCGGGCGCCCGCCAGTGGCAGGACGTTGCGGATGAAGCTCTCGGCGTGCCCGCTCAGCCCGTGCAGCAGGATTATCGGATGGCCCGAGCCGGCCTCGATGCTGCGGGTCCGGAAACCGCCGGCGTCCCGGAACCGGACCTCGGCGCCGATGGCTTCAACCCAGAACGAGCGCGCGCCCATGTGCCGATTCCCTCGCTCAGAGGAAGATCGACAGCGCGCGGGGCATGACGCGATGGTCCAGGTACACGCGACGCTCGGCGATCTTCCAGCCGCTCGCCACCTGGACGAGCCGGTCCTCGCGATGGCCCACGAAGAAATTCTCGGACTTGTCGCGGCGGCTCTGGAACAGGAGCAGGTTCGATTCCGCGATGACGGTGCCCGCCCCCTCCTGCCGGGCGAGCACGTTCGACACGAACCGCCGGGTCCGGGATCGCGGCCGCTCGGAGTGGGCCAGTCCCGTCTTCAGCCGCTCGTGGCGCTTCACCAGGAAGCCCTTGTTGTCCTCGATCATCGCCCACTCGCCTGCGACCGGCGCCCGTTCCTCGCCATCCTCGAGCGTCTCCTCGATCGGCATCCAGTAGCGGGCATCGTCGGTGAACAGTGCCAGCCACTCCTCGAAGCGGAACGCGTCCAGCAGTTTCGCCTCCTGGTAGAGGAAGATCTCGATATCGCGCTGCAGTTCGTGTGGATGTTCAGCCATTCGGGCCGTCCTCCGCCGACATCAGGGCCAGCCAGTGACGGTAGTAATTGCGGTGATTCTGCTCGGAATAGTGCGGCCCGAGCCGTCCGGGCAGGCCGTCCACCACGACCTCGCCCTCGTGGCCGAGCCCCATCGAATAGTCGAACTCCGACTCCCGCGAGATGGCGCCCCGGAAGCTCTCCGTGATTCGTTCGAAGTTCTCGCCATCGTCCTGACCGAAGATGCCCGCCGCGGTGTTTTCCTGCGACATCTGGGCGCGGGCGTAATCCTTGATGACCTGCGGTGCGCCGCTGTCGATCAGGGTCGTCTGCCAGACCTCGATGTCGTCGACCCCTTTCGGGTGCCATTGGAACAGGCCGAAAGTATGGAAGCAGCTGAATTTGATCCACGAGAGATTGGGGAAAATGTTGCCCTCGCCGATGCCGTGAACCTCCGCCTGCCGCGGCGAGAGGCGCTGTTTCAGGCGCTCCTGGAAGGCATTGACGTACGCCACCGCGTCCGGCCCGAACATGCTGCCGTAGTGCAGGTCGTTGGCCAGCGCCCGCCCGGGCCTGGGGATGTCGCCCATGCCATGGCCGTTGCGGAAGCAGGCGATGTAGTCGGCCAGCAGGTCATAGGGCGGCAGGAAGCCGATCTTGAAGGCGGATCCGTGCGTGTGCAGCACGTGGTAGTCGTCGCCGGCGAAGTTCTCCGAGGCGAGCTTCCAGTTGGCCCGGATGCGGTACTTCATGACCGGGCCGATGACCTCCAGCGGGCCCAGCGCCCCCTCGATCGGGATGTCGAGGTACCAGAGCATGTCGCGACCCAGGAAGTCCTCCAGCGGTTCGGCGCCGGCATCCCAGTTGGCGAAGACGAACCCCTTGTACGACTCCACCCTCGGAACTTCGCGCAGCCCGAGACGCCCGCGATCGAGCTCGTCGTGATAGGCGTCCTTTTCGCGCAGCACCGGGCCGAGCCGGCCGTGGGTGTCGTAGGTCCAGCCGTGGTACGGGCAGCGGAAGTGCTGGCTGCTCCCGCGGTCCGAGCTGCAGATGACCAGTCCGCGGTGCCGGCAGGCGTTCAGGAACACCCGCAGGCGGCCGTCGCTTCCGCGGACGGTGAGCACCGGGTCCTCGCCAATCAGGTTGGCGACATAGTCGCCCGGGCTGCGCAACTGCGATTCATGGGCCACGAAGGCCCACGTGCGGGCGAAGATGCGCCGAAGCTCCTGCTGGTAGATCGCCGGATCGCTGAAGATGCGACTCTTGATCCGGCCGCCATCCGCGTCCACCAGTTGCCGAAGGTCGTGGTCGTTGCCGTGCTTTTCGTGGATCGCCATGATGAGATCTCCCCGCGCGTGACTCTCAGCCTAAACAGTAGAGCGGAATTGCGCTGTACCTGACATTGGAAAACCCCGGCACCGGCGCCGGACGGAGTGATTGACCTTTACAGTCTGCAATTTGGTTCGTCACCGACCGGCACCTGGTACTTCAGCTCCACCGTCCGTCGCTCGGTCGCCGAGCGCTCGATGGCCTGGCACAACTCGACCGTGCCCTTGCCCCAGCGTCCGTCGTGGAAGCACGGGATGCCGTTGATGACCGCGTCGTACATCTGCATGAACTCGGCCGCGCGTCCGGAATGGCCGGTCACCTTGATCTCCTCGAGGCCGTCGTCGTCGTGGATGTAGAGGCCGTCCAGCGACTGGCGGATGATGCCACGCTCGCAACTAACCACGATCAGCCCGAAGAACGGCTGCTTCGGCTCCTCGAAGGTCTTGAAACCCTCGGTCACCGGCGCGTAGCCCCACCGCTGGAAGGCCTCGCGATCGTTGACGCCGGCGTAGCGCAGGTCGTTCTTGAGCTTCCACAGTTCGCGCTCGGCGTCCTCGGGCGGCTTCTCCGCCAGCAGCCGGCGCATGTTGTTGCGCACGAAGTAGTGAGAGCCCGGATCCTGCGCCCAGCCCCCCTCGCTCGCCCACCACGTGTACTCGCAGCTGTCGAAGTAGCCCCGCCAGTCGAATACCGCGGTCGACACCGCACCGTTCTCGAACTCGATGAACGCCGAGTAGCCGCCCTCCACGTTGCGCAGGTGGTCATGGAACAACTGCGCCCGCACTGAGCGGACCATGCCGCCCCCGAGGTAGCGGATGATGTCCATCTGGTGCGGACCCTGGTTGTACAGGTCGCCGTGCCACATCTGCAGTTCCTTCGTCGGCCAGGGCTGGGCGTTGAAGAAGTTGTAGTTCAGGGCGTTGATGAGGTTCACCCGCCCGAGCCGGCCGCTTGCGATCACCTCGCGCATCTTGCGGATTGGCGCGTCCATCGCGTGGGAATGGGCGGCGATCAGATGCACGCCGTGCCTGTCGCACGCGGCGATCATCTCGTCGACCTCGCCGGTCGACAGCGACAGCGGTTTCTCGCACAGCACGTGCTTGCCGTGCTGTGCGGCGAGGATGGTGTGCTCCTTGTGCAGTTCGTGGGGCGAGGCCACGTAGATGGCGTCGACGTTCGGGCTGCGGCACAGATCGAGGTAGTCGGTGTAGCCCTCGGCGTCGTATTCGGTGCGGAAGCGCGCGAGCGCGTCCTCGCGCAAATCCGCCGCGGCCGTGAACCGGACGGGCAGCGTGCGGAAGTCCTGCCTTTCCCAGTTCAGGACCAGGCCGCTCGCCTGACCGAGGCCGACGATTCCGATGCGCAGCACCCGGTCAGATGCATGGCCGCCAGGTACATGAGTGCAGCCGCTCGAGGTTCCCATCATTCACCTCCGAAAATCCGGCTCGCTGTATGAGGTTGGCGAACGCCCCCCGGCGGGCGGGCCGAACTGCCGCCGCGCCTGCTGCGACGCTCAGCGTCCGCTGCGGGCCAGGGAATGCACCCAGCCGCGCATGCGCCGCTTCGCGTTGGCGATGTCGTCGGCTGTGAAGAAGTCCTCGGGCTTTACCCGATCAACGGGGTACACCGGCCGCAGGAAGTCGCTCTCGTAGCCGAACGGCACCGTGGCGTCGATCCCCATGCCGCCCTCGAACACGGTGTTCGAGGCGGTCCACTGCTTCTCGCCGGCGGTCATGCGCTCCGCCGGCATGAAGGTCTGGCCCCGCCCTCCGGGGATCGGATTGAGGATGTCCGCGCGCGGGTTCACGCGCGTGGTGAGGCACCACATGATGTCGTCCATCGAGTAGGGATCGACGTCCTCGCTCACGGCGATCGCAAGGCGCATACCCTGGGAGCAGGAGAGGATGGCGGCGAGGAAGTTGCGCTGCCAGCCCTCGTCGATCTGGTGCCGCTTCTTCACCTGGATGATGCAGCCGCCCCAGTCGGTCATGGAGTAGGGGATGACCGCGTTCTGGATGATGCCGGGCTGCAGCCGTTCGCACAGCTCGAAGATCGCGGCCTCGCGCACGGTGGTGTCGATGTTGTGGTCGTCGAGCGTGTGCACGCCCAGCGCGAAGATGATGGGCTTGGTCTGCGGTTTGCGCATCGTGACCGCGGTGACGTGGAAGGTCGGCGCCTTGTACGCCTTGCCCATGTAGCCCGCCCACTCCGGATGGAAGTGGAAGCGCCCCTGGATGCCGGCGTCCTCGCTCTCCTTCGTCTCGAACCGCCGGTCGCGCGGATCGACGTAGCCCTCGAGCACCAGTTCGGCATCGGCCAGTGCCATCGCGTCGACCGTGCGGGCCTTCACGAGTCGGATGGGGGCGCCCTGCACGGCGCCCGCGACGCCGATCTCGTCGCAGCCCTTGGGCAGGATGACGTAGTCGAAGCCGGCGCCCGCGAGCAGGGTGCAGGCCGGCGGCACGCCGAAGCACATCGTGATCGGCACGCGCTCCTTTGCCTCGTAGTACTTGTTCACGACCTGCCACATGTGGGAGCCGGGCGAGATCTGGAAGGTGCCGATGTTGCCCCAGCGGAAGTTCATGCGGTTGTAGCCGAGATCAGAGCCACCGTCGAAGGCATCGCCCGTCACGCAGCGGATGCCGGAGCCGACGGTCAATTCGGGCTCGTAGGTCGTGTGGCGGATCGGCACGAGGTACTGGTTGACGTCGGCCGGATTCTCGATGACGTGCTCCTGGCACGGGGCCTCGGCCTGGGGAATGACGACGGGCTTGAGCGGATGCGACAGCGCCCAGGCGAGCTTGCGCACGCGGTCCGGGTCGTCCTTCCAGCCGAACATCCTGTTGATGACGTCAATGTCGCCGAACAGGTTGGTCAGGACGCGATGGCCGGGCCTGTCCTTGACGTTGTTGAACAGCACCGGGCAGCCGCCGTCCATGTGCTTTTGCAGGCCGGTGACCTGCAGGTCCGGATCCACCTCGCGCTCGGTCACGATCAGGTCGCCCTGCGACTGCAGCCAGTCGAGGGTGAGGCGCAGGTCGCGGACCTGCTCGGCGGATGGGCGCGGGTTGCTCGCGGTGGCGTCGTTCATCGGGATCTCCCTCGGTGGCTGCGGCGGCAGTGCCGTGCTGGCTGATACATAGAAATCTAAGTATCATCCTCTCCGACGAACCCTGTCCCGGTCAAGATCGATGCCCTCAGCCCGCAAGCGCGAACCGAAGGCCGACATACTGCCGCCGCGGGAGAGCGCCGGCTATCTAGTCCGCGACGCGCACCGGGCCTTCCAGCGGCTGCTCGAGCGGCGGATCGCGCGCTTCGGAGTGACGCGCGGGCAGTGGTACTTCCTGCGGGTGCTGTGGGAGGAGGACGGCCTGTCGCAGCGTGAGCTGAGCGCGCGCACAGGGATGATGGAACCCACGACGGTCGTCGCCCTGCGGAGCATGGAGCGGGCCGGCCTCACCCGCTGCGAACGCGCCCCCGACGACCGGCGGCGCGCGGTCGTCCGCTTGACGCCGAAGGGTCGCCGGTTGCGGGAGCGCCTGCTGCCGGTCGCCCGCGGCATCGTGGACGAGGCGGCCGCAGGCATCAGCGGGCGGGATCTGGCGGTGTTCCGGCGCGTCATCCTGCAGATGACCGCGAACCTCGATCGCCTCAAGGGTTGAGCAGGCGCTGTTGCCATGCAGCACGAAGGCGGCGCAGTCGTCCGCGCTGATGCCGGGGGATGGCAGGTGACCGTGCCGCGGGCGGCCGGATTCCGGCCGGCGCAGGCATGACCGTCGGGGCCCGGCCAGTCGAGGATCGCCCGCGGCCGGGGCCGGAGCTTCTGGCGGGGTGGATCGACGCCGCGGCGGTGGCGACGCCGGACAAGGCCTGGCTCGTCGAGGTCGCCGGTGGCCGCGCGATTTCGTACCGGCAACTCGGGCACGCGGTCCGGCGGATCGCGGCCCGGTTGCGGTCGCTGGGCATCGGCCGCAATGCCCGCGTGGCGCTGCTGGCCAACAACTCCCTGGAGCACCTCGTCACTTACGCCGGCGTGATGGCCGCCGGTGCAACGATCTGCACCGTGCACGTGGAGATGAATCGCGCACACGTCGACGCCATCGTGCCGGCTCTCGCGCCGGCGCTGATCCTGTGCGAGGACGGGCTCGGACTGGAGGAACTGGCCGGAGCCGTCGGGGCGCCGTGGCGACCGCTCGGCCGCTGGTCCGACGACGACCGGGCGACAGGCTGGTTCGCCGAACTCCGGCAGTGGCCGGCAGACGCCGCCATCACGGTGGAGGGCGACGCGGGAGCCGATGCCGTCATCTACTTCACGTCCGGCACGAGCGCGACGCCGAAGGGCGTCGTTCTGACGTACGGCGAGCTGCTCGAGAATGCGCTGGCCACCGCCACCGCCTTCGGCATGGGACCCGTCGATCGCATCTACGACTGCCGCTCCTTCAACTGGGCCTCGGCGCAGATCCTGAGCGGGCTCGCGACGCTCGCCCGGGGCGCGACGCTGCTGCTCGGCAGCCGCTTCTCGCGCAGCCGGTTCTTCGCCGACATCGCCCGGCACGGCGCCACCCTGGCGGCCGGCAATCCGACCGTGCTCAACATGCTCGTCGCTGGCCCGGACACGGTGCACGCCCGGGACCTGCCGGCGCTGCGCTTCATCACGTCGAGTTCCGCACCGCTGCTGCCGCACGAGTGGCAGCGCTTCGAGGCACGCTTCGGCATCCCGGTCGCACAGGGCTACGGCACCAGCGAGACCGGCTGGATCGCCGGCTGCTCTGAGCACACGCGCCGCTTCGGCAGCGTGGGTCGGCCGCTGCCCTACCAGTGCCTGGCGATCGTCGATCGCGACGGGCGCCCGCTGCCCGCGGGGGGGATCGGCCACGTGGAGATTGGAGGCCACCCCGACGTCGCTTACCGCTACCTCGAGGTCGATGGCACGCTCCGTGTCGCCGCCACAGGTCGCGTGCGCACGGGCGACATGGGCTACCTGGACGACGACGGGTACCTGTTCCTGACCGGGCGCGAGAAGGACCTCATCATCCGAGGCGGGGTGAACATCTCGCCGCTCGAGATCGAGAACACGCTCGTGCAGCTTCCGGGCGTCGGCGAAGCGGCGGCAATCGGCGTGCCGGATCCCGTATACGGCGAGGAGATCGTCGCCTGGGTGGTGCCGCTGACGGGCGCGCGCGTCGAGCCTGCCGAGCTGATGGAGATGTGCCGCGCGCGGATCACGGCGTACAAGGCGCCGCGGACTATCGAATTGCGCGACGCCCTGCCGAAGACCGAGCGTGGCAAGCTCGATCGCAAGACCATCCTCGCGCAGTGGCAGGCGGCGCACGCCGGCGCCGGTTGAACCCCGCCGGTCAGGCGCCGCGCAGGATCAGTTCCGCGCCCCGCTCGCCGATCATCACCGCCGCGGCGTTGGTGTTCGCCGCCACCAGCAGCGGCATGATCGAGGCATCGACGACCCGCAGCCCGCTCACGCCCCGCACGCGCAGGGTCGGATCGACGACAGCCTCGTCGTCGCTGCCCATGCGGCAGGTCCCGACCGGGTGGTACATGGGGAAGCTGCGTTCCCGCAGCGCCGCGTCCCACTGCGCGTCGTCCTGCACGCCCGGCCCCGGTTCGTGCTCGCCGGTGACCATTGCCCTCAGCGGTTCGCTCGCGAAGACGTCGCGGACCTTGCGGCAGCCCGCCACCAGCGTGCGCACGTCCGCCTCGTCGCCGAGCAGGGCGTGGCGGATGAGGGGTGGCGCGAGCGGATCGGCCGAGCGCAGCCCGATCATGCCGCGGGCGCGCGGGCGGCAGACGTTCACGGCGCAGCTCACGCGCCACGCCTCCGGGAGGCCGAAGCCATCGGGGCCGACCTCGTAGGACAGCGGCTGGAAGTGCACCTGGATGTCGGGCGCGGGCAGCTCTGGTCGCGTCTTCAGGAACAGCGCCGCGTGCGCGACCGGCGAGGACGCCGGTCCGCGGCGGAACAGCGCGTAGTCCAGGGCGGCCCTCAGGCGGCCCCGCCACGAATGCCAGTCGGCGTTCATCGTCGGCACGTTCACGTTCCAGCTCATCAGCACCCCTGGATGCTCCTGCAGGTTGGCGCCGACGGCCGGGCGCTCCACGATGCAGTCGATGCCCAGCGCGGCGAGCGCGGAGCGCGCGCCGATGCCCGAGAGCAGCAGCAGCTTGGGGGAGATGATCGTGCCGGTGGAGAGCAGGACTTCGCGCCGCGCACGGGCATGCAGGACGGCGCCGTCGCGCAGGTACGCGACACCCGTCGCCCGCCCGCCCTCGATCGTCACGCGCGTCGCGAGCGCCCCGGTCACGACCGTGAGATTCGGACGCCTGCGCACCGGCCGCAGGTAGCCCCGCGCCGTGCTGGCGCGGAAACCGCCGCGCTGCGTCGCCTGCAGGAAGCCGACGCCTTCCTGCTCGGCGCCGTTGAAGTCGGGGTTGCGACGGTGGCCCGCGTTCACGCCGGACTCGACGAAGGCCCGGTCGGTCGGGTGCAGGCAGCGCACGTCGGAGACGCCGAGGGGGCCGTCGGTGCCGTGGAAGCGGTCCGCCCTGCCGGCGTTGCCCTCGGCGCGCACGAAGGACGGCAGGACGTCTTCGTAGCGCCAGCCGGGATTGCCGAGGGCGGCCCAGCCGTCGTAGTCGGAGCGGTGCCCGCGCAGGTAGACCATGCCGTTCACCGAGCTGCCGCCCCCGAGCACGCGTCCGCCGGGCCAGATGTCGACGCGATTGCCGCGCGAGGGGTCGGGCTCGCAACGCCAGACCCAGTCCCAGCGCGGCTTGCCGACGAGCTGGGTCGATCCGGCGGGGATGTAGACGGCGGGGTGGAGGTCGTCGCCGCCGGCTTCCAGCAGCAGCACGCGCACGGTCGGGTCGGCGGAAAGCCGGCTCGCGAGCACGCAACCGGCAGAACCGCCCCCCGCGATTACGTAGTCGGCATCCATCCGTGGATGGTCGGGCACGTCCGCCGGCAGCGCAAGGTCGTGCTCGCGGCCCGTCGAGCCGTCAGCGGATGCCGCAGGCGGTGCGTGCGAACGCGCCGGCGATCGCCAGGGCGCGGCGCCCGGCGGGCAGCGTGCCCGCGGACATCTGCCAGTCGTGCCACAGGCCTTCCCAGCACTGCAAGCGCACGGGCACGCCGGCGGCGCGCGCCGCCGCCGCCAGCCGCCGTGCGTCGTCGAGCAGCAGCTCCTCGGAAGCCGCCTGGATCAGCACCGGCGGCAGGCCGGCGAGCGACTGCGCGAGCGGAGCGAAGCCGGGTGCAGAGCGGTCGTGCCGGCCGCAATAGTGGCCCACCATGCGCCTGCCCCACTCGGGCGTCACCAGCAGGTCGCGCGCCGCCAGCGCGCGCGCGGCGGGGCTCTCCAACGTCAGGTCCACGAGTGGCGAGCACAGGAGCAAAGCGTCCGGCAGAGCCTCGCCGGCAGCGCGCAGGCGCAGCGCCGCCATCAGCGCCAGCCAGCCGCCGGCCGAGTCGCCCCCCAGCACGAGCCGGACATCCGCCGTCGTGCCGGCCCGCAGCCAGCGCCAGGCCGCGAGCGCATCGTCGAGCGCGGCCGGGTGTGCATGCTCGGGCGCGAGCCGGTAGTCCGGCACCAGCACCCGCCCGCCGGTGGCGATGGCGAGCCATGCAGCCAGCTGGCGATGGGTGGCGGGTGATCCCACGCAGAAGCCGCCGCCGTGCAGCCACAGGGTGAGCGGCCCGCGGGCCGGTCCGGGCGGGACGACCCATTCCGCCGCCACGCCGCCGGCGAGCACGGGCTCGACCCGGGTTCCGCGCGGGCGTGGCCCGAACGCCGTCGTCGCGTGCACGAACCGCCGCTGCGCCGCCACGCTCCGGATGCCGGCCAGGCCCGGCCGCACGACGTGGCGCACGAGCAGACGCAGCACCCGGAAGGGCAGGTCGGCGGTGAGCGGGATCGATTCGCAGTCGGCCGTGTCCATGGACGCGAGCGGCGCGGGAAGGGCGTGGGCGGCATCATGGCACGGGCGCCGGGCAGCGGCGACGGGCCCGGGCCGGAAGGCGCATCCCGCCTGGCGGATGCGGTATCCTCGTGCCGGTTCCAGGCACAGGGTTGCGACCATGCCCCTCATCGATATCCACCACGTCGCGCTGCGCACACGCGATCTCGAGGCCAGCGAGCACCTCTACGTGGACATCCTCGGCATGCGCAAGGTTGCGCGCCCCGACTTCGACTTCCCGGGCGCCTGGCTGCAGATGGGGACCACGATGTTCCACCTGATGGCGGGGTATGCGGCGCTCGACGCCGACGGCAGGCCCTGCACCGGCGGCGCGGCGGTCGATCACCTGGCGCTCAATGCCAGCGGCTACGACGAGATGCGGAAGCGGTTCGAGACGGCCGGGCTTGCCTATCGCGAGAACGACATCGGGCCGTTCGGTATCTGGCAGCTGTTCGTGAAGGACCCGGACGGCGTCACCATCGAACTGAATTTCCGCGCGGCCGACGAGCCTTCCGGCTCGACCGGACCGCGCTCCTCCACGCTCGGCAAGGTGACCGACTGACGCGGGCGGCGGCGCTCAGACCTGCTCGATCTCGACGAGCGTCCCGTAGAAGTCCTTCGGGTGCAGGAACAGCACCGGTTTGCCGTGGGCGCCGATCCGCGGCTCGCCATCGCCCAGCACGCGGGCACCGGCCGCCCTCAGGCGATCGCGGGCGGCGAAGATGTCGTCCACCTCGTAGCACACGTGATGCATGCCGCCGTCGGCATTGCGCTCGAGGAACTTCGCGATCGGGGAATCCGCTCCGAGCGGATGCAGCAGCTCGATCTTCGTGTTCGGCAGTTCGACGAACACGGTCGTCACGCCGTGGTCCGGCAAGGCGAGCGGCCCGGACACCGTGGCGCCCAGCACCTCGCGGTAGCGGCGGGCCGCGCTGTCCAGGTCGGGAACCACGATAGCGACGTGATTGAGGCGGCCGATCATCGGAAGTCGTCTCCGGCGGGTCGAAAGGGGCGGCGTCGGAATTATCGCATGCTGGCCGCCGCCGGCACCCCTGCGTAAGATTGTCGTCCGATCGTCTGCGGCGCCTGGCGCCGCCCCGCGAAGCAATTGACCAGCACCGACGTCCGCCCCCGCTGCCGGCCCGTTCTGCTCGCCCTGGCGGCGTTGCTCGCCGGCGTCGTGGCTGGCGCCGGCCCCGCCGGCGCCGCGGACCCGGCCGTGACGGACGACTTCCGCCTCTCCGACAAGTGCCCGCGGCACTTCAGTCCCGACGCTTCCGGCGCCTGCCGCTTCCAGGGGCCGGTCCAGTCCCGCGAACATCCGCCCGGCCACCGCGGCCTGGTGAAGCCGCTGCCGCCGGCGCGCGACGGCTACACGGCGCAGCAGATCGATCTCGGCCGCCTGCTGTTCTTCGAACCGGCGCTGTCCGCTGACGGCCGGTCGTCCTGTGCCCACTGCCACCACCCCGACCATGGCTGGAGCGATGGCCTGGGCCGCAGCCGCGGACGCGGCGCGACCGGCGCGGGCCCCGAACGGGCCGGCGGCGTGGAGTTGCCGCGGGGCGCGCCGACGCTGTGGAACGTCGGCTTCCTGCCACGCCTGTTCTGGGACGGTCGCGCGCGGACGCTCGAGCAGCAGGCGACGGGACCGCTGTTTGCGCCCGACGAGATGGCCGCGACGCCGGCCGGGCTCGAGGCGGTGCTCAACGGCAACGCCATCTGGCGCCGGCTGTTCGGCGAAGCGTTCGGGCTCGCGGCCGACGCGCGGATCACCACCGGGCTCGTACTGGAGGCGCTGGTCGCCTTCCAGGGCACGCTCGTCTCCTTCGATTCCCGGTACGACCGCTACATGGCGGGTCACGACGCCGCCTTCGACGCGCGTGAGCACAGGGGCTATGAACTGTTCCATTCGTTCCGCACGCGCTGCGCGCATTGTCACGCGCCGCCGCTGTTCACCGACGGCGAGGTGGTGGCGATCGGCGTGCCGGAGCCGCCGGGCAAGGCGTTCGACCCCGGCGCCGCCGGGGTGAGCGGTGACTCGACGCTGCACGGCGCGTTCCGCACGCCCACCGTGCGCAACGTGCTGCGGACCTCGCCCTACATGCATTCCGGCGCCCACGTCTCCCTCGCCGACGCCGTGCGGTTCTACTCCGAGCCGCCCGGCTCGAAGATTCCGCCAGGGGAGCATGTCCTGCTGCACTGGCTGATGATCGAGGGCGCGCCGACGTTGAGCGACACCGAGATCGACGATCTGGTGGCCTTCATGGGCGCGCTCACCGACGAGACCTCGATGCCACGCATCCCCGAGCGGGTGCCATCGGGGCTGCCGGTGGTGCCGCACCGTCCACCCTGCGAGTGCAAGGCGGGCCAGGAGCGGTGAGCGACGATCCGGTCCTGGCGGCACGCGTGCTCGATGCCTGGGGACTCGCCGGCAGCCGCCTGCGTCCCTGGGGCGCAGGACTCATCAATCGCACCTGGCTGGTGGAGGCCGATGGTGGCCATCGCTACGCGCTGCAGAAGCTGCATCCGATATTCACCGCGCGCCTGCACGAGGATATCGAGGCCGTCACCGCGCACCTGGCCCGCAAGGGAGTCACCGTGCCGCGCCTCGTGCGCACGCGCGGCGGCGCGCTGTGCACCGAGGGCGAGGCCGGGCTGTGGCGGCTGCTGACCTGGGTCGACGGCATCTCGCGCGACGCGCTAGGGTCCCCCGCCGAGGCGCGTGCCGCCGGCGCCCTGCTCGGGCGCTTTCACCTCGCGGTGGCCGATCTGGAGCATGCCTTCGTCGCGGCCCGGCTCGGCGTGCACGACACGGCGCGCCACCTGCGCGTGCTGGGCGATGCGCTCGTCGAGCACGCCGGGCATCCGCGCCACGCGCAGGTCGCGCAGCTGGCGGCGGCGATCCTCGAGGCGGCGGCCGCGCTGCCGGACCTGCCCGTCCTGCCGGATCGCACGGTGCACGGCGACCCGAAGATCTCCAACCTGCTGTTCGATCCGGCAACCGGTGGCGGGCTGTGCCTGGTCGATCTCGACACGCTGTCGCGCATGCCGCTGCCGCTGGAGCTGGGCGACGCGTTCCGTTCGTGGTGCAACCCCCGTGGCGAGGACCGGCGCGACGCGCATTTCGATCTGGCGCTGTTCGCGGCCGCCATCGACGGCTACGCCGCGGTGACGCGGGGCTGGCTGTCCGAACCGGAGTGGCGCGCGATCGTGCCCGCCACGCGGACCATCTGCGTCGAGCTGGCCGCGCGCTTCTGCGCCGATGCCCTGCGCGAGTCCTACTTCGGCTGGGATCCTGCCCGGTTCGCGACGCGCGGGGAGCACAACGCAGTGCGCGCCGCGGGGCAGCTCGCCGAGGCGCTCGCCCTGGCGGCGGTCGCGGACGAGGCGGCACGCATCGTCGCCCGCGCGTACGCCGGCACCGCCTGAAGCGGGCGGCGCGCCGCCGGCCCGGGCCTCACGAGCGACGCCGGAACAGCTCCTCGAGGCCAAGTTTGCGCGCGCGGTACGCGAGGCGTGCGCGAGTGATGCCGAGGTCCTTCGCCGCCGCCGACACGTTGCCGCGGCAGCGCTCCAGCGTCGCGCGGAACAGCCGAGCCTCCGTGTCCGCCAGCGACGGGTGGCGTGGACCGGCATCCGCCGGCGCTCGCGGGCCGGCGTCATCCTCGCCGGGCACCGGTCGCGCCGCGGTGCCGGTGCGCGAGCCCAGGCCCGGGGGCAGGTGCACGATGTCGATCGCGCCGCCGTCCACCGCCAGGATCACCGCGCGCTCGACGACATTCTCCAGTTCGCGGACGTTGCCGGGCCAGGCGTGGGCGCGGAGCGCGTCCAGCGCGCGCTCGGTGAAACCGGTGACCTCGCGCCCGTGCATCCGCCGGTAGCGCTGGAGGAAGTAGTCGGTCAGGACCGCAATGTCCTCGGCACGCTCGCGCAGCGGCGGGATGCGGATCGGGAACACGTTCAGGCGGTAGTACAGGTCGGCGCGGAAGCTGCCGCCGGCCACCGCCGCCTCCAGGTCCTCGTTGGTTGCCGCGACGATGCGTACATCGACATTGCGCACGCGGGTGTCGCCGATCCGCTCGATCTCGCCCTCCTGGATGGCGCGCAGGAGCTTGCCCTGGGCCGTCAGGCTCAGCGTGCCGATTTCGTCCAGGAACAGCGTGCCGCCGTCGGCCTGTTCGAAGCGGCCGGGGCGCGACGCGGCTGCCCCCGTGTAGGCGCCGCGTTCGACGCCGAACAGTT
>CAYOJP010000039.1:0-20344 GCA_964404305.1 uncultured Gammaproteobacteria bacterium
GCGGCTCGATCCTCGTGGAGGCGGCAGGCCTGCACGGTGAGTCGCTCGACGCCAGAACCGCATCGACATGCTCGCCACCGGCATCAAGTCGCCCGTCGGCATCAAGATCGCGGGACCCGATCTGACGGTGATCGACCGTCTCGGGGCCGAAATAGAAAACGTCGTCCGCACCCTGCCGGGGACGGCCTCGGCCGTCGCCGAACGCGTCTCCGGAGGCCGCTACGTCGAGATAGTTCCGGACCGGCTGCGCGTCGCCCGCCATGACCTCTCGATCGCGGATGTGCAGCGGGTGGTGGCCGTGGCCATCGGCGGCGAGAACGTCGGCGAGACGGTCGAGGGCCTGCAGCGCTTCCCGATCAACGTCCGCTACCCCCGCGAGCTGCGCGACTCGGTTCAGGACCTGCGCGACCTGCCCATCGTCACGCCGGCAGGCGCGACCATCACGCTCGGAACGGTCGCCGACGTCGCCATTGTCGATGGCCCGCCGATGGTGAAATCCGAGAACGCCCGTCCGAGCGGCTGGATCTACGTCGACATCCGCGACCGCGATCTCGGCGGCTACGTGGCCGAGGCCCGGCGCGTCGTGGCGGAACGGGTCCGGGTGCCGGCCGGCTACTCCCTTACCTGGTCCGGCCAGTTCGAGTACCTGGAACGCGCCGCGGCGCGCCTGCGGCTGGCGATCCCGTTCACCCTCGCCATCATCTTCCTGCTCTTGCAGATCGCGTTCCGGGATGTCCGCGAGGTTCTCCTCATCATGGCGACCGTGCCGTTCGCCCTGATCGGGGGGGTGTGGCTCATCCACCTGCTCGGCCATGAACTGTCGGTCGCTTCGGCGGTCGGGTTCATCGCCCTGGCCGGCGTCGCTGCCGAATTCGGCGTCGTGATGCTGCTGTACCTCGACCAGGCCGTGCGGGCCCGCCGCGAGAACAGCGCGCTGGCAACCGCCGCGGATCTGCGTGCCGCAGTCGTCGAGGGCGCCGTGCTGCGCGTGCGGCCGAAAGCGATGACCGTGGCGGTCATCCTCGCCGGACTGCTGCCGCTGTTCTTCGGCACGGGGGCGGGGAGCGAGGTGATGCAGCGCATTGCGGCGCCGATGCTTGGCGGCATGCTGACGGCCCCGCTGCTGTCGATGCTGGTGCTGCCGGCAGCGTACCTGCTGATCCGGCGTCGGGCCCTGGGCAGCGAAGCCTGAAGCGTGTGAGGCGTGGGCAGTGGACGGCGGCGCAATGGCAGTCGCCGTTGCGCAGCACGCGACCATCGGTCGCGATTGGAGGAGAGGTAATGAACGACACCCGACGATCCGGCGATGAATTCTGGCGTTCCCGCTTTGGCGTCGGGCTGACGGTGCTCAGCGGCGTCGCCGCGGCACTCCTGTTCTCGGAGCACCGCGTCCATGCCCTCGGGGCACTACCCTACCTGCTGCTCCTGCTTTGCCCGCTGCTGCACCTGTTCATGCACGGCGGTCACGAGCATCGTGCACACCGAAGCGGCGACAGCCGCGGGGAGACGACCGATGACCGTCCAGAACGCTGATGCCTATGGGTTGTGGGGCCTCGTCATCCTCAATTCGGTGGTGTTCATCGCCTTCGCGTTCAGCTTCTTCAAGCCGCGCACGGCAACCGACTGGCGCAGCTTCGGAGCCTTCGCCGCCTTCGTCGTCGCGCTGTTCGCCGAGATGTACGGCTTCCCGCTCACCATCTTCCTGCTCTCTGGGTGGCTACAATCGCGGTACCCGGGCTTCGAGTTCGGTTCGCACGATGCCGGCCACCTGTGGTGGACACTCACCGGCCGACACGGCGATCCGCACAGCGGTGGCCTCCACCTCGCGAGCATCGGGTTCGTGATCGCCGGGTTCATGCTGCTGGCGCGCGCGTGGCACGTGCTGTACGCCGCCCAGCGCCGGGGCGAGCTCGCCGCCACCGGGCCGTATGCGTGGGTACGGCATCCCCAGTACGTCGCCTTCGTGCTGGTGATGGTCGGGTTCCTTCTGCAGTGGCCGACGTTGCTGACGCTCCTCATGTTTCCGGCGCTGGTCTTCATGTACGTGCGCCTTGCGCAGGCGGAAGAGCGCGCCGCTCGAGCGCAGTTTGCACGGGAATGGCCCGGGTACGCGGCCTCGACCCCGGCGTTCATGCCGGACTTCACACGGCTTCGCCGGTGGTGGCGAGGCCAACAGGAAGGGGATTGACACGATGACTAACGTGCATTGCGATCACGGGCATGCCAGGTCTCCGGCGCAGCCGGACGCCACTGCTTCGATCGATCCGGTCTGCGGCATGACCGTCGCGGCCGACGCGCCGGAGACGGCGCAGCATGCCGGCATCCTGTACCGGTTCTGCAGTGCCGGTTGTGCGCGCAAGTTCCGGGAGGCACCGGATCGCTACGTCGGAACCGCACGGCCAGTGCCACCCGCGCCGGCGACAGGTAGCGTTTACACCTGCCCGATGCATCCGCAGATCCGCCAGGACACGCCGGGAACCTGCCCCCTCTGCGGCATGGCGCTGGAACCGCTCGTTCCCGGGGCCGCCGAGCCGGCCGAGGACGCCGAGCTGCGGGATTTCAGGCGGCGCTTCGTACTGACCGCACCGCTCACCGTCATCGTCACCCTCCTGGCGATGGCCGGGCACCGCCTGCCGTGGCCGGACGCGACGGCGCGGGGCTGGATCGAGCTGCTGCTGTCGGCGCCGGTCGTGCTGTGGGCCGGCTGGCCGTTCTACCAGCGTTGCTGGCGTTCGTTCGTCACGCGCCACCCGAACATGTGGACCCTGATCGGCATCGGCACGGCGGCAGCCTTCGTCTACAGCACGGTGGCCGTGCTCGCCCCCGGGCTGTTTCCGGCTGCATTCGTCGTTCATGGCCGGGTCGGCCTGTACTTCGAAGCGGCGGCCGTCATCGTGTCCCTGACGCTGCTCGGCCAGGTGCTGGAGCTGCGGGCCCGCTCGCGGACGTCCGCGGCCATCCGGTCGCTGCTCGGCCTCGCGCCGACAACCGCGTGGCGCATCGCCGCCGACGGCACCGAGGCCGACGTGCCGCTGTCCGACGTGGCGGTCGGCGATCGCCTGCGCGTCCGGCCAGGGGAGCGCGTGCCGGTCGACGGACTGGTGACCGAGGGTGCGAGCGCGGTGGACGAATCGATGCTCACGGGCGAGCCGGTGCCGGTCGCGAAGCAGGGCGGCGACCGGGTCATCGGCGCCACGATCAACACGACCGGTGCGCTCGTGATCCGCGCCGAGAAAGTCGGCGCGGACACGGTGCTGTCGCGAATCGTGCAGATGGTGGCCGAGGCCCAGCGCTCGCGAGCACCGATGCAGCGACTCGCGGACGTCGTCGCCGGGCATTTCGTCACGGCCGTCATCGCCATCGCCGTGCTCACCCTGTTCACCTGGGGCCTGGCGGGCGGCGAGCGCGGATGGCTCTACGGACTCCTCAATGCGGTCGCCGTGCTGATCATTGCCTGCCCCTGCGCGCTCGGGCTGGCCACGCCGATGTCGGTGATGGTCGCGACCGGCACCGCCGCCACGCAGGGCGTCCTGTTCCGCGACGCCGCCGCGATAGAGAAGCTGCGGCAGGTCGATACCCTGATCGTCGACAAGACCGGAACGCTCACGGAGGGCCGGCCCGCCTTCGAGTCGGCCGTGGCGCTGGAGGGCGTGACCGCCGACGAGGTGCTGCGGCTCGCAGCGAGCCTCGACCAGGGCAGCGAGCATCCGCTGGCCGCGGCCGTCGTCGCCGCCGCGAGAGCGCGGGCCCTGCCCCTGCAAGTCGTCATCGACTTCGAATCGACGAGCGGAATCGGCGTGAGCGGGAAGGTGGACGGAAGGCACCTGACGCTCGGCAACACCGTCTTCATGCAGCGCATGGGGATCGCGGTCGAGACGCTGGCCGTGCCCGCCGAGGCGGCGCGGGCGCGTGGCGCCAGCGTCGTGTACCTGGGCCGCGATGCCGCACTGCTGGGCCTGCTGATCCTGGCGGACCCGATCCGGCAGACGTCCGCGGAAGCCCTGGACGCCCTGCGTGCGAGCGGCATCCGCATCGTGATGGCCACGGGCGATGGACTGCTCACCGCGAAGGCGGTCGGCACGCAGCTCGGCATCGACGAGGTGCACGGCGAAATCGACCCCGCAGGCAAGCTGGCCCTGGTCACGGCGCTGCAGGCCGAAGGCCGCGTCGTCGCGATGGCGGGCGACGGCATCAACGACGCGCCGGCCCTTGCCCGCGCCCATGTCGGGATCGCGATGGGTACCGGCACCGACGTGGCCATGAACAGTGCCGGCGTCACGCTGGTCAGGGGTGACCTGCGCGGGATCGCCCGAGCGCGCGTCATCTCCCAACGGACCGTGGCGAACATGCGCCAGAACCTGGCCTTTGCACTCGTGTACAACGCCCTGGGAATCCCGCTTGCGGCGGGAGTCCTGTATCCGCTGACCGGCTCGCTGCTGTCACCGATGATCGCGGCCCTTGCCATGAGCGTGTCCTCGGCGAGCGTGGTTGGCAATGCCCTGCGACTGCGCCGGCTCGCGGCCCGAGCGGGCAATGAAGCAGCAGCCCGGCAACCACTGGAGCGGCATGCGTGAACCCGAACCGGTCCCGGCCGAGGTCAGGCACAACCGGGCGCCCCGGACTTCGCGGCCTTCTGGGCGGTGTCATCCTGGGCGGCCATCTCCTGCACGCCGGGTGCGCAGTAATCCCCCTCGCCACCCAGCGCGCGCAGGTGGACACGCTGATCGCCGAGCGCAGCGGAATCGCCGGCGGTGACCTGTCACTTCCACCGCAGGCTGGCGAGATCGCATCCGGTCCGCTCGACCGGGATGCCGCCGTGCTGGTCGCGCTCCGGCGCAGCCCGCGGCTGCAGGGCGAGTACGCCCGGCTCGGACTCGTGCACGCCGATCTCATCCAGGCGAGCCGGCTGGCCAATCCGTCGCTCTCGCTCGGCGTGCTCTTCCCCGAGGGCGGCGCCGGCGTCGAGCGCCTCGCCGCGGGCCTGGTGCAACGCTTCGCCGCTGCCGTCACCCTGCCAGCCCGCAAGCGGCTGGCGGCCGCGGCGCTGGAGCGTGCGACCCTGGCCATCGCCGCGGCCGGCCTGGAACTCGCGCGCGACGTCGACCGCGCGTGGCTGGACTGCGCCGCGGCCACCGCGGTTGCAGCCATGCGCGAAGAAGTGCGCGTGGCCGCGGAGCTCTCGGCGACCCTGGCGGCGCGCTACCACGCGGCCGGCAACCTGAGCGAGCTGGATCTGGCGCGCGAACAGGCCGATGCCGCCGACGCACGCCTCGCGGCCATCGCCGCTGCGGGCGCCGCGCGCGCGGCCTGCCTGGCGCTCAACGAGACCATGGGGCTGGCGAGCGCGGATCCGGCCCGGGTGATACCGGCGACGCCGCCGGCCGTGCCCCCGGACGATCCGGACACCGCCACGCTCGCCGGACTCGCCCGCGCCGGGCGGCTCGATATCGCCGCCGCGCGCACGGAGGTGGCCCGCCGCGAGGCGGCGCTCGCAACCAGCGGCCGCTTCCGCCTGCTCGGCGACGCCGCCGTCGGCGTCGAGTACGAGCGCGACACGGACGGCACGAAGACGCTCGGGCCTACGCTCGAACTGGAGCTGCCGCTCTTCGACCAGGGGCAGGGCCGCATCGCCCGCGCGCAGGCGCGGCTGGACCTGGCCCGTGCCGCACTGGCCGAGGCGGAGCTGCGCGCGGACCACGAAGTCGCCGACGCCGCGGCACGGATGGCCGACGCCCGCCGCGCGGCGGCGGAAATCGACACGCACCTCCTGCGCGAGCGGCGCGCCGTCGTCGACGCGGTCGCGCGGCGGGTCAACTACATGCTGCTCGGCGTCTTCGACCAGATCGTCGCGCGGCGCGAGTACTACGCTGCCGTCGAGTCCGCCATCGGCGCGACTCGCGACTACTGGCTGGCGCGGGTCGACCTCGAACATGCGGCTGGAGGGCGCCTCGCCGGCATCGTCACCGCCGCCGCGCCGCCGCTGGATATTGAGGCCCTGCTCGGCGCCGGCCCGGCGCGCGACGGACATCGTCACGGGCACCCGGACGCCGCCGCGCCCGAAGTCGACCCGCACGCCGGCCATGGCGCTCACCCCGCAGGAGCACGCTGATGAAACTCTCCTGCCACACCCTGTACTTCGCCGCCGCCGGGGGCGGCGCGCGCGCTCGCATGTTCGGCCTGATCATCCCGCGTCACGAGTACTACATCGCGGTGCGGACCATGGTCGAACGAGCTCGTGGCTACTGGCAGGCGCGCGTCGACCTGGATCACGCAACCGGCGGCCGGCTGGTGGGCACATTGACCTCCGCCGCCGGCGTGCTTTCGGTCGATGAAGTCGTAGCGTTGCCTCCCAGAGCGCCCGGGCATGGAAAGCTCCACGTCCAGGAACCCACTTCCGGCGAAGCCCGCGGGGCACTTGCGGAGCCCGCGCCGGTAACTACCTTTGCGAATCCGCCCGTAGGCCGATACAGCCACCACTGAGGACTCCCCTATGTACCTGTCTCGACGCAAGTTATTCCTCGCCGCGGCCGGCGGCGGTGAGTTCGCGCGGTTGCTGAGGGGGTCCCGCGAAGCCCGCGCCGCCGGAGCGGACACCGAACGATACCGCTACACGCCCGTGCGCACGCTCAACGGATGGACATTGCCCTACCGGATCGTGGACGGCTTCAAGGAATACCACCTCGTCGCCGAGGAGGTGGATCACGAATTCGCGCCCGGATGCTCTGCGCGTTGTTGGGGGTACAACGGCAGCACGCCTGGCCCGACCATCGAAGCGGTGGAAGGCGACCGCGTCCGCATCTACGTCACCAACCGATTGCGGGAACACACCAGCATCCACTGGCACGGACTCTACCTGCCGAGCGGTATGGACGGAGTCGGCGGCCTCACTCAGCCCCACATCCGGCCGGGCGAAACCTTCGTGTACGAATTCACGCTCGTCCAGCACGGAACCCACATGTATCACCCGCATGCCGACGAGATGGTCCAGCTCGCCGTCGGCATGATGGGCATGTTCATCATCCATCCGCGCGCTGGAGAGCCCCGACGGATCGATCGCGATTACTGCTTCCTGCTGCATAACTGGGCTCTGCATCCCGGGACCTGGCGGCCCGATCCTTCGATAATGACGGAGTTTGATTTGTGGACGATGAATTCGAAGGTCTTTCCGGCGATCGAACCGATCATGGCGCGGACCGGCGAACGCGTCCGCATCCGCATCGGTAACCTCTCGATGCACGAGCATCCCATGCATCTGCACGGCGTGCAGTTCGCGGTCACTGGCGGTGACGGCGGCCACCTGCCCGAGCGCTTGTGGCGCACGGAGGTCACCGAGCTCGTCGGCGTCGGACAGATTCGCAATATCGAATTCGTCGCGATTGCCGGCGACTGGGCTCTGCACTGCCACAAGGCCCATCACACGATGAACGCAATGGGGCACGGCATCCCGAACACCCTCGGCGTCGACTCTGACGGCCTCGGCTCGACGCTCGAGCGAATCCTCCCGGGCTACATGCCCATGGGGCGAGACGGGATGGCCGAGCATCAGGATCACGTCGACATGGGGCACATGCAGGGCCCAGTGAACACTCTGCCCATGATGCTCGGCAAAGGGCCGTTCGGAAACCTGGAGATGGGCGGCATGTTCACCGTCGTCAAGGTGCGCAACGACTTGCCTCCGCACGACTACCGCGACCCCGGCCCCTACCCGAATCCCCCCGGTACGGTAGCCCGATGCGTGAGCCGCGACCCGAACTTCGGCAAGCCGGTACGCCGACCCGGTAAACCCTGACGAGGACCATTCTCCATGCGACTCTTCGTTATACTGTCCCTGCAAACGGCCATCGGCACCGCAGTCGTCGCCGCTCTTGTCTGGACCGGAGTCTACAATATCGGCGCCGATACACCCCATTGGCCTGCCACCTCATGGATTGTCGCTACGCTTCGGGAGAGGTCCATCGGTGCTCGGGCCGCCGGTGTCGCCGTGCCACCGCTCAACGATCCGATTCGGATTGCAGAAGGCGCCCGGCATTACTCGGCCATGTGCAGCGGCTGTCATCTTGCGCCCGGCGTTGAGGACTCAGGGATCCGCGCGGGACTGTACCCGCGGCCTCCAGATCTAGCCCGCCACGTGCATGGCCGGGATCGCGGCTACGCCGTTCCGTCGGCAGCGCGGCAGTTCTGGATTATCAAGCACGGCATCAAGCTGACTGCGATGCCGGCATGGGGCACAACCCACTCCGACGATGCTATCTGGGGCCTGGTCGCTTTTCTGCAGGTTCTTCCGGAAATGACGCCCGCATATTATGCCCGGCTCAAGGGAGGCGACTCTGGCACAGCGGCAGTACGCGGGCACGACCAGCGCCAACCGCATGGAACGATCGATGGCTCCGACACGGATGGTCCTGGCGGGTCGCACCCACGCGAGCATACGGATGCGCGTACCCCAACGTGGTACGGCGGCGGCGCCATCCCACCCCTACTCACCAGTCCTGAAATAAGGCGACAGTGATGGAACCATTGGCGAGAGCGGCGATCGGATCGGACATGAAACGAGACGGTCGCACGCTCGACAGGGCAACCCTGGCAACGATCCGCCTGATGGCCATCGAAAGGGTCCACGAAGGCGAGCCGCCAGCGGCGGTGATCGCCTCGTACGGATTCAATCGCACGACCATCTACAAGTGGATCAAGGTGGCGCTGCAGCCGGGGTTTGGCGTGAAGGCACTGCGGTCGCGCAAGGCCCCGGGGCAACCGCGGACGTTGACGCCGGCCCAGCAACGGCAGGTGTTCCGCTGAGTCAATGGTCGCGATCCACGCCAGTACGGTCTGGACTTCGGCCTGTGGACCCGCGCGGTCGTCTCCGAACTACTGGCGCAGAAGTTCGGCGTGACACTGGGGGCGACGGCGGTGGGCGCCTTGCTCGCGCAGCTGGGATTGACGCCACAGAAGCCGTTGCAGCGCGCTTATCAGCGCGATCCGCAAGCCATCGAGCGCTGGCAGCAGGAGATCTTCCCGGCCATCGCGCGCACGGCGAAAAAGCAATGTGGCGAGGTGTTATTCTGGGACGAGTCCGGGTTCCGTGCCGACACCGTTCACGGTCGCACCTGGGGTGTGCGCGGCCAGACACCGGTGGTTCATCGCCCGGGGCAGCGGCAGTCGCTCAGTGCGGCCTCGGCGGTCGCGGCCAGCGGCCGGTTCTGGTTCTGTACCTACCCGGGCGCTCTGAACGCGGAGCTGTTCGTGACACTGCTGAAGCGCTTCATGCGAGGGCGGCGCAACTCTGTCCATCTGGCGATCGACGGCCTGCCTGCACACAGGAAGGCGTGCGTCCGCGAGTATGTCGAGTCGACCCGCGGTCGCCTGACGCTGCATTTCCTGCCCGGCTACGCCCCCGAGTTGAACCCGGACGAGTTGGTGTGGAGCCCTGTCACGCGCACCGGCGTCGCACGCCGCCCGTTGCGCGCCGGTGAAACATTGCGCGAGAAGATCGACGAGCAACTGCGATCGATAAAGTGTTCGCCGGAACTCGTTCGATCATTCTTCCTTGCCCCATCTGTCTTCTATACATGCGACTGGTGAGTATGTGCGAGTGCCATCGGTCAGATGCGCAACTACGCGCGCCGTCGCCTGTGCGCTATGCAGCGACGCCCGACGCTGGTCCGGGCTTTCTGGGCACAGGCCGAACTCGCTCTCTGAATCTATAACCTATTTATGCAAGCCTCACTTGTTCGTCTCCCAGTTGCCGCGCGAGAGCCACATGCTCGACCCATCCGTCGCTCATCGCCTACCTCATCGCAGACCTTTCACCGTGTCGGATTGCTCCGACCGCGAGTTGCGTTACACGTGCTCACTTGTGTCGTGCGCCCCGGCCCAGTAGACAATCCTCCCTGCCAGGAGACCCGTCGCGAACGCGAAGGCGCCCAGTCGGAGCGCAGGCATGCTGCGCAATCGCCCACGCGGATTCGAAAGGCAGATCATCACAGTCCACTCGGGGTACCGACGGAACATCTCTCTTTGCCGATACCGATTGTCCCGCAAATACCATTGACAGGCACGGCCGAACCGGCTGCCTCGAACCAGAAGGTCTCGTCTGCAGCCACGCGCTGCACGATCCGCCAGGGTGCCGGCATAACTCACGGGGCGTACCAGTCGGAGTGCTCGGAGCACCCCGACCGGTCGCCACCGGAAGTCATTCTTTCGCCATGTCAGCCATCTGCCTATGCAGGAGTGCGAGCTCCTTGTTGTCCTCCGCGGCAATCTCGTAGCTGTTTGCCAGCCGCTCGCAATGCCTCGACGTGGTCAGGATCGACTTGTGCCTGTGCTCTCGGTATGTCTTCGCCATCCGTACGTGCTTCTGGGCCAGGTCCTGGAGCCTGCTCGCCTCCTGCTCGTACACCTCTGCGATTGCCTCGTGATCTGCCTTGGTTTTTGCATTCGCGACCGCCGCTTCGACGCCAGCCGCATCCAGGGCCGCTGCCGGAAGAGCTTTGATCGCGAGCACCGCCGCAAGAACGACTCCAACAGTTCTTCGTTTCATCACACCACCTCTTATCGTTGAAATTACACAACTTCATCCGACGTGCCCGCTGGCCACGTCATCTTCTTCACGTCTGTGTGCCATCGCCACAGTACGTATAGCGATGGAATGACGAATAGTGTCAGCACCATCGCGGAAGCCATGCCTCCCACCATCGGGGCAGCCAGTCGCTTCATGACATCCGCCCCAGTACCGGTCGCCCACATGATCGGAAGCAGGCCGATGATGTTCGCTAGTCCGGCCATGGCCATAGGCCGGATTCTCTCGACCGCGCCCACCTGTACCGCATCGATGAGATCGTCGAGGCAACGGAGCCTCCCGTTCGCACTTCTTCGTGAACACTCGATATCGAGGTACGCCAGCATCACCGCGCTAGTCTCGGCCGCCACACCGGCCAACGCTATGATCCCGACCCATACCGCTATGCTCATGTTGTAGCCGAGGACCGCCATGTACCAGATTCCACCGACCAGGGACAGCGGCACCCCGATCATTACCATGAGGGTCTCACCGACGTTCCTGAACGTCAGATAGAATAATACGAATATGATCGCCACCGTGAGCGGAACGAAGACCTTCAACCGTTCGCGAACTCGCTCCATGAACTCGTACTGACCCGACCATGCGAGCGTGTACCCGGATGGCAGCGCAACCTCCGAGGCAATTGCCCGCTTCAGGTCGTCGACGAACCCGCCGACATCGCGACCCGTCATATCCACGTACACGTAACCCGTGAGCATGCCGTCTTCGTCACGAATCATGGCCGGGCCGCTCACCAACCGAATCGACGCTAATTGCGCAATCGGAAACTGCGCGCCTGATGGCGTGTCGACCAGCACTCGTCCCAGAGAATCCGTATCGTCACGCAGCTCGCGCATATAGCGCACGTTCACCGGATACCTCTCTCGCCCTTCAATCGTGGTGGTGATGCTCTCCCCGCCAATCGCGGATTCTATTATCGTGCTTACGTCCATCACCGTGAGGCCGTGCCGCGCTATCTTCTCGCGGTCGATTTCGAAATCCAGAAAATAGCCGCCGGATACGCGCTCCGCGTAGACGCTGCGTGCACCATCGACGTTCTTGGCCACCATTTCGATACGCTTGCCGACGTCCTCTATTCCCTGCAGCGACGGGCCGAAGATCTTGATGCCGACGGGCGTCCGTATGCCTGTGGTCAGCATATCGGTACGAGCCTTGATCGGCATCGTCCATGCGTTGCTCACTCCCGGATACTGCAGCCCGCGATCCATTTCTTCGACCAGACGTTCGTAGCTCATTCCCGGCCGCCACTGCGACCGCGGTTTCAGATTGACCACCACCTCCATCATCGAGAACGGCGCGGCATCCGTGGCCGTTTCGGCGCGTCCGGCCTTGCCGAACACGGACTCGACCTCCGGGAACGCCTTCAACTTGCGGTCCATCTCCTGCAAGAGACTTCCCGCGGCCGTCACTGACAGACCCGGCAAAGTGGTGGGCATGTAGAGTATCGTACCCTCATACAGGGGAGGCATGAACTCAGTACCCATCATCCGGTAGGCCGGCACGGCACTCATCATGAGCAGAATCGCCATCCCCAGCACCGCGTACCGGTATCTCAGCGCAACGCGCAGCGCCGGGCCGTATATCGACTGCAACAAGCGGGTCACTGGGTGCCTGGCCTCGCCGACCAGATGTCCCCTGATCAGGAGCGACGAGATTGCCGGTATGAAAGTGATTGCTAGTACGGCACTCATGGCGATCGCGAGGTTCTTGGTCAACGCGAGAGGCTGAAACAGTCGCCCCTCCTGTGCTTCCAGCGTGAAGACAGGCATGAACGCTATTGCGATCACCAGCAACGACGCGAATATCGCTGGTCCGACCTCCTTCGCGGAATCTATGAGCACCTGCGCCCGCTCGCCAATTCGACCGTTGCGTTCCCATTCTTCGAGCCGCTTGTGGGCGTTGTCGACCATGATGATCGCCGCGTCGACCATGTCCCCGACTGCTACGATTATGCCCCCAATCGACATGATGTTCATGCCGACACCGAGCAGATGTAACGGTATGAAGGCTATTACAATCGCCAAAGGCAGAATGAGAATGGGGATCAGCGCCGATCGGACGTGCAGCAGGAAGACGACTATGAGGACGCTGACGACTAGCAACTCTTCGATCAAGTTGTCGCGCGCCGTCGCCACGGACTCTCTAATCAGGCCCGCACGGTCATACGTAGTCACTACCTTTACCCCTTCCGGCATCGACGGCGCAATCTGTTCCAGTTTGCGCTTTACCCGTTCGATCACCTCCAGTGCGTCTTCACCGAATCGCATAATTACGACGCCGCCCACCGTCTCGCCACGACCATTCAACTCGACCAGACCACGACGCATGTCGGGCCCCAGCTTCACAGTAGCGACATCGCGCAAAAGTACCGGCGTTCCGGTCCGGCTCACCGCGACTGCGATGCTTTCGATATCGGCGGTCGAGCGGATGTACCCTCGGCCCCGGATCATGTATTCCAGTCCCGAGTATTCCACCACGCGGCCGCCCACGTCCTGGTTGCTCATTCGCACCTTCTCGACGATTCCCGCCATCGACACGCCGTACGCAGCCAATTTGTTCGGGTCGATCGCGATCTGGTACTGCCTCACGAATCCGCCGACGCTGGCAACTTCTGCCACACCGTCCACGCTGCCCAACCAGTAACGCAGGTACCAGTCCTGGAAGCTCCGCAGGGATGCCAAGTCGTGCCGGCCGCTTTCGTCCACGAGGGCATACTGAAAGACCCACCCGACCGCGGTCGCGTCGGGACCAAGCTGCGGCGCTATCCCTTCCGGCAGCCTTCCGGACAGCTGGTTCAAGTATTCCAGGACCCGCGACCGCGCCCAGTAGACGTCCGTACCATCCTCGAACAGCACGTAGACGTACGAGTACCCGAAGTCGGAGTAACCGCGTACAACGGTGACATTCGGCGCCGACAGCAGTGCACTCACGATTGGATAGGTGATCTGGTCCTCGACGATGTCCGGCGAGCGCCCCATCCAGGTCGTGTAGATGATGACCTGAGTGTCAGACAGATCGGGTAGCGCATCGATTGGCGTGTTCTTCAGCGACCAAGCGCCGCCAGTTGCGAGTCCGAACACGAGCAGGAACACGATGAATCGGTTCCTGGCGGAGAATTCAATGATGCGTTCTATCATGGGCGTGACTTCGTGCTCAGTGCTTCATTCCCTGCATTCCGCCTACCGCCGCCTTCAACTGGGCTTCCGAATCGAGCAGAAAGTTCGCGGACGTAACGATGTGTTCGCCCTCACGGAGGCCTTCCGCGATTTCGATCTGGTCGCCGACTCTCGTTCCGACACGGACGGCTCGCCATTCCAGCCTGCCCTCCCCCAAGTGGATGAACATGATCCGTCTCTCCCCCGACTCTAGGACAGCGTCCTTGGGTACGAAGAGACGGATGCCGGCCGGAATGTTCAGGGATACGTTCGCATACATGTCCGGCTTCAAGCGCCCTCCGGGATTGTCCAGTTCGAATCGCACCTTGCCGGTTCGTGCTAGGGGATCTAGCGTCGGGTAGACGAAGCCGACCTGGGCCGTGAACGTAGTTCCCGGGTCGTACGACAGACTGACAGTCGCGGACTGCCCGATCGCTATGAATGGCAGTTCGTTCTCGTAAATGTCGGCCTCGATCCAGATGTGCTCGAGATCCGCGATCGTATACAGGTCGTCTCCCGGCTGGACGTGAATACCGGCAATCGCATTCTTCTCGATGACGGTCCCCGAAATTGGTGAATGAATAGGCAGCGTCTTGAGGACGGTCCCAGTGCGCTCCAGGTCGCGGATGTGGTTCTCGGTGATGTCCCACAGGCGCAGGCGCCTGCCGGCGACTTCGACGAGTGAGCGTGCGCCGCTCGCAACGTCGGGATATTCGCTTCGCCCCAGCTTCTCGGAGTTGCGAAGCGCGAGCAGATACTCCTCCTGGGTCGCGACGAGTTCGGGGCTGTAGATAGTGAACAGCACCTGTCCCTTGCGGACGCGCTCGCCGGTAGCGTTCGCAAGTAGACTCTCAATCCAGCCTTCAAACTTGATGTTGACCCGGGCGATACGCCGCTCGTCGATGACTACCCGGCCGACCGTCCGGACGGCGCGGTCCAATGCCTGCATTCTCGCTGGCTCGAACTTGACGCCGATTGACTGCAAGCGCTCCGGACTCAGGACTAGCGAGTGCGGTGAAGCTGCTTCGACCGCCTGCACCGCCTGGTGACTGCGGTGCGGCGCCCCGTCGGCCCGGTTGGTCGCGTCGCCTGTTTCCTCGGCAGTGGCGAACGTCGCCAGGGCGATAGTCAACGCCAGCGCAACGGCGACTCCGGCGCGGAGCTTAGATGCGCGGTCATCGGCCGAGTCGCCTGCGATCCTCATGGCAGCTCTCCTACGAGTTCCTCTATCAGTGCAACCGCCTTCTCGTGCTCAGCGGTTTCTGCCAGCATTTCGAGCTCGTTGTCCTGCAGCGTGAGCAGGCTGTTCAGGAGCGTGAGGAAATCCACCCGTCCAACTGCGTAGCTGGCATTGGCGGAGGCGAGAGTCGCCCTCGCCTGCGGGATGATCGCCCCGGTTAGCAGTCCGATCACCTGCTCCGCGCGTTCTAAGCGCGCCACTGCGTCGCCCAGGCGTGCAGCGAGTTCTTGCCGCTGCGCCAGCAGTTCGTCGACGGACCGCTCCCGATCCGCGACCGCTTCCCGCACCCCCTCGCGCTGGCGCGATGCAAAGTACAGCGGCACCCGCACGCTCAGCATCACTTGGTACCCGTCTTCGTCCATTGGGCGGCTATGGAGTCCCTGGGCGGCAATTTCGAAGTCAGGGAAGAACTCACGGTGCGCCAGCGCGAGCGCCATGTCGCCCCTCTCGACATCTTTCCTCGCGGCTTGCACCAATGGGGCCCGCACCTCCAGATAGCCGAGCAGTTCTCCGAGATTCTCCCCGACCGGAGTCAACGTGAGGGCTTCTGTCCGCTCCGGGAACTGACCGGCAGGCCGACCGAGCAGGCGCACCAACTCCGCCATCGAGGACACCTCCTCCTGGCGGCGCCCCGCAAGTCGCGCCAGCACGCGTGAGACTTCTGCCTGTGCGCGTAGCACGTCCGCTTGAGCCCCTCTGCCGACGCCGTACAGAACCTTCGCAGTCGCCTCGAACTCGACGAGCAGCCGTCTGTTGCGCTCAAGGACCGCGGCAGACTCGCGGGCGAGGCACAGATCGAAGTAGGCCTCCTTCAGACGTGCTGTGACCGCCAGCCGGACTGCCTCATACTTTCGCGCGGCCCGATCTGCTTCGCGCACAGCAATCTCTCTACGCAAGCGCAGCTTGCCCGGGAAAGGAAACTCCTGGCTCATTCCGTACATGGTTTCGCGCTCGTCCATGTCCCGGTATCCAAGGAATATCGCCGGGTCCGGCAGCGTCCCGACTTGCGGTGCCAACGCCTCCAGGCGTCGGCGTTCCTGCTCGGCGGCTGCAATCTCGGGATTGCTCCGCTGCGCTTCCTCGACGAGGCCATCCAGTAGCGCCGGTGACGCCGCTGCCGCCAGGTTCCATGCGGCAAGCACGAGCGCGACACTCCGGATCCGAATCATGCCGCCGCTCCGGACGCGACCCCGGGCGACGAGCTGCGAGCCCACCGGCGCTTCGCCACCTTGATCGACTCGAGTACTGCGAGCGGCACGACGCCTAGGACTGCCCATGCCAGGCACTGCCACCCAGTGACGGCCCCGATGCCGAACAGACCGCGTAAGTAGGCAATGTGGTGAATCCCGATCTGCAGCGCAATGCTCGCCGCGACGATGCCGAACAGGCGAGCGTTGGACAGGATTCCGACTTCCCATACCGGCCGGGTAGCGCTGCGCGCACCGAAAGAGCGCAGCAGCTCCGCGAATACCAGCGCCGTGAACGCGGCATCTCGTGCCTGATCGAGGCTACCCGCTCTCGTGTATTCCCATGCGAAAGCTGCGAGGCCCACCGCGGCCGTGAGCGCCCCCGCGAGGAAAGTCTCAGCGAGAAAATGGCGATCCAGCAGCTGCGCGTCCGGCCTTCGCGGCGGTCGCGAGAGCACGTCCCGATCGATCGGATCCGTCGCGAGGGCCAGGGCGGGGAGTCCGTCGGTGACCAGATTTATCCAGAGCAGGTGCAGCGCGAGCAGCGGCAATGGCCAGCCAGCGAGTGTCGCCGCGAGCATCACGGAGAGTTCGGCTGCATTACCCGCCAGGAGATAGCCCAGGGTCTTGCGGATATTGTCGTAGATGCCGCGACCCTCCTCCATCGCAGCGACGATGGATGCGAAGTTGTCGTCGGTAATGATGATGTCCGAGGCTTCCTTGGTGACTTCGGTTCCGGTCCGACCCATCGCGATTCCGATCGATGCCTCCTTGATCGCGGGTGCATCGTTGACACCGTCCCCGGTCATGGCGACCACGGCGCCGCAGGCCTTCCAGGCCCGGACAATCCGCAGCTTGTCCTCCGGAGTGACCCGGGCGTATACGGCCACGTCCGCGACACGCGCCGCCAGTGCCCTGTCATCCAGCGCCGCGATTTCCGGGCCGGTGAGTACCTCATCGGTCGCGCCGAGTATGCCGAGTTCGCGTGCGATTGTCCGGGCGGTATCCGGGTGATCGCCGGTGATCATGACAGTCCGTACGCCCGCGCCACGGCAGCGGGTAACGGCTGCCCGAGCCTCCGGGCGCGGCGGATCCTGCATCGCCACCAGTCCCAGAAGTGTCAGCCGAGACTCAACCGCATCCGCGTTCGCAAGTGTCATAGGCTCGCCGGCCGACTCTCGCTCCGCGATCGCGAGCACCCGCAGGGCATCCTGAGCGAGCATCCGTGCAGCCTGCTCCATCCGCGCCCGCCCGCTGGCGTCCAGTTCGACGGCGCCGTGCGCCGTCAGAACGCGGTCGCAGCGCGACAGGACGGTTTCAGGCGCACCCTTGACGAAAATCCATGTGCCGTCGTTGCCGCCGCACGCGACCGTCATGCGCTTGCGTTCGGAATCAAACGGTATAGTTCCGCCGCGCGGCCAGCGCCTATCCATGGCACTCCGATCGATACCAGCCTTGGCGGCCGCCACCAGCAGCGCCGCCTCCGTCGGATCGCCGACGATGCCGGTACCGCCATCCCTCGGTTGTAGTTCGGCGTCGTTGCACAACGACGCCGCGCGGAACAATTCGTCGAGAACTGGATCATCGCCGGACACCAAGGTCGCGCCGCCGGAATGAATCTCCCCGACAGGCGTGTACCCCTCCCCAGTGAGCGAATAGACCTTCTCGAAGCTCACGACCCGCCGAACCGTCATCGCGCCAACGGTGAGAGTTCCCGTCTTGTCGGTGCAGATGACTTCGGCGCAACCGAGCGTTTCGACCGCCGGCAGGCGGCGCACAAGGGCATTGCGGCGGCTCATGCGCTGCACGCCAAGCGCCAGCGCAACCGTGACGACCGCCGGCAACCCTTCAGGAATCGCTGCGACCGCGAGACTGACGGCGCCGAGCATCAGTTCGAGGGCGTCGTTGCCACGCCACCATCCGAGCAAAGCGAACACGATCACCACCGCCAGACTCGCTAGGAGCAGGTGTCGCGCCACGCGATTGAGCCGCATTTGCAAGGGCGTCTCGGTGCCGGTGGCAGTCGCCAGCAGGTCGGCGATCCGGCCTACTTCCGTATCCATGCCCGTCGCAACCACCAACGCCCTTCCGGTACCGGCGCTCACGCTCGTGCCCGCAAATACCGTGTTGAAGCGTTCGGCGAGCAGAGATTCCGGCGGGAGTCTCTGCTCTGACTTCGACACCGGAACGGACTCTCCCGTGAGCGGTGCTTCGTCCATCCGCAGCCCGGACGCTTCGATCAACCGCGCGTCCGCAGAGACCAAGTCCCCCCCCTCCAGCAGCAGGACGTCGCCCGGCACCACGCCGTCAGCCGGAATCACGTCACTTCGACCGTCGCGCAGGACGCGGGCCCGGGGCGACGTCATGCGGGCCAACGCCTCGACGGCCAGTTCTGCGCGGTACTCCTGAAAGAAACCGATGAGCGCGTTGACAAGCACAATCGCAATGATCGCCACCGCATCAGCGGTTTCGCCGAGCGCCGCTGACAGTAATGCTGCGCCGATCAGCACCCAGATGACGAGGCTGCCGAACTGGGCGGCAAATATCCGCCACGGCGATGGTGGCGGTGCCTGCTGCAGGACATTAGGCCCGTTCGCCAGGAGGCGCTCCCGTGCTTGCGCCGACGTCAACCCGAGACGGATGTCGACGCCGAGCCGCGTAACCACTTCGTCCGTGGAAAGCGTATGCCACGGGATGCTGGAGGCAATCGCGGTGGGTGGGCTGACGGTCATGTGATGCCTCCCGAAATCCATCGACATGGTGCAAGGTGTGAGCAACTCACAGGTCAAGCGCCAGACGAGTCGACGAGCCCGTCTCGGACCTCCCGTTCACCTCGGCTAGACGACCACGGACGTCGCCCCTTCCTGCCCGTCATCGGCCCAGTTGACGCAGGGACATCGGCCCGCTCGCGGCACCGTAGTCGTGCAGGCTTCGACCTCCTGCGAAGCGAACCGAGCACTATTGGGCGGCGCGGATCCCACTGGCGAACGTGCAGCCTCGGCATTCGAGCAAGTAAGGACTGCGCAGATTCGCCGGCTGAGAGCTGTTAGTTCGCTGATCCGCCGTCGGGTATCTACTAGCCGGCGCTCGAGTAGGGCCGTCATTCCCCTCGCGTCAATGTGACCGGCAGCGGCAAGGCAGCGAATTTCCCTGAGCGTGAGCCCCAGGGCCTTGGCCTCGCGTATGTAGCGGAGCCTGTCGATGTCGCGATCCGTGAACAAGCGATAGCCGTTGTGCTGGTCGCGCACCGGCCGCAACAGGCCAATACGCACGTAGTAGCGCACCGTATCGGGACTCACCCCGACGCGCATGGCGAGATCTCTGACGAGCATACGCACCTCCGTTTCGATGCAGGATTGCCATCGGCCGGCTCCCGGAACGGAAGCAACGGGCCTAGGAACCGCTGTAATCGGGGAGGTGGCTAGATTCTGAGGCGCTGAGTGCTCAGGTAGACGGGGGGGTCCCCTCGCGTCCGCCGGGCCGGCGCGGGAATCACAATTGCCGTGCCCAGCCGGAGGTCCCGCTCAGCTTCGATGTTCGCAACTAAATTGAGGGGAGGTACTTCGAACTCGGCAGGCGCGAACGGCATTACCGCGGGTTTGTGCGCGAGACCGTCGGCATTCGGGCAGGGATGTCCATCGGGTGCATGGTGTCCTTCGCCTGCCGGTTGCTGCGAATGTCCCCCATGTACGTGGTGCCCGCCAGCGGCGCGACTTTCGTCCTCCATCCCTTGTGCGAGGATGCAGCACGCATCCAAGAGCGCAGCGGTGGCCCCGAGGAACCAGACGCACAGCACCCATCCAACCATTGCGCGGACCGGGCGCCGCATGTCGCGCAAGCCGGTCATCTTGTTCCGGTGCCCTTCATAGCGGCATCTATTTACGCCAATTCGAGCACTGCCGCAACGCAATAATCGCTACCCGTTGATCTGTGCCCACCAGCGCTCCCTGCGAACGACCGAAATCCGCGAGACTTCTAACTGGCATGTCTGGATGAAGTCTAAAACTAATGCTGACTGCCCCCTCTGTACCGGGCTACGCGGTTGAACGGACCTCCGGTCGGGGCTACGGTGCCTGCCATGACCAAATCCGCCACCTTAGTCGATCCCGTCTGCGGCATGTCCGTGCGCGCCGACTCGCCGCACGTGGCCGCGCACGCCGGCGTCGAGTACCGGTTCTGCTGC
>CAYOJP010000040.1:0-20155 GCA_964404305.1 uncultured Gammaproteobacteria bacterium
ACTCCGTCCGGCGCCGGTGCCGGGCGGGTCCGCCGCGACCCGCTCGAGTACGTCCATGTATCGCTCGGTCGCGCGCGTCCCTGCGCGCTCACGGTCGCCGCGGGCCTGCCCGGCACCCCCGCCAGTCTGCGCCTGCCGACGAGCCGGGGCCGATGCGCTACGCTGGCGGGTACCATTGACCGGATGAACGCGAGTGCGCCCGGCGTGCAACGCCAGCGCGAGGGATGAACGACGACGTCATCGTGATCGGCAGCGGGTTCGGCGGCGCGGTGGCGGCCGCGCACCTGGCCGAGGCGGGGCTGCCGGTGACGCTGCTGGAGCGCGGCCCCTGGCGCGACACGTTGCCGGTGCGCTCGCTGGGCATCGCGGAACGCGCCCCGCTGCCGCGCGGCGCGGGCATGTTCACGCGCCTGCTGCGCTCGGTCGGCGGCAACCGCCCGCTGCCCGCCTCGCTGTGCCTGAACCCGCGCGGACTGTTCGAGTACTACTCGGGGCGGGGCGTCGGCATCCTGTGCTCCTCCGGGGTCGGCGGCGGCAGTCATGTCTACTCCGCGGTCACGGTGCGGCCGCTGGTGGAGGGCTACTGGGACGGTCACGTCGACGGGCTGACCGCTGCGTCCATGGAGCCGCACTATCGCGCGGTGCTGGAGCGACTGGAGGCCGTCACCCCCACCGCTGCACATCGCATCCCGAACCTGACCGCCGTGCGATTCCGCGACTCGCCGGTGCTCGCGCCACTGCCGCCGCCTCCCGATCCGCGGCTCGGCTTCGCCCTGCCCGCGGATCCGGACCACCCCCGCACGCTGCGCACCGCGGCGGGCGTGGAACGGCGCGAGGTCGACTATGCCGCGGGCGACGACGGCTTCCTCGGCTCGCCCGCGGGCGGCAAAACCACCCTCGACATCGCCTGCGTCGCCCCGGCGCTCCGACAGGGCCTGCGCGTTCGCGACCTGTGCGAAGTGCGCGCGCTCCTGCGCGACGACGATGCCCGCGGGTCGTGCTACCGGGTGGAGATTCGCGACCACCGCACGGGCCGCATCGAGCCGCTCGCCGCGCGCCGCGTGGTGCTGGCCGCCGGCACCCTCAACACCCTGCGCCTGCTGTTCCACGGTCGCGACGCGCGCGGCGGCCTGCGCCGCATGCCCCGGCTCGGCCACCGCTTCGGCACCAACGGGGACCTGTTCGGGTTCTGGGACTGCAACGAGCCCGGCACGGACCTCGGCCGGGGCTTGCCCAGCGCGGGAGGCCTGCAGTTGCGCGACGATCCGGACCCCCCGGTCGTGGGCGGCGGCGGGTTTCCGAGCATCGACGGCTATCCGCTGCCGCGCCGCCTGCGCGAACGCATCCGCCGCGGCTACTTCATCGCCGGCCTGGGCGAGGATGCAATGGATGGCGTCGTCAGCGCGGGCAACGGCCGCCTGCACGTCCGCTATGACCCCGCCGGCAGTCCGATCTTTGCCCGGCTTAGGCGTACCTTCGATGCGATCGGCGCGCGCACCGGTCAGCGCATCTACTACCCGCGCACACCGATCACGGTGCATCCCATCGGCGGTGCCTGCCTCGGCGCGAGCGCGGCGACGGGCGTGGTGGACGCCAGCGGCGAGGTGTTCTACAACCCCGGGCTCTACGTAGCCGATGCCTCCGCCCTGCCACGGCCGCCTGGCGGCCCGCCTTCGATGACGATTGCTGCGTGGGCGCACCACGTGGCGTGCGGGATCGTCGCGCGGCACGAGGGACGGGACCGCACCTGAGCGGCCAGAGCGCATCGCGCCGCGACGTCGAGGCGCGCGAGGTGGCGGGGCATGCCGTCAGCCCGGCGGGATAGCCGGCATCCGCGGTCCGGCGGTCCAGATCCGGTAGCGCACCTCGACCCCGTCCGGCGTGTACACCACGAGCGGCAGGCGGCTGTTGTAGCGGACCAGGGACGGCTCGCCCCCCAGGGTCACGAACCGCTCCACCCTGGGCGCGTTCGGTTCGACCGCCATCCGCGTGCCCGCGAGCGGGCCGAGCTGGCGCAGGAGGTAGCGGGTGTAGCCCCAGCCCTCGATCGTCTCCTCCTCGACCCGGCCGCCGAAGAAATAGCGGTTGCGCTCGTCGACCTGCTCAGTCCGGCCCACGAGGAGTTCAACCCGGTGGAGCGCTTCGTCATCCTGCGGCGGCAACTGCAGGACGTGTCGCACCATGCCCGGGTCGGGCGCCGGGAACGCCTGCAGGTCGTCGGCGGCCGGAGCGGCGAGCGCCGCAACGAGGCAGGCGAGGACTGCAGGCACACGGGCAACGCGCATGGAATCTCCTTGCTTCCGGAGTCGGGGATCGGCCGCGCAATATACTGTGGCTTCAGCCGCGGGCGCCACACCGCGAGGCCGCTGTTGGCCGGTGACAGCGCCACGACGGTCCACAGGCCCAGCCACACGCTGTGCACGAGTTTGGCGAGCAGGGCCGGGGCGCCAGCGCCGGCGGGCGCGCGCGCCGAGAGTTCCCGGGCACGTCGTGCATTCGAGACTACGGCGGGAAACCCGGCCCGAGCGGCAGCGGTTGGCGCGTACCCGGGCGGGCGACCGCGATCACCCCACGCTCACGACGCACCGCGCTCCTCTACCTCGCCATCCGCGTTCATGTGCGCGATGCCCTCGTTGACGACGTTGAACTTGCGCACGAACTCCGCCCGTCGCTCCCAGTCGCGGAAGCAGTGGCGGTGCAGCACGCGGCCGGCATAGCGCCACAGCGGGTCGCGGACCGTGAGGAAGGCATGGGTCTCGACCGCGCCGACCGGTTCGACCGGAAAGCCGCACAACGGGCACAGCGTCGGATCCGCGATATCGGGCATCGCAGCCATCGCCTCTCGTCAGCGGTCATCCGCGGCCGACGCTTTCCGGCCCGTGCTCATCCGCCGCTCACGGATCGCCGCTTGCCGCTCTCTGCGCGACGCCGGCAGCGACGTTCCCGCATCGGGCTCGTGCAGCGTGACGTCGGCCCCCAGTTGCGGCTCGCCGTCCACGAATACCTCGAAGCCGCCGGGGCGCAGCATCCGCCACGTTTCGTTGTCGGTCAGCGGTCGCGAGGCAATCACGGTGACGACGTCACGGGGCGTCGTTTCGGTGCGGAAGTCGACGATCCGGCCGGTATCGACCAGCCGCGCGCTTCCGAACGGATGACGACGCGTAATCCAGCCCAGGCGCGTACTGCAGTGGGCCATGAGGGCATAGGAGTCGCTGAGCAGGAAATTGAAGCTTCCGAGATCCGCCAGTTCCCCCGCGAGCCCGGCCACGGTCCGCCACAGCCGCTGCGGCGCCGGCCGGCGCGCGTGGCGGCGGCGGACGCGATCGAGCATCCAGCAGAACGCGTACTCGCTGTCGGTGGTGCCGACCGGCACGTAGTGGCCGAGCGGGCGCTTCTTGATGCCGGCGAGCTGGCCGTTGTGCGCGAACGTGAAGGTGCTGCCCCACAGCTCGCGCGTGAACGGATGGGTGTTCTCGAGGCACACGCGGCCGCGGTTCGCGCGCCGGATGTGGCCGATGACGATGCGGCTGCGGATGGCGTGCCGCTGCAGCAGGTCGGCAATCTCGGAGGCGACGCTCGGACGGGGATCGTGAAAGCAGCGCGCGCCGCGCCCCTCGTAGAGGGCGAGGCCCCAGCCGTCGCGGTGCGGGCCGGTCCGTCCGCCGCGCTGGACCAGGCCGGAGAAGCTGAAGCAGACGTCGGTAGGGACGTTGGCGGACAGTCCCAGCATTTCGCACATGGGAGGCGACTCGCTGGCCGGAGCGGCGCATTCATCATAGCGCCTCCGCGGCCGCGCCCGCGACGGGGCGCGCAGGCCGGTCCCGGTCAGATCTTCACGTCGAAGGATTCCTCGAAGCGCGCACCCTTGGAGTCCTCCACCTCGGCCCTGAGGGTGCCGCCCGCCGCCGGCTTGAAGAAGAACCGGAAGCTGGGGTCCTCGCTCACCGAGATGCCCGTCTCCGCCTGCATGATGATTTTGTCGTTGTAGCGCAGGGTGACCTTCTGCACGTAGTGCTCCGGCAGGATCAGGCGTGTCTTCTGGTCCAGCTGCATGCCGGTGATGTTCGGGTGGCTGACATTGAACTGGCCGAGGATCTCGTCGTCCTTCAGGTCGCCGACCGTCCGGAACTTCATCTGGCCCAGGCGCCCCATCGCGGCCTTCAGGTCGGAGCCGAGCGGCGCGGAGCAGCCGCCCTGCGCCTTGACGAAATTCGCCGTCATGTAGTGCTCGCCGGTGTTCATCTCGGCGACTGCGCGGATGTTCGTGTACTTGTCGATGCGGACGCGCAGCGCGAGGTCGGCGCGGCCCATCTCCGGGGTCAGTTCGAACGTGCCGACGAGCGGCTGCGGATTGCCGTCCACGAACAGCCAGACCCTGCGGATATAGCGCTCGGCGGTCTGCGGGATCCTCGCATTCACGCTCACGGGCGTGAGCGCGGCGTCCTCGGCGCGGTAAGGCGTGACGAGTTCGAAGATCGGCGCCGCGTCCTTCAACTCGACCCCGGGGAAGTACTTCGGCTTGAGGAGCGTGCCCCAGATGTCGACCTCGGACTGCTCGGCCGCGTGGAGCGGCAACGCCGCGAGCAGCACGGCGGCGGCGAGCGCGCGATGCAGGATGGCGGTGGTCATGATGCGTTCTCCACTCCGGTTGCAGTAACGGGGGGCGCTGTTGGCCGGCGGCCTCTGCGGGCGAGCGGTCCCGGGTTCGCCGGGACGACCCCGGCCTCCAGCCAGGCGACGACTTCGGCCAGGTGGCGGGGATTGCCGAACGCCCGCGCTCCGAGCATTGCGCCTTCGAGCGCCGCGACCCAGCCCCGGGCGCAGGCATCCGCGGAAGCCGACAGTGCGAGTTCGCCCCGCGCCCGCCCCTCTTCGAGTGCCGCCGCCAGCCAACGTTCCGCGCCGACCCAGAACGCCTGGACTTCGGCGTTGGCGACCGGGGTCAGCGCCTCGCGATCGGTCGCCGTGACGCAGAAAGGGCACAGCCGGTCGGCATCCCCGAGCGTCCGGGCGAACAGGGCACTGAACGCGCGCAGGCGGGCCGGCACCGTGGCGTGTGTCGCCCGGATGTCCGCGAGCGCCTGCTCGAAGCGCTGGCGCGCGCGCGCCAGCACGGCCTGAGCCAGATCGCCTTTCGAAGGAAAGTGGTAATGGATGCTCGCGGCCTTGACGCCGATCCCGGCCGCGACCTCCCGGAAACTGAAGCCGTGGTAGCCGCCACGCTGGAGCATCGACTCCGCGCAGTCGAGGATGCGCTCGCGGGTGGTCACGTCGGGGGCGATCACTGCGCTCACCCGGCAAGTCTACCTACCTGTTGGCAGGTAAGGAAGCCACCTCAATATCCCGCACCGCACCATTTCAAGGGGTCAGACCCGTTGAAAGTCGTTCAGAAGTGCTGGTAGCCGCCGGCGCGGGCAGGGGACCGCAGGCCCTGGGCGCTCCGGTACCCGATGCCGGCGTCCGCGCAGATCGTGCCGATGCGCGTGACAGGGGTGCCGGATCGCTGCGCCGCGCCGGTGACCTCGCCGACCCGCGCCTCGGCGACACTGAACAGCAGTTCGTAATCGTCCCCGCCCGTGAGTGCCAGGTGCACCGCCGCCTGCGGGTCGCGTGCCATGCGCAGGGCATCGGACAGCGGCAGCGCGTCGAGGTCCAGGGTCGCCCCGACGCCGCTCGCGGCGAGCACGTGCCCCAGATCGGCGAGCAGGCCGTCGGACACGTCGATTGCCGCGCTCGCGATGTCACGCAGTGCGCACCCGAGCGCGACGCGCGGCTCGGGCCGGTGCAGCCGCTCGCGGATCGCGGGTGTCACCCCCTCGCCGAGCGCGAGCGCGAGCCCCGCGTCGCCGAGCGTGCCGCTCGCATACAGCGCATCGCCCGGCCGCGCCCCCGCGCGCCGCAGTCCCGTTCCGCGCGGCGTCCAGCCGAGTACCGTCACGGTGATCGCCAGGGGCCCGCGGCAGGTGTCGCCCCCGATGAGCGCAACGCCATGCCGCGCGGCGAGCGCGTGGAAGCCGTCGGCGAAGGCGCAGAGCCAGGCTTCGTCCGCCGCCGGCAGCGTGAGCGCGAGCAGGGCGCCCGCTGGCTCCGCCCCCATCGCGGCGAGGTCGCTGAGATTGACGGCCAGCGCCTTGTGGCCAATCGCCCGGGGCGGTGTACCGGCGTCGAAATGGACGCCCGCCACGAGGGTGTCGGTGGCGATCGCGAGATCGGCCTGCGCCGGCGGTCGCACGAGCGCGGCGTCGTCGCCGATGCCGAGCAGGATGTCGTCGCGGATGACGCAACGATCGAAGTAGCGGGCGATCAGGTCGAATTCGCCGATTGCCACCGTTGGTTCCTCGCGACTGTGCCCGCCGAAGCGAGGGCGGCGGCGCCCGTCATCCCCGACTGCGCGCCATGCGACCGGGGGCCCTGCACCGGCTCAGCCGGCCGCAATTTCCGCGCGCCGCACCTCGCGCGCGAGGCGGTCCAGCGTCGCGTTCACGTAGCGGTGCCCCTGTTCGGCGCCGAACAGCTTCGCGAGTTCGACCGCCTCGTTGACGATCACCCGCCACGGCACCTCCGGGCAGTGCTCGAGCTCGTAGCCGCCGAGCAGCAGGATCGCGCGCTCGACCGGGTCGATGCGGCCCCAGTCGCGATCGATCACCGCCGCCAGCAGGCGCTCGATGTCCGGCGCGTGGCGCGGCACTTCGGTCACGAGTTGCCCGAGGTAGTCGAGATCGGCCCCTTCCACCTCGCGATCGGCGAGGAATTCACGCAGGATGTCGGCGGGCGGCGCGGCAGCGAGCAGCCACTGGTACAACGCCTGCACCGCGCAACGGCGTGCCTTGACGCGGGCCCGATTGCGGGCGCCGGAACTCATCCGCCCAGCTTGCGCAGCAGCGAGGCCATCTCGAGCGCGGTGAGCGCCGCCTCGGCGCCCTTGTTGCCGGCCTTGGTGCCGGCCCGCTCGATTGCCTGCTCCAGGGTGTCGACGGTCAGCACGCCGAAACCGACCGGGATGTCGCTCTCCTGGGCCACCGCCGCCAGGCCACGCGCGCACGCGCCCGCGACGTAGTCGAAGTGCGGCGTTGCCCCGCGGATTACCGCGCCCAGCGCGACGATCGCGTCGAAGCGGCCGCTCGCGGCCATGCGCTTGGCTGCGAGCGGCATCTCGTAGGCTCCCGGAACGCGCACCACCGTCACGCCGTCGGCGGGCACGCCGTGGCGGCGCAGCGCATCGAGGCAGCCGGCGACCAGCTGATCCACGATGAACTCGTTGAAGCGGCCGGCGAGCACGCCCACGCGCAGGCCCGCACAGCTGCCGAAATCGCCCTCGATGGTCTTGTGTGTGCTCATGATGCCGGCGCCTCCAGCGCCTACTGGCCAGAAGTCACGTGCTCGACCACCTCCAGGCCGAAGCCCGAGATGCCGAGGAACCTGCGCGGGAGGCTGAGCACCCGCATGCGCCGCACGCCGAGGTCGGCGAGGATCTGCGCCCCGATGCCGATCACCCGCAGCCCGGGCTTGCGCGGCTCGCGGTGCTCGACGTCGGACTGCGACCAGCGCTGGACCTGGGCGACGAGTTCGCTGCGCTCGATCTTGTTGCGAAGGATGACGACGACGCCGCCCTCGCGCCCGATGCGCTCGAGCACGTCCCGCAGCGGCCAGCCGCCGTCGTGGCGCGTGCTCGCCGTGAGGTCGTACAGCGGATTCTCGAGGTGCACGCGCACGAGCACGGGCTGGCGCGGATCGATCGGCCCGCGCACGAGCGCCATATGCACCTCGCCACCGACGGTGTCTTCGTAGACGGCGAGACGGAACTCGCCGAACTCGGTGGGCAGCGGGCTGTCGGCGACGCGACGGACGGTCTTCTCGTGTTGCAGGCGGTGCTCGATCAGCGCCGCGATGCCGGCGATGCGCAGTCCGTGCTCGCTGGCGAGACGGCCGAGCGCGTCGCGATCGGCGAGCGCGCCGTTGTCGTCGAGGATCTCCACCGTTACGGCGGAGGGATCGCGCCCGGCCAGTCGCGCCAGATCGCAGCCGGCCTCGGTGTGGCCGGCGCGGTTCAGCACCCCGCCCGGCAGGGCGAGCAGCGGGAACACGTGTCCGGGCTGCACCACGTCGTGCGGGCGTGCGTCCGGGGCCACGGCCGCGCGGATCGTGGTCGCGCGATCTGCCGCCGAGATCCCCGTGCTCACCCCGCGCGCGGCCTCGATCGAGACCGTGAAGCGCTCTTGGTCGGTGCCACTGCTGTCGTGGGCCATCAGCGACAGGCCGAGTCGCTCGCAACGCTCGTGCGTCACCGCGAGCGACACCAGCCCGCGACCGTAGCGAGCCATGAAGTTCACGTCCTCGGGGCGCACGGCATCCGCGGCCATCACCAGCCGGCCGTGCGTCGCGGCCTCGCCGTCGTCGACCACGATCACCATCCGCCCGCGGCGGATATCGTCGACGACCTGCTCGATGCTGTCACTCACCCTGGTTCTATCCCCGGAATCCAAGCTGCGATCCTAGACTGCCCGCCGGCGCGGCGCCAACCGCGCCGGCGCTCAGCCCGGCAGGAAGCCCGTGCGGGCCAGCAGCGACCGATCGACCGCGCCCTCGCCGTCGGCGCCGGCGAGGCGCTCGACGTAGCGCGCCACGAGGTCGACCTCGATGTTCACGCGCTGTCCGGGTCGATAGTCGTCGATTATCGTGTGCGTCGCCGTGTGCGGGATGATCTGGACTTCGAACTCGGCGCCCGCGACCGCGTTGACCGTCAGGCTGACGCCGTCGATGCAGATCGACCCCTTGCGCGCGACGTAGCGGGCGAGGTCCGCCGGCGCCGCGACGCGGAAGCGCTCGGAGCCGCCCTCCGGCGTGCGCGTCCGCACTGTCCCGACGCCGTCGACATGGCCGGATACCAGGTGCCCGCCGAGGCGGCTGGCGAGCGTGAGCGCGCGCTCGAGGTTGACGCGCCCCCCGGGAGCCAGCGCGCCGAGCGTCGTGCAGGCGAGCGTCTCGCGCGAGGCATCGGCCTCGAAATGCGTCGCGTCGCGGGTCACGACCGTCAGGCAGCAGCCGTTCACCGCGATGCTGTCGCCGAGCGCGACCTCGGCGAGCGGCAGGCCGCCCGCATCGATGCGCACGCGCACGCCGGCCCCGGCAGGGCTCACGGCCGCGATGCGGCCGACTGCTTCGATGATGCCGGTGAACATGGTGCCGGTACCTGCCGCGGGGCCGCCAGTGTAGCCGATACCGGCAGGGGGTTCAGGCGTCCGGCACCAGGATTACGCGCAGATCAGGTCCGACCCGGGTCACGTCCGCGAACCGGAACGCCGGCGCATCGGCCAGGCGCGCAAGGCCCGGCAGCCGCGCCAGTCCCCTTGCGGCGTCCCCGAGCAGGCGCGGGGCGATGTACAGGACGAGTTCGTCGACGACGCCCGCCTCGAGGAAGGCGCCGGTCAGCCCCGGCCCGGCTTCGAGCAGGGCGTCGTTCACCTCGCGGGCGGCCAGGTCGCGCAGCACGGCGTCCGGCGCGGGCGTCTCCCCGCCCGGCAGCAGCACGACCTGCGCACCGCCTGCCTCCAGGGCAGCGCGACGTCCGGCGTCGGCGTGAACGCCGTAGATCACCGTCGCACCGGGCGCCGCCAGCAGGCGGGCCGCCGGCGGCAGCCTCAGGCGCGAGTCGAGCACCGCGCGCAGCGGCTGTCCCGCAACGAGATCGAACCCGTGGACACGCGCGGTGAGTTCAGGGTCGTCGGCGAGCACGGTGCCGATACCGGTGATCACGGCGCCGCTTTCGGCGCGCAAGCGGTGCACGTCGCGGCGTGCGTCCGCCGAGGTGATCCAGCGACTCTCCCCGGTAGCCATGGCGGTGCGGCCGTCGAGGCTCGCGCCGACCTTCGCCCGCAGCCACGGCCGGCCGCGCTCCATGCGCTGCACGAAACCGCGATTCAGCGCCCGCGCCGGCGCTTCCAGCAGGCCGCAGTCGATGTCGATGCCGGCCGCTGCCAGCCGTGCCAGCCCGCCGCCGGCCACGCGCGGGTTCGGATCGCGCAGGGCCGCCACCACGCGGGCGACGCCGGCGGCCAGGAGCGCGTCGACACAGGGCGGGGTGCGGCCGTGGTGGCTGCAGGGCTCGAGCGTCACGTAGCACACCGCGCCGCGCGCGCGCTCGCCCGCCCCCCGCAGCGCATGGATCTCGGCGTGGGGCTCGCCGGCGCGCGCGTGCCAGCCCTCGCCGACGACGATGCCGTCGCGCACCAGCACGCAACCGACCGCCGGATTGGGACGCGCGGACCGGCGCCCGCGCTGCGCCAGGGCCAGCGCCCGCGCCATGAAGGCCGCATCGGCGGCGCCGGGGGCGCCGCTCACGGGCGCGACATCAGCCCGTGCCCTCGCCGTCGCCGAGCAGGTCGAGCTGCTGGCGGCGCACTGCGGGCGGGGGCTCCTGCTCGAGGCGCTCGACCTCGTCGCGGAAGGCCTGGACATCCTGGAAGCTGCGGTACACCGAGGCGTACCGGACGAACGCCACCTCGTCGAGCGCCCGCAGGGCGTCCATCACCCACTCGCCGATGCGGCGAGAGTCGATCTCGCGCTCGTTGGCCGAGCGCAGGCGCTTCTTGATGTCGGTGACCGCATGCTCGACGTCGTCACCGCGCACCGGGCGCTTGCGCAGCGCCAGGTCCATGCTCGCACGCAGCTTGTGCTCGTCGAAGACCTCGCGCCGGCCGTCGCTCTTGACGACGCGCGGCATCGACAGCTCGGCTGTCTCATAGGTCGTGTAGCGCTCGTGGCAGTCGTCGCACTCGCGACGGCGACGGATCTGCTCGCCTTCGCCGACGAGGCGCGAGTCCACCACGCGCGTGTTGAGCGACGCACAGAACGGGCAACGCATTCCTGCTCCGACCCCCTCCCGTGCCGGTCGCCCCTCGCGGGCGCGCGCGGCCCCGCCGGCGGCGTGCCGGCGGGGCCCGCGTCCCGCTAGTGGGCGTACACCGGGTACTGCCTGCACAGCTCCAGCACCTGCCCGCGCACCCGCTCGAGCACGCCGTCGCTGCCCATGTTGTCCATCACGTCGCACATCCACCCGGCCAGCAGGCGCGATTCCGCCTCCTTCAACCCGCGGGTGGTCATTGCCGGCGTGCCGACGCGGATGCCGCTCGTCACGAACGGCGACTGCGGATCGTTCGGCACCGCGTTCTTGTTGACCGTGATGTGCGCGCGGCCGAGCGCGGCGTCCGCGTCCTTGCCGGTGAGACCCTTGGCGACGAGGTCGACCAGGAACAGGTGGTTGTCGGTGCCGCCGGACACGACGTTGAAGCCGCGCTCCATGAAGGTCTGTGCCATCGTCCGGGCGTTGGCGATCACCTGCGCCTGGTAGACGCGGAAGTCCGGCTGCATGGCCTCCTTGAAGGCCACGGCCTTGGCGGCGATGACGTGCATCAGCGGGCCGCCCTGGATTCCCGGAAAGACCGCGCTGTTCAGCTTCTTCTCGATGTCCTCGTTGCGCCGGGCGAGGATGAGGCCGCTGCGCGGGCCGCGCAGGGTCTTGTGCGTAGTCGTGGTCGTGACGTCGGCGATCGCCACCGGGCTCGGGTACAGGCCCGCGGCGACCAGGCCCGCCACGTGCGCCATGTCCGAGACGAGGTAGGCGCCGACCTGGTCGGCAATCGCGCGGAAACGCGCCCAGTCGAGGATGCGGGAATAGGCACTGAAGCCCGTCATGATCATCTTCGGCCGGTGCTCGAGCGCGAGCTTCTCGGCGGCATCGTAGTCGATGCGGCCGGTGGCCGGATCGAGGCCATACTGCACGGCCCTGTAGGTCTTGCCGGAGAAATTCACCTTGGCGCCGTGGGTCAGGTGCCCGCCGTGCGCCAGGCTCATGCCCATCACGCATTCCCCCGGCGCGAGCAGCGCGAGGTAGGTGGCGCCGTTGGCCTGCGAGCCGGAGTGCGGCTGCACGTTGGCGAAGTCGGCACCGAACAGTGCCTTCGCGCGCTCGATGGCGAGCTGCTCGACGGTGTCGACGTGCTCGCAGCCCCCGTAGTAGCGCTTGCCGGGGTAGCCTTCGGCGTACTTGTTGGTGAGCACGGAGCCCTGCGCCTCGAGCACCCGGGGGCTCACGTGGTTCTCGCTGGCGATGAGCTCGATGTGATCTTCCTCGCGCTGGACCTCGCCCTCGATGGCGCTCCAGAGCTCGGGGTCGAATCCGGCGATGCGCATGTCTTTCGCGAACATTGCGTGGCTGCTCCTGCTTGTGTGCGGATGGTGGTTCCGATACCAGGGGGTCGCGAACGGGCATCGGGGCATCGCGCGCATGCCGTCACGGTCACGGGCCGCCGGCGATTACCGAGCCGAAACGTAATCCGGGCCGACGTTAGAGGGTATCAGAACAGGGCCGATCGATACACGCGCCGCCGGTTCGCGCCCCTGCAACGCGTGCCCGGGACCGGCGCCGGCACCCGCGCGGGTGCCGGCTGCCGTGGCCGCTCCAGGCCGGTCACGACCGCGGGACGGCCGCGCCCGTGGCGACGACACCCGGGGGCGGGACGCACGCCGGGCGCGATCATCGGCCCCCGCCGGCGTGCGGGCCTCGGCCAGCACTCGCCACCGGCGCAGCACGGCCTCGCGGTCCGGCAATGCGGCCGCCGGGCGTCAAGACCGCCGCCCGGCGGCCGCTATTGGAGGCATGTCCGGTCGTTCGAGTCCGCTGATCGGGTCGCTATCCGATCCCGGCGCCATGCAGAAGCGCTTCCTGGCCGTGAACACGGCCCGGCTGGACCGCGCCCGGGCGAGCCTGACCGCTCGCCAGCGCGACTTCCTCGAACTGCTGCCGCTGCTGTTCCACAGCAACCACGCCACATTGCCCGGCTACGTGTCGAAGGAGACGCCGTCGGGCATTTGCGACTACGACCCCGGTCCCCGCGAACTCGCCCTCGCCCAGCGCCTCGCCCGGTCGTTCGGCGGTCGGCGCATGACCCCGCAGGCGCCGGCGATCGCGGGCCTGTACGCCATGGGCAGCCCCGGCAGCATCGGCTACGCACAGGGCAGCGACGTGGACGTGTGGCTGTGCCACGAGCCCGGACTGCCGCCCGGCCGGGTCGCCGAGCTGGCCGAGAAGGCCCGGCGCATCGAGCGCTGGGCGGCCGAATCGGGCCTGGACCTGCACTTCTTCGTGTTCGACGCGCCGGGCTTCCGCGCCGGGCGCAGCCTGTCCCTGTCCTCCGAGAGCAGCGGCTCGAGCCAGCACAGCCTCCTGCTCGACGAGTTCTACCGCTCCGGCCTGGTGCTCGCCGGGGCCTGCCCGCTGTGGTGGCTGGTCCCGCCCGGGCACGACGGCGACTACGACGCCTGGGCCGCGGAGCTCACCCGCCGACGCTACCTGGGCACGCTCGCGACGATCGACTTCGGCGGCCTCGCCCGCATTCCCGCGGAGGAGTTCTTCGGAGCGACGGTGTGGCAGCTCTCCAAGAGCATCACCTCGCCGTACAAGTCGGTGCTCAAGCTGTTGCTGATGGAGGTGTACGCCGACGAGTTTCCGGGCATCGACCTGCTGAGCCAGCGCTACAAGCGTGCCATCTACGGCGGCACGACCGATCTCGACACTCTGGACCCGTACCTGCAGATGTACGCCAAGATAGAGGAGTACCTGATGGCGCGCGGCGACAGCGAGCGACTCGACCTGCTGCGGCGCTGCTTCTACCTGAAAGTGGACGAGCGCCTGACGCAGCCGCGCGCCGACGGCGCGCCCGCGTGGCGGCGCGAGTTGCTCGAACGGCTGGTGCTGCGCTGGGGCTGGGAACACGGCCGGCTCGCGCTGCTCGACACGCGCGATCGCTGGCGCGTGGAGGTCGTGCAGGGCGAGCGCCGCGATCTCGTCGCCGCGCTGACGCAGAGCTACCGCTGCATCTCGCAGTTCGCGCGCGCGCAGTCGCAGGTGTCCCGGATCTCGCAGGACGACCTGTCCGTGCTCGGGCGCAAGCTGTACGCGGCTTTCGAGCGCAAGGCCGGCAAGATCGATCTCGTCAACCGCGGCATCGGCGCGGACGTGAGCGAGCCGCGCCTGTCGCTGCACGAGGTGCCGGTCGACGGCGACGGTTCGGCATGGACGTTGCACCGCGGCAGCGTTACGCCGGCGGAGGCGAGCGAGGCCTCGCTCCTCAAGCGCGGGCGCAGCGCGATCGAGGCGCTCGCGTGGGCCGATTTCAACGGCCTGGTGGCGCCGGACACGACGTTTTCGATCGCCTCGCGCGACGGCGAGCCCGATGCCCGCGAGGTGCGCCTCGCGCTCGCGGCGCTGGACGAGCAGTTGCACGGCGCGGGCGGCGACCCGGAGTTCTCCGACTTCGCGAGCGCGCCACGCCTGCGGGCCGCGGCGCTGTTCACCAACTTCGGGCGCCCCCCCCTGCGCGAGACCATGCGCCAGGGCGCGCATCTCACGACCAGTCACGCCGACGCGCTGCGTTACGGCGGTCAGCGACACAACCTGGCGCAGACCTTCGATCTGGTGCTGACCAACTCCTGGGGCGAGGTCTTCGCCTTCCATCACGCCGGCGCCGCCGGCCTCGTCGCGACGCTGTGCGAGTGGCTGCACCCGGCGCTCGCCTGCGGCACGCTGCAGGCGCCGGCGACCAACTGCTTCAACTCCGGCTATGGCAGCCTCGTGGCCACCCGCATCACCACGCTCTTCAGCGACGTGCTGGAGTACTTCCACGCCGCGAGCGGCGGCAGCCGCCGCCGCTACGTGCTGGAACTTGAAGGCGTCTTCCACGTGCTCGAGGCCGAGGACGGCATCCCGAGGGCGCAATCCTTCGACGGCCTGCCCGACCTGCTGCGGGCCCTGGAGAGATCGTCGCCACGCTACGCGCGCACTGCCTTCGATCGCGGCTCGGCACTCGACACGCCCCTGCCGGCAATCTTCGCCGCCAACCGCCGCGGGGTGGTGCAGCTGTTCCTGCAGCAGCATCCGGGCACCGTCGAAGCCTGGGTCGCCGACGAGCGCGGGTCGCTGTTCCACCAGCGCCTCCCCGGCGCCGACCTCGTGGCGAGCGTCGATCACTACGCGCGGCTGTTCGCCACGGTCATGCAGCGCCTCTCGCCGCCGACCGACGGCCGCGGCGCATACAGCACCGAGTTCCACCTGCTCACGCGCCACGGGCAGGGCTGGCGGCTCGCGACCCTGGAGGCGCCGTCCACGAGCCGATCCCGCTACTTCAACGTACAGGTGATTGGCGACGTCGGGCCGAACGGCGGCACGTTCTTCTCGGTCTTCTGCGACGACGAGGAGTTCTCGTCGCTGGAGCACGGCGCGCGCGTGTTCGAGGCGGCGGGCCGGCACGTGCTGTCGAAACGGTTGAGTGGGCTGCAGTATCCGATTTACATTACCGACGTCGACCTCTCGCCCGCGCTGCTGGCGCGCCAGGGGGTCGAGGAGCTGCAGACCGTCCACCTGCTCGGTTACAAGCGGACCATCGAAGGCCACCTCAACCGCGTGCTGCGCGAGCGCTGACCCCGGCGCCGGCGCGGCACGCCGCAGCCGGACCCGCCCGCATGCGCAAGAACCGACTTCCCGCGTCCGCCGGACGCGCCTGCCGTGGCTGATACGGAGCGCCTCGTCGCGCGCGCCGAGGCGCTGCTCGGGCGCCTGGAGGACCTCGTTCCGCGCGCGACACGCCCCGGCGACCTCGACGCCGCGGTCGCCTTCCGCTGGCGGCGCGGCAGCTTCGGCGCCGGCTGGCTGGAACCGATCACGCGGCGCTCGACGCTGCGCCTGGCCGACCTGCAGTGCATCGATCACCAGCGCGAGGAGGTCGACCGCAACACCAGGCAGTTCCTCGCCGGGCTGCCTGCGAACAACGTGCTGCTGTGGGGGCCGCGCGGGACCGGCAAGTCGTCGCTCGTGAAGGCGCTCCTGAACGAGCATGCGGCCGCCGGGCTGCGCGTGGTGGAGATCGATCGCGACCACTACGCCGACCTGCCCGACATCGTCGCCCCGCTCGCGGGCCGGCCGGAGCGCTACGTGCTGTACTGCGACGACCTCTCGTTCGAGGCCGGCGACCCGGCCTACAAGGCGCTGAAGGCCCTGCTCGACGGCTCGATCCACCAGGCCCCCGGGAATACGCTGGTCTACGCCACGTCGAACCGCCGCCATCTGCTCCCGGAGCACGTCGCCGACAACCTCGAGGCGCGCAACGTCGACGGCGAGATCCACCACGGCGAGGCGGTCGAGGAGCGCATCTCGCTGTCGGAACGTTTCGGCCTGTGGCTGTCCTTCCACCCCTTCGGGCAGGACGACTACCTGCGCATCGTCGGCCACTGGCTGGAGCGGCTGGGCATCGACGAGCGCGGCGACGACCTGCGGCGCGAGGCGCTCGCCTGGGCACTCCTGCACGGCTCGCGCAGCGGCCGCTCGGCGTGGCAGTTCGCGTGCGACTGGGCGGGGCGGCGGGGACTGGCCGCCGCCGGCCCGGGCCGATGACAGTGCCGGTGGCGCCCGCCGACGTCGAATCGGTCCGCCGCCGGGCCGAGCGGCTCCATGCGCCGGCCGAGATCGAAGCGGCCCTCGACAGCCTCGCAACGCAGCTCGCGGCGCGCGCGGGCGGCGCCAACCCGCTGCTGCTCGGCGTGATGATCGGCGGCGTGGTGCCGCTCGGCCTGCTGCTGCCGCGGCTCGACTTCCCGCTCCAGGTCGACTACCTGCACGCGACGCGCTACCGCGGCACCACGACCGGCGGCGAGGTCCGGTGGCTGCGCATGCCGACGACACCGCTCGCCGGGCGCACGGTGGTCGTGGTGGACGACGTGCTCGACGAGGGCATCACGCTCGCCGCCATCATCGAACGCCTGCGCGCCGAGGGCGCTGCGCAGGTGCTGACCGTCGTGCTGGTGGAGAAGCGGCTCGCGCGGCCGCGACCGCTCGCGCATGCTGACTTCGCGGCGCTCCATGCCGACGACCGCTACCTGTTCGGCTACGGCATGGACTATCACGGATACCTGCGCAACGCCCCCGGCATCTTCGCGGTGGCCGCGGGGGCCGCATGACGATCGCGATCATCGGTGGCAGCGGCCTCGACACGCTGCCCGGCTTCGAGGTACTCGGCGAGTCGCATCACGCCACGCGCTGGGGACTGCCGGCGGCCGCGGTGCTGCGCGGCCGTTACGCCGGCCGCGAGGTCCTGTTTCTGCCCCGGCACGGGGTGGCGCACCACCTGCCGCCCCACCGCATCAACTACCGCGCGAACCTGCGGGCGCTGGCCGATTGCGGTGCGAGCGGCGTGTTCGCGGTGGCGGCGGTCGGCGGCATCGCCCCTGGCATGGCGCCAGGTTGCCTCGCCGTCCCGCACCAGATTATCGACTATACCTGGGGGCGCGAGCACACGTACTTCGACGGCGCCAGCGGCCAGGTGGCGCACGTGGACTTCACCGATCCCTATGACGCCGGACTGCGCGGAGCCCTGCTCGAGGCGGGCCGCTCGACCGGCATCGCGCTCGTCGCCCGCGGCGTCTACGGCGCGACGCAGGGCCCGCGCCTGGAATCGGCCGCCGAGATCGAGCGCCTGGCGCGCGACGGCTGCGACCTCGTCGGCATGACCGGCATGCCGGAGGCGGCGCTCGCTCGCGAGCTGGCGCTGCCGTACGCGTGCCTGGCAGTCGTCGCCAACCGCGCCGCCGGGCGCGGCGACGGCCCGCTTGCGCTGGCTGCGATCCTGGCGACGCTCGCGCACGGCATGGGGAGTGCCCGGCGCGTGCTCGAGGCCGCGGTCGCGGGGTTGCCGGCCTGAGCCGGGGCGGGCAGCGGTCCGGGCGCATACCGATCCTGGACCGCGGCGTAAAGGCGCGCGAGAGGTCGTCGAGCGGCCGGGCGACGCGGAAAACCGAACCGCCGGTCGGTCGTCAGTCGGGCATCGGCCCGGCCGGCAGGGCCGGCAGATCGGGGGCCGGCGCCGAGGCGCGCGGACCGGGCGGCGGGGGCCCCGACGGCGCCGAGGCCGTGCGGCCGGGCACCATCACCGCCGCCGGCGCCGGGGGCGGCACGGCGTCGGGCGCTTCGCGCGCGGCCTCCAGTTCGTCCTCGGTGCGCCACGCGGTGACCTGCACGAGCACACCGTACAGGGGGTGATCGAGGTAATGCAGCTCGCCCAGCCGGACCTTGCGCGATTCGGCCAGGCGCACCGGCACGCCGTCATTGTCGAACAGCAGGTCGGCGTCGAGGAGCATGGCCCCGCGCGACTGCACGCGCACCCAGCCCTGCACGGTCGGCGCGACGGGCAGCGCCGCGGGATTGCCCGGCTGCGCCGGCGGTGGCGGGCCGAGATTCACGGCGCGCGCGGACGGACCGGCGAGGCCCGGCTGTCGCCAGGCTGCGTGCGTCAGCACGTCGTAGCGACCGCTGCGCTCCAGTTGCCGGGCAATGGCGCCGAGCCGCATTTCCCCGGAGGCGAGACGCTGGAACGCCACAGGCTCGTCTCCGGCGGCCGACTCGACGCTGCCGGCCGGCGCGACTGCGGCCGGCGGCTCGTCGGCAAACGCCAGCGAGGGATCGATCAGGTCGACGGTACGGTGCAGGTCGGGCGTGCCGGGGTTCGACGGCCAGCGCTCGCTGTCGGCGCCCGTGGCGCCGAAGGCGCGGAAGACGATGACCTCCACGTGGTACCACGCGCCCGCGGCGGGCCCGGCGCCCGCGAGCAGCAGGCAGGCGAACGTGGCGCGCAGTGCCGCTGTCGTGCGGGGCCGGACCATGGTGGTCGCCAGCGTAGCACGCACGGGCGCAGGGCTGGCCACGCCTCAGGCTTCCTGCGGCGCGAGCAGCGCCAGCAGGCGCTCCGCCTCGACGAAACGGGACTCGGCATCGACCATGTCCCGCCGGATGCGCAGCTTGTCCCTGCCGTCGAGCCGGTAGTGCTTCGCGTCGGTCTGGATCAGGCGGATGATCGCTGCCGGGTCGATGCGCGGCTCGGGGTCGAAGTGCACGCGACCGCCCTCCACGCCCAGGTCGATCCGGCGGATGCCGAGCCCGGCGGCCGCGCGCCGGATCCCGGCGATGCGGAACAGGTTGCGCGCCTGCGGCGGCAGGTCGCCGAAGCGATCGATCATCTCCTCGGTCAGGTCCTGCAGATCCTCGGGCGTGCTGCTCGCGGAGATGCGCTTGTAGAACACCAGGCGCGCGTGCACGTCCGGCAGGTAGTCGTCAGGGATGAGCGCCGGCAACATCAGTTCGACGTCCGGCCCGTGCGCGAGCGGCTTCTCCAGCGCCGGCTCGCGGCCGCTCTTCAGGGCCCGGACGGCACGCTCGATGATCTCCATGTAGAGGGCATAGCCGATGGCGTGGATGTGCCCGCTCTGCTCGTCACCCAGGATCTCGCCCGCGCCGCGGATCTCCAGGTCGTGCGTGGCGAGCGTGAAGCCGATTCCCAGGTCCTCCAGCGACTCGACCGCCTCCAGCCGCTTCACGGCATCGGCCGTCATCGAGCGCCGGTCGGGAACGATGAGGTAGGCGTAGGCACGGTGGTGCGAGCGGCCGACCCGGCCGCGCAGCTGGTAGAGCTGCGCCAGGCCGAAGCGGTCGGCACGGTTGATGATGATGGTGTTGGCGCTCGGCACGTCGATGCCGGTCTCGATGATCGTCGAGCACACGAGTACGTTGAAGCGCCGGTGGTAGAAGTCGAGCATGACGCGCTCGAGGTCCCGCTCGCGCATCTGGCCGTGCGCGAAGTGCACCCGCGCCTGCGGCAGCAACGCGGCGACCGTCGCGGCGGTCTTCTCGATCGTTTAGACCTCGTTGTGCAGGAAGTAGACCTGGCCTCCGCGGTTGACTTCGCGCAGCATCGCCTCGCGCAGCAGCTCGTCGTCCCACTGGCGCACGAACGTCTTCACCGGCAGCCGCCTGGACGGCGGAGTGGCGATGAGCGAGAGCTCGCGCACCGAGCTCAGGGCCAGGTTGAGCGTGCGCGGGATGGGGGTGGCGGTGAGCGTGAGGATGTCGACGTCCGCGCGCAGCGACTTCAGCTGCTCTTTCTGGCGCACGCCGAAGCGGTGTTCCTCGTCGATCACCAGCAGCCCCAGGTTGGCGAACTTCAGCCCCTCCCCGAGCAGCTTGTGCGTGCCGATGACGATGTCCACGTGCCCGGCGGCCACACCGGCGAGCGTGTCGGTCTGCTCCTTGCGGTTGCGGAAGCGCGAGAGCTGCTCG
>CAYOJP010000041.1:0-4263 GCA_964404305.1 uncultured Gammaproteobacteria bacterium
ACAATTACATTTCGCGGACGTCGCTCGGGGAACAGACGGGCGAGATTTTCATCAACGAAGCGCTGGCCCTGGTCAACTCCGGGGCCGCACGATGACCCCCGCGCCATGCACCTGACATCCCGAATCCTCCTCTTGCTTTTGCTCGCCCTCGCCTGGGCCACGGCCTGCCACCTGGCCGGGCGCGTCGGCGCATTCACGCTGTTCGCGACGCACTTCTTCGAACTGACCGCCCTGGTCGAGCAGTTCGACACCGTGGCCAACGTGCGCCTGGACGCCGTCGAGAGCGGCGACCGGATCGTGTTCCTGCATCGGGTGATGGAGGGCCCGGCGAGCCAGAGCTACGGATTGCAGGTCGCGGCGCTGGCGGGGCTGCCCCGGGATGTCCTCGACGTCGCGCGCGCCTGGCTGCGCCAGGCTGAGGAGCGCCAGGCGCGGGTCACCGAAGCCGGGTCGCCGCAGGCGGATCTGTTCATTGCGCGACATCCCCTGCTCGATGCGGTGGCGGCACTGGATCCCGATACGCTTTCGCCGCGCGAAGCCCTCCAGGCGCTCTACCACCTGCGCACCCTGCTGTGAGGGTCTGCGCACCCGCGCGCCGCGCTGCATTCAGCCACCTTCCGCACGGACATCCCGGCGACATCGCGGGTTCCGGCCGACTGCCGCCAGTCGGTATACTGTTGCTCCGTCTCCCCTCCTCCCCCGGATCGCCATCATGACCTTCGTCGTCACCGAGAACTGCATCAAGTGCAAGTACACCGACTGCGTCGAGGTATGTCCCGTCGATTGCTTCCACGAAGGCCCGAACATGCTGGTGATCGACCCCGACGAATGCATCGACTGCACGCTGTGCGAGCCCGAGTGCCCGGTCGAGGCAATCATGTCCGAGGATGACGTGCCCGAGGGCATGCGGGAGTTCATCGCGCTGAATGCCGAGCTGGCGCGAACCTGGCCGGTCATCAGCGAGATGAAAGAGCCGCTCCCCGACCACGAGCAGTGGAAGGACATTGCCGGCAAGCGCGACCAGCTCGAGCGCTGACGGCCCGGGGCCGGCAAAAAAAAGGCGGCCCTGCGAGGGCCGCCTTTCCCCCGGAGTGCGACATCCCTGTCGGACCGACCCGGGGACCGCCATCCCTGGCGGCGCCGCATGGCCGGCATGCCCGCCGATGCGGCGGCTTCATCCCTGAAGCCGGTACCGAGGTTAGCAACCGCCCGCTTCGGGCCGCAATTCCGAGGCCGGCCCGGGCTTGATTTTTATTATTTATAATCAAATGGTTGTAAGCCGCTAACGACACTGCGCCAGGGGCGTACGAATGTCGGGAAGAAATCCCGGCCGGTGACCGACTCCGGGCGCGCGTCGCTTCACGGGCTGAATACCTGCCGGGTCCGGCCGCTACACTGGTGATAACAGGGGCCTGTCCACCGCGGCACCGGAAATCGCGATGACGTTACGACGGCTTCACGCCTGCGGGGTGATATTCGCGCTCGTGGCTGTGCCTGCGGCCGCGGCCGACGCTTACAAATGGCTCGACGCGAACGGCCGTACCCATTACGCAGACCGGCCGGATGCCGCAGATGCCATACCGCTCGAATTTGCAGGTGCGCGCGAGCCGGACCCGCAGCGGCTGCAACGCGACCAGCGCCGTGACCGGCTGCTGGACGCCTGGGCCGACGAACGCGCCGAGCGCAAGGCCCGGGAGGACGCCGAGCGCAAGGAGCGGGAGGCCCGCGAGGCGCGTTGCGAGCAGGCCCGGCAGGTTCTCGGCGAGTATCTGCAGGCGGCCTACATCTACGACCAGGACGGTGACGGGCAGCGGCGGATCCTGTCGGATGCCGAGCACACGGAGGCGATCAGCAGGGCCCGAGCGGCGGTGGCGCAGTCGTGCCGGCCGGGGACGGGCCGCTAGCGTGACGCGCGGAAACTGTCGAATCCGCTGCGTAACCTGTTGTAAAGCTGTTTAATTCCAGGCGTTCGTTGTAGTATCCGGCATCCTCCCCGTCCCGGATTCACCCGGCATGAGCAAGGGCTTCTGGAAGAGCGACTGGTTCGCCGGAGCCGTCGTATCGTTCGTGTTCTTCATCGCCATCCTGGCACAGGCCGGCGGCCTGGCGACCCTCGAGCGGATGGTGTACGACTACGGGGTGCGCGCGAGCACGCGCGATCCCGGCGACCAGATCGCGGTGATCGCGATCGACGATCAGAGCATCAAGAAGTACGGCCGCTGGCCGTGGTCGCGCGAAATCGTCGGCGACATGGTCGAAAAGCTAGCCACCGCCGGCGCCAAGGTTATCGGCCTGACCATCCTGTACACCGAGCCCCAGCTCGATCCGGGCCTGAAGTGGATCCGCGAACTGCGGTCCGACTACGCCCAGGCCACCGCGCCCGACGCGGCCTTCGCCCGGAAGCTGGCCGACGCCGAAATCGCGCTGGATGCGGACGGGCGCCTCGCCGGCTCGCTGGGGAACGCGGGGAACGTCATCCTGCCGATGTTCATGACCATCGGCGAGCCCCTCGGCAATCCCGATGCGCCGCTGCCCGACTACGCCGCCCGGTTCGCACTCGCCAACATCGACGACCCGCTCGCCACCGGGGCGGTTCCGGTCCCCACCATCGCGGCGACGCTGCCCATCGAGGCGCTCGGTGCGGCCGCCAAGGGCATCGGCCATCTCAACAACCTGCCCGACGTCGATGGTGGCATCAGGTCCGAGCTGCTCGTCGTCGGCCACTACGACAAGTTCCTGCCGTCACAGTCCCTGCTGATCGCGGCGGCCAGCCTCAACCTTGGCGTGGACGAGGTCAAGGTCAACCTGGGCGACAGCGTCGAGCTCGGCGGCCTGCGCATCAAGACTGACGACGCGCTGCAGATGAAGACGTTCTTCTATCGCGGCGGCGGGCCCGAACGTCCTGCGTTCGCGATCGATTCGTTCTACGACGTCGCGGTCGGCAACATCCCGATCGACAACTACAAGGGCAAGATCGTCCTCATCGGCCCGACCGCGTTCGGCCTGGGCGACTCGTTCGTCACGCCGCTCGGCGGCGAGCCGGTGGCACCCGTGCTGGTCATGGCGCACACCGTCGGCAGCATCCTGAACGAGGACTTCTTCGTCTCCCCGGGCGCCGCGACGCTGATCGAACTCGCGGTGCTCCTGGCCGTGGCCGCGTACCTCATCGCGCTGCTGCCGCGGCTGAAGGCGGGCCCGGCCGCCATCGTATCGTTCGGGCTCATTGTCGCCCTGCTCGGCACCGAGATCGCGCTGATGACGACCCAGGCGACGTGGCTGCAGCTGGCCAGCGCGGCGACGTTGCTGTTCGTGGGGCACCTCGTGCTGACGACCAAGCGCTTCCTGGTCGCCGAGGCCGGCAAGGCGCGGTCCGACGTGGAATCCGCCGCCAGCAACAAGGACCTCGGCCTGTCGTACCAGCAGCAGGGCCAGCTCGACATGGCGTTCGAGCGCTTCCGCCGCGTGCCCCTCGACGACTCGATGATGGACACGCTGATGATCCTGGCCGGCGACTACGAGAAGAAGCGCCAGTTCAACAAGGCGAGCGCCGTGTACCAGTACATGGCCACCTACAATCCGAAGTTCCGCGACCTGGAGATGCGGCTCACACGCGCCAAGACCGCGGAGGAGACCGTCATCTTCGGCGGCGCGCGCTCGAGTTCGGCCGGCGCGACAATGATCCTGGAGGGCGGCGGCGTCGAGAAGCCCATGCTCGGCCGTTATCAGGTCGAGAAGGAACTGGGCAAGGGCGCGATGGGCATCGTGTACCTGGGCCGCGACCCGAAGATCAACCGAGTGGTCGCGATCAAGACGATGGCGCTGTCGCAGGAGTTCGAGGGCGACGAACTCGAGGAGGTGAAGGCGCGCTTCTTCCGCGAGGCCGAGACGGCCGGCCGGCTGAACCATCCGAACATCGTCACGGTGTACGACGCCGGCGAGGAGCACGATCTCGCGTACATCGCGATGGAGTTCCTCGAGGGCCACGATCTCACCGCCTACACGAAGCCGGACAATGTCCTGCCGCTGCCGCTGGTGATGGGGATCATCTACAAGGCCGCCATGGCGCTCGACTACGCGCACAAGCAGAACGTCGTGCACCGGGACATCAAGCCCGCGAACATCATGTTCGACCCCAAGAGCAAGGCGGTCAAACTGACCGACTTCGGCATCGCCCGCATCACCGACTCGAGCAAGACCAAGACCGGCATGGTCCTCGGCACGCCGTCCTACATGTCGCCCGAGCAGCTCGCGGGCAAGAAGGTC
>CAYOJP010000041.1:4273-20039 GCA_964404305.1 uncultured Gammaproteobacteria bacterium
GCCGCTCCGATCTGTTCTCGCTGGGCGTGACGCTGTACCAGATGGCGACCGGCAAGCTGCCGTTCCAGGGCGAATCGATGGCGACGCTGATGTACAAGATCGCCAACGAACCGCATCCGGATCTCGCCTCGGTCAAGCCCGAACTCGTGCGGACCAAACCCTGCCTGGCAGCGATCATCGACAGGGCCCTCGAGAAGGACATCAGCAAGCGCTACCAGACCGGGGCCGAGCTGGCGCACGACCTGCAGCAGTGCGCCAAGCAGCCCGGCACCTGACGGGCACCGGCATGGACCTGCGGCGTGTCCTCGAAGTCATCAACCTGTCCGACACCGGCAGGCGCCGTCCCCACAACGAGGACAGCTGCGTCACCGATACGAGCCTGGGACTGGTCGTGCTCGCGGACGGGATGGGCGGCTACAAGGCCGGAGAGGTCGCGAGCGCGATTGCGGTGATGGCCATCCTGACCGGGGTGCGCGCCGGGCTCGGCAAGCGCCCGGCGAAGAGCAACGGCGAAGATGGCGAGCTGTCGGCGGAAGGCCGCCTGGTGCGCCAGTCGATCATCGCCGCCAATGCCCAGATCTATCGCACCGCGCAGACCGATCCGCAGTGCCAGGGCATGGGAACGACCGTCGTCTCCGTGTTGTTCCATGACAACAAGGTGACCATCGCGCATGTCGGCGATTCCCGCCTTTACCGCCTGAGGGGCGATAAATTTCAACAGCTTACCGCCGATCACTCGCTGATCCAGGAATTGGTAGATCGCGGCTTCTTCACGCCTGAAGAAGCCGCTGCGAATACCCCGAAGAACCTCGTGACCCGGGCCCTGGGAATCGATCCGTCGGTCCAGGTCGATGTCCGCGACGAGGCCTGCGAACCCGGCGATATCTACCTCCTGTGCAGCGACGGGCTGAATGATATGGTAACTGATGAAGAAATTCGCTTAACCCTAAGTAAATATAGTGCTAATCTTGTCTCAGCCGGCCACGAACTGATTAGGCTTGCGAACGAAAATGGCGGAAAAGACAATATTTCGGTGATCCTCGCGCGTCCACGCACGAGATTCCCCGCACACCGCCCGTGGCACGAGAAGTTAACCCGCAGGTTTCGATAAAGTCAGCGGATCTGGGACGAACTGATGGCTAAGCTAGTTCTCAGCTTGAACGGGGCGGTGCAGGGGGAGTATGAGCTCGCCAAGGAGCGACTCACCATCGGCCGCAAGCCCGACAACGACATCCAGATCGACAACCTGGCTGTCAGCGGCAAGCATTCGCTGATCATCACGATTCTAGACGACTCGTTCCTCGAGGATCTCGGCAGCACCAACGGCACGTACGTCAACGGCAAGCTGATCAAGAAGCACGCGCTGAAGAACGGCGACGTGATCGGAATAGGCAAGCACGAGCTCAAGTACGTCAACGAGCACGCGACCGCCGACGACGACGATTTCGAGAAGACGATGATCATCCGGCCGGGCACGGCCAGCGTCGCCGTTGCTCACGCCAAGGCGGCCGAGGATGCCGTGGCCGCGGCCAAGCCCGCACCGGCAGCTGCCGCACCGACTGCGGCCGCCGCCGCACCGGCGGCGGCGCACGCATCGGCGCCGGGGATGCCACTCGGCAAGCTGCAGGTGCTCAATGGGCCGATTGCCGGCAAGGAACTCGAGCTCACCAAGGCGCTCGTCACGCTCGGCAAGCCCGGGGTGCAGGTTGCAGTCATCTCCCGCCGGCCGCAGGGTTACTTCCTGACCCACATCGAAGGCGACGGCAAGAACGACAACTACCCCGTCGTGAACGGCCGGCCGATCGGCCCGCAGGCCTATTCCATGAAGAACGGTGACGTGATCGAACTCGCCGGCATCAAGATGGAGTTCCAGCTCACCCGCTGAGCCGGGTACCGGCGGTCGCGGGGATGCAGCCCGCCACGGGCAAGCCGGCTACTTCGTCTTGTGAGTGTAGACCCCGTCCCATTTCGCCCCGGGCGGGTGAGTCCTGAAGACCGCCACGCGGTCGGCGTACATGCGGTACAGGACCGGCCGGCTCCCGGAGCGCTCCAGGTTCAGGAACTGGAGTTCCGCCTTGTCCCAGTCCTGCGCACGGTAGTACTTGAGCGCCTGCCGGTAGAGCGCCAGTTCGTCCTTCACGGCCTTCGACACCGCATCCACCAGGCCCAGCGGCTCGAAGATGGTCACCGGCTCGTCCTTGCCCTTCACCCGCACCCGATCGAGTTCCCGGTATGCGTAACCGGGGGCCGCGGCACGCGTGGTCTCGCTGACGATGATCGAGACGCCGTAGGTCTTGGTCTGGCCTTCCAGCCGCGATCCCAGGTTCACGGCATCGCCGAGCACCGTGTAGGCCATGCGGAACTCCGAGCCCATGTTGCCGACACTCATGGGTCCGGTGTTGATGCCGACGCCGATGTGGATCTCGGGCCAGCCGCGTCCGGCGAACTCGGCATTGATCTCGTCGATCCGCGCAATCATCTGGATCGCCGCTTCCACCGCGTGGCGCGCGTGCTCGGGGTCCTCCAGCGGGGCGCCCCAGAACGCCATGATCGCGTCGCCCATGTACTTGTCGATGGTGCCGCGATGCTCGTGGATCACACGGGTCATCGGCGTGAGGAAGTGGTTCATGAGGTCCGCCAGCTCCTTCGGGGTCAATCCCTCGGAGATGGTGGTGAAGCCACGCACGTCGGAGAACAGCACCGTCAGTTCGCGGCTCTCCGCCTCCAGTGAATAGGCTTCCGGGTCCTTGCTCATCTCGTCGACCAGCTCGGGCGGCACGTACTGGCCGAACAGGCCGGTCAGCTGCCGCTTGCCCCGCGTCTCGACGAAGTAGCCGTAGGACATGTTCAACAGGAACATCAATCCAATCATCATCAGGCCCGACGCGATCGGCAGCACGAGGTTGGCCCCGTTCCAGACGACGATGTTCAGGGCGATGGAAGCAGCGAGCACGGCGAGGGTGACGACGGTCGCCCACAGGGGACTGAGCAGCGGCAGCACCAGGGCGAGCGAGAGCCCGACGACGGTCAGCAGCAGGAATTCGGCTCCCAGAACGTAGGCCGGGCGCTCCTTGATGTCCTGGTCGATGATCCCGGCGACGAGGTTGGCGTGGATCTCCACCCCGGGATACGCGCTCTGCACCGGCGTGGCGCGCAGGTCGAGCAGGCCCGGTGCGGTCGTGCCCACCAGGACGATGCGGCCCCGAAGATCCTCCACCGGCACCTTGCCGCTGATGACGTCGGTGGCGGGAATGTACGCGAAACTGCCCTGGCGGCCGCGGTAAGGCACGAGCGCCTGCACCCGATCGTCCACCGGAATCCGGCGATCGCCGACCTGCAGCCATTCGAGGCCCGAGTAATCCCGGCGCGCGCCGATCGGCACCGGAGCGAAGCCGGGTACGACCTCCTTCTGTTCGAGGTAGACCCGCGCGACGGCGAGCGACAGCGACTCGTAGTAGGCGCCGTCGTACTCGACCAGCATCGGCACGCGCCGCACGATGCCGTCGACGTCGATCTCGGGCAGGAAGTGACCGGCCGCCGCGGCTCCCTGCTGCAGCATCCCGAGATTGGCCCCGTAGCCGGCCCCCTGGTGGAAGGCGATCTTCTTGCCCGCGAAGGTGCCGGCCACGAGGCTCGGCGGAGGGAGCGCGCCGATCTTCTGCACGTCGCCCTCGGCGCGGGGGGGATTGAAGTAGTAGCCGAGCACGACCCGGTACCGGGCCAGCGTCTCGGCGAAGATGCGATCGTAGTCGAGCGACTTGCGCAGGTCGGCGAGGCGCTCCTCGAACCCGCTGACCCCGGCGAGTTCGCCCTGTGCCAGGCGTTCCAGGACCTTCAGACCCGAGCTGTCGTCAGGCTCGGCGAACACGACGTCGAAGCCGACGAGCGCGACCTGGTAGCGGTCGAACAGCTGCTGCACCATGGTCGCCACCTTCTCGCGCGACCACGGCCAGCGGCCTTCCGCCGTCAGGCTCTGCTCGTCGATGTCGACGATGACAATCCTGGCATCGACCGTGCGCGGCATCGTGACGGCGAGTCGCGCGTCGTAGGCGAGGTTCTCCATCTGGTCGATGAACGGCCACTCGAACCAGCCGACCACGTCGGCGAGGAACACCGCGAGGACGGCGATGCCGAGGCCGATCCGGATGCCCTGCCGGCGGAACCGTTCGAGAACCATGCGCGCCCGTGCTTCCTTATCCGGGGCCGATGCCGACCCCCGCCACGCAGGCGGATGCGGTCCGGAGTGATGACGATGCTAGCAGAGCAGCACCGCCGGCAGCCAGCCGCCGCCTGATCCTACCGGGGAGCGGCGACGACCGCCCGGGCGTCCGCGAGAAAGCCGGTAAAGATCGATCCGACGGCGGTGTCGAAGGCCGCAACCGCATCCTCGAACGAGGCGCCGGCCGCCGGTTCCTCGGCAACGTAGTCACGCACGAGCAGCGGCTGCCCGCGCCGGTCGTCCAGGCGCAGTTCCAGCGCCACGCGCACTCCGGGCTCGCCCGCGAGTTTGCGCTCGAAACGCCGGATCCGGCCGGTCACGACCAGTCCGGCATCCACTTCCAGGTCGTCGGTCACGATCGGCGCTGCCGCGGCGTTGCGCAGGAACGCGACCATCTGCTGCTGCAGCAGGCGCGGTGGCGCGTCGGCCCAGAAATGGTAGTGGTGCTGCTCGAGCGAGGTTCCGGTGGCCGTCTCGGTGTACGCGAGCGCCCGCTCGCTGACCACGCCGTCGCCGCGGAACTGGCGCACCAGCAGCGCATCCTGCGCGAGCGCCGGTCCGGCGGCGACCACGGGGTCGGCCAGGCGGTAGAAGCGGTCCGCCGGCACCGGCGGCGCCTTGGCGCAGCCACCCGCCAGCGCCAACGCGATGACCATCGCTGACTTGCGCATCTACTTCGTCTCCTTCTCGGGCTGGGCGCTGCCACCGAGCAGCAGCCCGGGGTTCTCGCGGATCTGACGCGAGAACTCGTGCATGTTCCGCGAACTGCCCTCCAGGTGGTACATGACCGAGTCGATGTGTTCGGACACCGACTGCATGCTCGTGCGGATGTCCTCGATCGAGCCGGTCAGCGGTTCCTTGTTGGCCTCGACCAGCCGGTCGAGCTCGGCGAGCACGCCATTCATCTGCAGCCGGGTGTCCTCGATGCGCGTGACGACCTGGTTCAGGTTGGCCGAGGCGTTCTCCACGTTGACGAGGATCTGGCTGATGTGCGCCTGGTTCTCGTCGCGCAGGATGTGCTGGACGCGACCGGCGCTGTCGTTGAGCTTGTCGGCGATGCCCTTCACGTCGCCGTAGAACTCAGGGTCGTCGAACTGCTTCCGCAGGGAGGTGAACAGCGGCCGGATGGCCGTCGAGGACAGCTCCGTATACTCCTTGGACAGTTCGGTGATGCGGTCGTTGAGGTTGCGCAGCATCGGCCGCAGGTCGCCATCGGAGAGCTGCTGGAACGAGGCCGCGACGTCGTTGATCGCGGCGAACAGGTTCACCTGGTCCTGGCCCAGCATCTCCGACCCGGGCGGCAGCAGCTCGGTGCTCTTGCCCTGGGTGATCTCCAGAGAAACCGCCGAGAGCAGACCCGAGGCGACGATCTTGGCGACGCTGTCGACCGGGATCGGCCAGTCCTCCGTCACGGAGAAGTTCACACGGTAGCGCAGTGCCTCGCCGCTGCGGTCCGGCACGATGCTCTCCACCTGCCCGACCTGGAAGCCCTCGTAGAACACGCCCGTGCCGTACTTGATGCCGGCCACGTTGCCGTACATCGTGTAGTACTCGTCGGTCGGCCCGGAGCGTCCGGTGATCTGGTACAGCACCACCATGAGCGCCACGCCCATCGTGATGACGAATACCCCCACCGCCAGGTAATTGACGTTGTCGCGCTTCATGCGTGCGGCGCTCCGGGCTGCCTCATACGTGTCCCTCGGTCAGCCGGCGCAGATAAGCGTCGGCATCGATGTCGTCGTTGCGTGGCCGCCGGTTGAGCAGGTCCTGCACCCGCGGATTGTCCGACGCGCGCACTTGCGCCACCGAGCCGGTCATCAGGATCCGGCCACCGTCCAGCACGGTGATGCGATCGGCAATCTTGAAGGCACTGTCGAGCTCGTGGGTCACCACCACGATGGTCATGTTCATGGCTGCGCGCAACTTGAGAATCAGCTCGTCGAGCTCGGCCGAGACGACCGGGTCCAGCCCCGCCGACGGCTCGTCGAAGAACAGCAGCTTGGGGTCCATCACGATGGCGCGGGCGAGCGCCGCCCGCTTGATCATGCCGCCCGAGAGCTGGGCCGGCATCAGATGCTCGAAGCCGCCCATGTTCACGACCTCGAGCTTCATGCGCGCCATGATCGCCATGGTGCCGTCGTCGAGGGCGGTGTGTTCCCTCAGGGGGAGCTGCACGTTCTCGCCGACGGTCATCGAGGTGAACAGCGCGCCGCCCTGGAACGCGACTCCCATGTTCTTGCGCAGTTCCTGGATCTCCCCCGGCGTGGCCCGGGTGATGTCCCGGCCCAGCAGGCGGATGCTGCCGGAGGTCGGCCGGTGCAGGCCGAGCAGGTGGCGCAGCAGCGTGCTCTTCCCGGAGCCGCTGCCGCCCATGATGATCATGATCTCGCCCTCGCGGACCTCGAGGCTCACGTCGTCGAGGATGCGCCGGGCACCGTAGTGGGTGACCAGTTCGCGGACTTCGATGGCGGCGGGCGACGTCACGGCTGTCAGCGGTTGAGGAAATAGGTGAAGACCATGTCGGCGATGACGATGTACGAGATCGCGGTGACCACCGAGCGGGTGGTCGCCCGGCCGACGCCCTCGGCGCCCCCGGTGACCGAGAACCCGTTGCTGATCCCGACCAGGGTGATGATGACGGCGAACACGACGCTCTTGGTCAGCCCCTGCATCACGTCGTCGACCGACAGGACCTCGATGCTGCGATCCGCATACGCCTGGTAGCTCAGCCCGAGCTCGAGATTGCAGAACACCGCGCCGCCGAACAGTCCGGCGAGATCGGCGAGGAAGGTGAGGCTGGGCACCATCACCAGCATGGCAATCATGACCGGCGCGACGAGGTAGCGAACGGGGTTTATCCCCATCACGCGCAGCGCGTCGATCTCCTGCGAGACCTGCATGGTGCCGATGCGGGCGGCGAGGGCCGAGCCGGAGCGGCCGGCAATCAGCACCCCGGTGATGAGGGGCGCGAACTCGCGCGTCACCGAGAACGCGATGCCGAGCACGACCTGCGACTCCGCGCCGAAGGTCTTCAGCGTCGCGATGCCCTGGATGGCGAGCATGATGCCGACCGCGAAGGACAGGATCGAGACGATCGGTATCGCCGCGACCCCGACGGTCATCATCTGCTGGAACGTGGCGGACACCCGCACCGGCTGGCGCACGAAGAAGCCGGCGAAGATCCAGTACAGGCTCTCGATGGTCAGCGCGAGGAAATAGCCGAACTCCTCGACCGCCCGCAGCGTGGCGCGGCCGATCTCTTCCAGCGCACCCCGAGCGGTCAGTCCGCCGCGCTCAGCCATCCTGCTTCAGGCGCTCCTCGACCGAGGCGTGGATCGGGAACACCCGATCGAGGCGGGCGAGCTGGAGCACCGAGAGCGCCGCCTCGCTGACGCCGACCAGGCCGAAACGCAGGTTGGACTTCTTCGCGGTCTGGTAACCCTCGACCAGGCTGGCGACCCCCGAGCTGTCGATGTAGGTCACTCCCGAGAGGTCGACCAGGACGTGCTGCTTGCGTTTCAGGCAGGCGAGTATGGCGGCCCGCGCATCCGGGGAGCACGACAGGTCCACGTCGCCGGTGAGCTCGACCACCGAGTAGCCCCCGGTCTGGAGTACGTTGTAGGTCATCCCGCTGTTCCTTCCCGCCCGCTCACCGCCGTTCCGGCCGGCGTGCCGTCCGCGCAGGACTCCAGCCTCTTGCGCATGCGCAGGAAGTTGCCGGACGCGCCCTCCAGGTGACCGTAGACGCAGTCGTCCATGATCTCGCGGATGAAATGCGTGCCGAGGCCGCCGGGCCGCACCTCGTCGAGCGGGCGCGGCTTGATGGAGTCGCAGTCCACCGGCGCGGCGAAATCCGTGAGGCAGAACTCGAGTTCATCGCCATTATTGTGGATTTCCAGAATTATTTCACCAGAACTGTCGCCCTTGTAGGCGTGCTGGATGACGTTCATGCAGGCCTCGTTCACCGCGATCACGATCTCGGCCGAGTGCTTGCCGACGCAGCCGGCACCCGCGAGCGCCTCCTGGACGCGGGTGCGCACCACCTTGAGGCCGGCCGGGTCGGCGGCGAAGCGCAGTGCCAGCAGCGGCTCCGCACTCATCCCCGGCGGATCTCGATGAGCATCATGGTGATGTCGTCGTGCTGCTCCAGGCCGGGCCGGCGCAGGTCGGCGACTATGTCCTCCAGCCGGGCGCTGCGGCGCAGCTCGGAGGCGCCGGTGATGAGCCGGCGCAGGCCCTCGACGTCCAGACGCTGGTGCTCGCCGACCCAGCTCTCGGTGACGCCGTCGGTGAACAGGTAGAGGCTGCCGCCTGCCAGCGCGACCCGCACCGTCGGGAATTCCACGCCGGCCATGATCCCCAGGGGCGGCGATTCGGCCGGCAGTTCCGAGAACGACCCGTCGCGCGCGTGGTACAGCGGCGGCTGGTGGCCGGCGTTGGCGAGCCAGACTTCGCCGGTGGCAGGCTCGATGAAACCGCAGACGATGGTCACGAACATGCCGTGGGAGGCGGTTTCGCACAGCTCGTCGTTGACCTCGGCCAGGAGCAGCCCCGGGTCCCGGTGCCGCTTGGCCAGCAGCCGCAGCAGGCTGCTGGTCCGGGCCATGAGCAGCGCGGCGTTCATCCCCTTGCCGGAGACATCGGCCAGATCGAAGAAGATGCGCCCGTCGTCCAGGGCGCGGAAGTCGTAGAAGTCGCCCGAGACGCCGCGCGCCGGGATGTTGATGCCGGCGACCGGAAAATCGTCGTTCGCCGGTTCCGGCAGCAGGCCGAGCTGGATCTCCCGCGCCAGCTCGAGTTCCTTGCGCACCCGCTCCTGCTCGACGAGCGCCGCGGCCATCCGCGCATTGTGGATGGCCAGGGACGCCGAGGACGCGATGGCGGTCACGAGATGACGGTCCCGGGCACTGAACAGTCCGTCCCCGGAGGTCTTGTTGATGAGTTCCAGGGCACCGATGCACTCCCCCCGTACCAGCAGCGGAGCGCACAGCAGCGAGCGGGTGCTGAAGCCGGTGCCCGCATCCACCGAAGCGGCGAAATCGGGGTCCTCGCGGACGTCGCGCACCATCTGCGCGGTGCGCTCGCGCACGGTCTTGCCGACGATGCCCTGGCCGGCGTCGAGACGCAGGCCGGTAATGTCGACCGGCCCCGCGCATTCCCGGCAGACCAGTTCGGAGCCACCGCTCTCCAGCAGGAAGATCGAGGCCGCCTCGGCGTCCAGGTAGTCGATGAAGCGGGCGATGGCATTCGCCAGGGTGTCCTCGACGTTCAGCGAACTGGCGAAGCCCTGGGTCATCTCCGCCAGTACGCCTGCCTGGCGCTCCAGAGCCGCGATCTCGGCGTCGGCGCCCGAGAACAGTTCGCCGATTCCCTCGCTGCTCACGGCCAGCGGTCCTCGCCGCCGAGGCGCCGGACGCACTCCAGATAGGCGCGTTCGTCCGGGGGACGGCCGGTCCGCCGGGCCTGCCACAGGACGTCCCCGAGACACTCCATCAACCGGTGCTCCAGCGCGTGCGTGTCGGGCATCCGCGCCTGTGCCATCCGGTAGAGCGCGCGTATGCCGGGCGGCCGATCGGTGGCGAGCTGTTCGTGGATGGCGATGTGCATGCCCATGTGCAGAAACGGATTCTCCCGGCCCCCGGCGGGCTCGAAGTCGGCCTCGATGGCTGCCTGCGGACGCGCCAGGACCCCGTGGTACTCGGGGTGCGCCTCGATCACGCCCGCCACCACGGCCTCCAGCGGCTCCAGCGCCGCGCCGGCCTGCCGCTTGGCCCAGGCGTCGAGGAATACCTGGCGCGCCTGGTCACGATCCTGGACGAGCATCCGGTCGACGTCCGGCAGGGGCTGGAATCGCAGTATACAAGCCTGGCCCGAACCGCCCTCCCGGTCAGGCGCGTCGCGGCCGCCTGGTTCGGGCAGTCCCGGCCTTGCCCGGCCAGCGGCACAGGTCGGCCAGCCGGCACTCCGCGCAACGGGGGCTGCGGGCCGTGCAGACGTACCGGCCGTGCAGGATGAGCCAGTGGTGGGCGTGGCGGCGGAACTCCCCGGGCACGCGCTTCAGCAGGCCCTGCTCGACCGCCAGCGGCGTCTTTCCGGTCGCCAGGCCCGTCCGGTTGGCCACCCGGAAGATGTGCGTATCGACGGCGATGGTCGGCTCACCGAAGGCGCAGTTCAGGACGACGTTGGCGGTCTTGCGGCCGACGCCGGGCAGGGCCTCCAGCGCCGCCCGCTCCTGCGGTACCTGGCCACCGTGACGCTCGAGCAGCAGCGCGCAGGTGCGCACGATGTTCGCAGCCTTCGTGTTGAACAGCCCGATCGTGCGGATGTGGCGCCTTACCCCCTCCTCGCCCAGGCGCAGCATGGCGGCCGGAGTCGGGGCGGCGGCAAACAGCGCGGGGGTGGCCTTGTTCACCCCCGCGTCGGTCGCCTGCGCCGACAGCATGACGGCCACCAGCAGCTGGAACGGGCTCTCGTGGCGCAGTTCGGTGGCCGGCGCCGGATTTGCAGCCCGCAGGCGCTCGAACAGGAGCTGCCGGTCGGCAGGGCGCAACGGGGGCGTGGTGGGTGAGCGGGCGGCCATGGCGGGAGTCCGCGCGAGTGCCGGGCGCGGCCAATCAGTATACGATGCCCCGCCCCGCCTCCCGGATCACCATGACCGCCGCACCCGCCCAGCCGCCGCCCGAACTGGTCCTGCGCAAGGGCGAGGAGCGCCGCGTGCGCGCCGGACACCTGTGGGTGTTCTCGAACGAGGTCGATACCCGCAGGACGCCGCTGACGGCCTTCGCCCCCGGCGATCCGGTACGCGTGATGAGCACGGCGGGCAAGGCGCTCGGCAGCGGCTACGTGAATCCCGCCAGCCTCATCGCCGCCCGGATCGTCAGCCGCGACGCCCGCGTGCCCTTCGACGGGCGCCTGGTCCGCCGCCGGCTCGAGCGCGCGCTGCGGCTGCGCGAGCGGCTCTTCCCCGATCCGGCCTACCGGCTGGTCTACGGCGAAGGCGACGGGCTGCCGGGCCTGATCGTGGACCGTTACGGCGATGCGCTCGTCGCGCAGATCACGACGGCCGGGATGGAGCGGCAGCGCGAGGCGCTCGTCGCGGCCCTGGGCGAGCTGGTCCGGCCGGCGTCGCTGCTGCTGCGCAACGACACGCCGGTACGCGCGCTCGAAGGACTGCCTGCCTGCGTCGAGGACGTCCTGGGCCCCAGTCCCGCGACCCGCACCGTCACGGAGGGCGGGCTCGCGTTCACAGTGCCCCTGGACGGCGGCCAGAAGACCGGCTGGTTCTACGACCAGCGCGACAACCGCCTCGCACTCGGGGCGGCCTGGGTCGACGGTCGGCGGGTGCTGGACGTCTTCAGCTATGCGGGTGCCTGGGCAGTCCGCGCCGCCGCGCTCGGCGCGCGGTCGGTGACGTGCATCGAGGCCTCGGCAAGCGCCGCCGCGCTCGTGCGCGAGAATGCCGCGCGCAACGGCGTCGCCGACCGCATCGAGGTCCTGGAGGGCGATGCGTTCGCCCGCCTCAAAGCGCTCGCGGAGGCGGGCGAACGCTACGACACCGTCATTCTGGACCCGCCCGCGTTCATCAAGCGCCGCAAGGAATACGAAAGCGGCCTGCAGGGCTACCGGCGCCTGCATCGCGCCGCGCTGCGACTGCTCGTCGACGACGCCTTCCTGGTCAGCGCCTCCTGCTCCGGTCACCTCGACCGCGACGGCTTTCGCAGCCTCCTGCGCCAGAGCGCGCTGTCGGCCGGCGTGGATCTGCAGATCCTCCGCCAGGGCGGCCTGCCGCCGGACCATCCGGTGCATCCGGCGATCCCGGAAACCGACTACCTCAAGTGCCTGTACTGCCGCGTGACGCGCGACCACGGCAGCACGCCGCCGCAGGACGACGGGGACCCCGCCGACTGAGGTGCGGCGGGCGGGCGCGGCGCGGTTTCACGTCCGGCGCCTGCCGTACGCCGCCCGGCCCGCGCCGGTCGCCGTCAGCTCGCGCCGTCCGGGACGTCGCCGCCCCGCGCGCGCCGCTCGCGCACGCGCCGGACGGCCGCCTGCACGTACTCGCGGCGCTCCTCGGACGTGCCGGCGGACTGCGCGGAAGCGCGCGCCGCCCGTGTCGTCGCGTGCCGATCCAGGTGGGCACGATGCCGGGCGGCGCGCCGCTGACGAGCGTCGATGTCCATGGGGACCGGCGCGGCGGCCGCGACGATCGCGATGCAGTCCACCGGGCACGGCGCGATGCACAGGTTGCACCCGGTGCACTCGGCCGCCAGCACCGCGTGCAGGACGCCCGCGGCCCCGACGATGGCATCGACCGGACAGGCACGCAGGCACCTGGCGCAGCCGATGCAAGCTGCCGGATCGATGGCAACGGCGGTCGGAGGCTCGGCTGCAGGCAGCGCGCCCGGCGCCAGCCCGAGCGCGGCCGCGAGCGCCAGGGCGGTCTCGGTCCCGCCGGGGGGGCAGCGGTCCGGTCCGGCTTCGCCCAGGGTCAGCGCCTGCGCATAGGGGCGGCAGCCGTCGTAGCCGCAGCGCCGGCACTGCGTCTGTGGCAGCAGGCGGTCGAGGCGGCCGGCGAGTGCGTGCGTGCCGGTCACTTCACGCGCATGCCCGGCTGCGCCCCGCTGTCCGGGGCGAGCAGCCAGATGTCCGGTCCGCCGGGCCCGGCCGCGAGCACCATGCCCTCGGACACCCCGAAGCGCATCTTGCGCGGGGCCAGGTTGGCCACGATCACCACGAGGCGCCCGACGAGGGCCGCGGGGTCGTAGGCCGAGCGGATCCCCGCGAACACGCTGCGCGAGCCGAGCGGGCCGACGTCCAGCGACAGCGCCAGGAGCTTGTCCGCCCCCTCGACCAGGCGCGCCTCCACGATCCTGGCGACGCGCAGGTCGACCCTGCCGAACTCCTCGATGCCGATCGTCGGGGCCGGCGCGCCGACCGCCGCCGCCCCCGCGCCCGTCGACCCTTGCGAGTCCGGTGCCGCCACTGCCGCAGGCGGGGCTGCCTTCGCCGGTGCCGGCGCCGGCGGTGCCAGCGACTCCCGGTTCGCCTCGATCAACGCGTCGACGAGCTTGCGCTCGACGCGGGTCATCAGGTGCTCGTACGGCCGCATCGTGTCGTCGACGCGCCCGGCGTCCGCCCAGACGAACGACTCCCCGGCGTCGAACAGGCGGGCGACCCGCTGCGCCGTGAGCGGCAGGATCGGGGCCAGGTACACGGCGAGCGTGCGGAACGCGGCCAGGCAGTCCGAGCAGACGAGGTGCAGCAGGCGCTGCTCGGCGGCCTCGCCGCTCCTGGCGAGCTGCCACGGCTTCGCCCGGTCCCAGCGCTGGTTCACGAGATCGGCAATGCGCATGACCTCCCGCACCACGCGCCCGTACTCGCGCTGCTCGTAGTCGGCGGCGATGCCGGCCGCCGCCGCCAGCGCGACCGCCGCCGACGGGAACGCGACCGTGTCGCCCGCCGCCACCGGCAGGAGCCTGCCGAGGAAATGCTTCGTCACGAAGCCGGCCGCCCGGCTCGCGATGTTCACGAACTTGCCGACGAGATCGGAGTTCACGCGCGCGACGAAATCGTCGAGGCTGAGGTCGATGTCCTCCATCGACCCGTTCAGCTTCGCCGCGAAGTAGTAGCGCAGCCACTCCGGATTCAGCCCGTGCGCGAGGTAGCTCTGCGCCGTGATGAAGGTGCCGCGGCTCTTCGACATCTTCTCGCCGTCGACGGTGAGGAAGCCGTGCGCGTTGATCCGGGTCGGCGTGCGGTACCCGGAGTGCTCGAGCATCGCCGGCCAGAACAGGGCGTGGAAGTACAGGATGTCCTTGCCGATGAAGTGGATCATCTCCGTGCCGGCCGCGGCCGCGTCGGCGGCGCGCAGGAACGCGTCCTCCTCCACGGCCACCCCGCGCGCGCGGCTCGCGGCCACGTGGCTGCGCATCGCGCCGAAATAGCCGACCGGCGCATCGAGCCAGACGTAGAAGAACTTGTCCTGCGTGCCGGGGATTCGGAAACCGAAATAGGGCGCATCGCGCGAGATGTCCCAGTCGCCCGAGAGCCCGGCGTCGAACCACTCGTCGAGCTTGTTCGCGGCCTCCGCCTGCAGCACCCACGGCCGGCGGGTGTAGCCGCGCAGGAACTCCGCGCACTGCGCGTCGGAGAGCCGGAAGAAGTGATGGCCGGACGCCTTGCGCACGGGCTCGGCGCCCGAGACGGTGGAGTACGGGTTCTTCAGGTCGGTGGGGGCGTAGGTCGCGCCGCAGACCTCGCAGGAGTCGCCGTACTGATCGGCGGCACCGCATTTCGGGCACTGGCCCTTGATGTAGCGATCGGGCAGGAACATGCCCTTGACCGGGTCGTAGAACTGCTCGACGTCGCGCGTGGCGACGAGGCCGGCGGCGAGCAGGCGGCCGTAGATGTCCTCGCAGAACCAGCGGTTTTCCTCGGAATCGGTCTGGTGGTAGTGATCGAAGCTCACCAGGAACCCGCCCAGCCGGCTCGCGTCCCGGCGCGCCGGGTCCGCCGGGGCGCTGGCGTGCCAGTCGGCCTGCGCGGCGTAGCCGCCGAAGAAGTCGCGGGTGTGCTCGCCCAGCACGCGCTCGACGAGCGCGCGGGGCGTCAGGCCCTCCTGGTCCGCCCGCAGCATGATCGGGGTGCCGTGCTGGTCGTCGGCCCCGACGTAATGCACCTCGTGGCCGCGCATGCGCTGGAACCGCACCCAGATGTCGGTCTGGATGTACTCCACCAGGTGCCCGAGATGGACGGGCCCGTTGGCGTAGGGCAAGGCGCTCGTGACGAGGATGCGGCGGCGGGCGACGGTCATTCGTGGGCCTTGGCGGGAAGCGCGCGGGTCGAGGAGGCCGCGCGGCCGGCGCCGGGCGGGGGAACGTTAGTGTAAACTGCGGGCCCGCCGCGCGTCAGTCCGCGGCGCTTCCCGGCGAACGGTGCGCAACGACCATGGCAGCGGCGAACAAGGCGGATATCGAGGCGGCGGTGGCCGCCTGCGTCGAGATCTACAGCGGCAGGACCCTCGCGGCCCTGAAGGCGGTCCAGCGGGTGGAAGAGAACGGTGGCGCCGTCGAGGTGAGCCTCGAGCTGGGCGTGCCGGTGCAGCGCTACGGGGACCAGCTCGCGGCGCAGGTGCGCGCCGCGCTCGCCGGCCTGCCGGGCGTGACGGCCGTGCGCGTCCAGTGCAGCCAGAAGATCATCTCGCACGCCGTTCAGAAGACCGCCAAGCCGCTCGCCGGGGTGAAGAACATCATCGCCGTCGCATCTGGCAAGGGCGGGGTCGGCAAGTCGACGACCGCCGTCAACCTCGCGGTCGCCCTGCAGATGGAGGGTGCGCGCGCCGGCCTGCTCGATGCCGACATCTACGGTCCCAGCCAGCCCCGCATGCTCGGCTGCAGCGGACGGCCGGACAGCACCGACGGCAAGACCATGGAGCCCCTGACGAGCTACGGGGTGCAGGCGATCTCGATCGGCAACCTCGTCGACGAGGAGACGCCGATGATCTGGCGCGGCCCCATGGCGACGAGCGCGCTGACGCAGCTGCTGAAC
>CAYOJP010000042.1:0-19980 GCA_964404305.1 uncultured Gammaproteobacteria bacterium
CGACACGCCCAGGATATCCGACGGCAGCAGGTCGGGCGTGAACTGCACGCGCTGGAAGCCGGTGTCGAGGGAGCGCGCGAGCGCCTTGGCGAGCGTGGTCTTGCCGGTGCCGGGAAAATCTTCGAGCAGCACGTGTCCGCCGGCCGCAAACGCCGCGACCAGTCGCCGCAGGCTCGAGCCCTGGCCGCGGATCACCGTGCCGATGTTCGCGACCAGAGCCCGCAGCACCGCCTGCGGCGTCGGGGCGGCCTGCCTCTGCATCTCCATGGGCGCGTATTTCCGGCTATGATTGGCGCGATCGCGGGCCAGTTTCAGGCCCGTCGACGGGAGCGTCAAGCCGACCCGACCGCCATCTCCGCCACGAGGTCTCCATGTTCGAGAAGCCGGCCATCACCGACCACGACATCCATCCGCTCATCGCGCGCCGCTGGAGTGGTCGGGCGTTCGACGCCAATCGTCCGGTCCTGCGCGAGCACCTCCTGCAGGTGCTCGAGGCCGCCCGCTGGGCGCCGTCGTGCTTCAACGACCAGCCGTGGCGGTTCCTGGTCTGGGATCGGCACCATGACGCGGCCGGCTGGCAGCGCGCCTTCATGTGCCTTGGCGAGTACAACCGCACGTGGGCGGGACCGGCGCCGGTGCTGCTGGCGGTCTGCGCCGACACCCTGCTGACGACCAACGGGCAGCCCAATCGCTGGGGCGGCTACGATGCCGGGGCGGCGAGCATGGCGCTGTGCGTGCAGGCCACCGTGCTCGGCTTGATGGTGCACCAGATGGGCGGCTTCGACGCCGCGAAGCTTGCCGCCGAGTTCGCGGTGCCCGAGCGTTACACCCCGATGGCGATGATTGCCCTGGGCTACCAGGTGAGTCGCGAACAGGTGCCGGCGAGCCTGCACGAGAAGGAGTTCGCGGCGCGCGCTCGCCGGCCGCTCGGTGCCAGCTTCTTCGACGGCGCGTGGGAGCGTCCGCTCGGTTCCGGTTGACGCCGGCGCGGGTTACGGTCGCTCCGGCCAATCTTACGGGAGGTCGGATCATGCTTGCATTGATGCTCATGGCCGGCGGCGGCGGAGCCGCCATCCTCGCGTGGCGCCTCGGCGCGGCCTCGGCCGGTCGCAACGACGCGCCGGCGGGCAACGCCGCGGTCATACGCGGCTACTGGATCGCTGCCGCGGTCCTCGGCGTGGCCGGCATCGCCAGCCTGTTCTGACGGCACGCCTGCCTCACGGCAGCGGTTCGTGCGTGTAGGTGCGCGAGCCGGCCAGCGGCGATGATGCGCCGGAGCATGCGTCAGTGCCCGCCGGGCGTTGCGTCGTCCGGCCCGGCCTTCAGGCGCAGCAGGGCGCGCCGGTCGCGCTTGCCGGGGCGCCCCCCGTAGCGGGGACCGGAGCGGGCTTCCGCCCGCAGGTGCGCTTCGGTCTCCAGGCGCAACGCCCTGGCCGCGGGCTCCTCGTCGTACATCAGCGCCGCCACGGCGGCAGACCCGCGCCGTGCCTCGACGGTGCGCACGACGACGACCATCTCCAGCGGTCCGCGGCGCACCGCGACCCGGTCGCCGGCCACCAGGAGGCGCGCGGGCTTGGGCCGTTCGCCGTTGACGTCGACGTGGCCCGCCCTGACGGCGGTCGTGGCCAGCGACCGCGTCTTGTAGAAGCGTGCCGCCCACAGCCACTTGTCGAGTCGCAGTTCGTCGTCGTCGGTCACTGGATGCAGGTCCAAATAGCCGAGAGCAAATGTCGCTCACTCCGGCGCCCGGGGTTTCCCGATGTAAGGTGCGGCACGATACCGCCCTGCTACTTGGCCGCGGGCTGGAGTCGCTGGCGTAGAATCATAGCCCGGCGCCGCCGCCCACCGGAGGATTCCATGTCCGCAGCCCGCGAGTTCAAGCCGCTCGGCATCGCCGTACTGACCGTCTCGGACAGTCGCACCGAGGAGAACGATACCTCGGGCAAGGCGCTGGTCGAGCGGCTGGAGCAGGCCGGGCACCGGTGCGCGGACAAGCGCATCGTCCGGGACGACGTGTACGCGATTCGCGCGATCGTGTCGCAGTGGATCGTCGCATCCGACATCGACGTGGTCCTCACCACGGGCGGCACGGGAGTGACCGGCCGGGATGGCACTCCCGAGGCGGTCAAGGTCCTGCTCGACAAGGAACTGCAGGGGTTCGGCGAGATGTTCCGCGTCCTGTCCTTCCAGGACATCGGCACCTCGACGCTGCAGTCGCGCTGCCTCGCCGGCGTCGCCAACGGCACCTACCTGTTCGTGCTGCCGGGCTCGCCGAATGCCTGCCGTACGGGCTGGGACAAGCTCATCGCCGCGCAGCTCGACTACCGCACGCGTCCCTGCAACCTCGTCGAACTGATGCCGCGGCTGCTGGAGAAGTAGCGTATGGGCGGCGGCGAGGCCCTGCTGTTCCTCTCGGTGCCGGGGGCGGTGCTGGCGGTCGTCGTGCTGTTCAAGGCGGCTGCCGAGCTGCTCGGCGCCGCCGGCCACGTCGTCGCGGTCCTGCCGCTGGCCCCGGCGCAGGACCTGGAACTCGTCGAGGCGGGCACCACGGTCGTCTCGGTGCAGGGGCCGGCGTTCGCGCACGGGGCCGCAGGCATCGAGGCGTACCTGCTCGATGCGACCGGGGCGCGCGTGCCCGGGCGGCGCGTGCGGACGCGCGGGGTGCGCGGGCGCAAGGGCCGCACACGCCTCGTGCTCGCGCGTTTCGACGTGCCGGCACCCGGCCGTTACCGGCTGGAGACCTCCGGTGAAGACGCCGTCCCGGGCGATCAGTCGCACCGCCTGGTGCTGACCCATGACGAGCGGGCGCGCACGATCGAGCTGGTGCTGGTGATCGTCCTCGCCGCGACCGTCCTGCTCACCTGCCTCGCGCTCGTGCTCGCCGGCCTGGTGCCGGCGCCGGTGTCGGTCGCCTGATCGATCACGACGCCGCCGGCTCCGGCGGCGCCGCGATCACCACGCGGTCGCGCCCGCCGCGCTTGGCGGCGTAGAGCGCATGATCGGCCCGCGCGAGCACGTCGCGCCAGTCGTCGCCGTGGTCCGGATAGGCCGAAACGCCGAAGGACGCGGTCAGGCGCGGCAGTGCACGTCCGCCGAACTCCACCTCCATCTCCGGCAGCAGCGCGCGGATGCGCTCGACGCGGGCCGCCGCCTGCTCGGCGGTGGCGCCCGGCAGCACGAGCGTGAACTCCTCGCCGCCGTAGCGGCAGGCGATGTCGGCGCCGCGCACGTTCTGGGCCAGCAGCCGGGCGAACTCCTGGAGCGTGGCGTCGCCGGCCGGGTGTCCGTAGTCGTCGTTGATGGGCTTGAAGTGATCGAGATCCACCATGACGATGCTGTAGGGGGTGCCGGCGCGGTGCGAACGGATGTGCTCGCGCTCCATCGTCTCCTCGAGGAAGCGGCGGTTGTGGATCCCGGTGAGGGGATCGCGCACGGACTGTGCCCGCAGCGCCTCGCGCAGCAGGAGGTTGGAGACCATGGCGCCGACGGCGAGCGCGGCGGTCTCCGCCTGGTGCAGGCGGTCGGCGCGCGCCCCGGCGTCGACGGGCGGGGTGTCGAATGCGAAGCTGATCATCCCCAGCGACTCGCCCCGCGCCATCAGTGGCACGCACAGCACGCCGCCGGCCGGGACGGTCGCGGTATGCGCGCAGGGCAGCGAGCCGTTGCTCCCGCCCACCTCGTAGGTCGTGCCCTGGCGCAGCGCCCAGCACTCCTGCGGATGCAGCCGCTCGGTCCCACCGCTCGCCGGGGCATCGCCCCAGCCCGCGGCCACCGCGAGGGCGTTGCGGGCGTCGCGGGCGATGTAGAGGTGGCCATGACTGCCGGGAAACAGCTGCGGCAGGTAGTGCCGGATCACCGGGTCGAGTTCCTCGATGTCCTGGCAGGACTGCAGGCTCAGGCCGAGCCGGTTCAGGCCGGTCAGCTCGCGGCTCGTGGCTTCCAGTCCGGCGGCGAGCCGGGCGCGCGCGCCGAGTTCGCGGCGCAGCGAGAACCACGTGAACGCGAGCAGGGCGAAGGTCGCGGCCGTGCCGCTGCCGAGGAACCACGCGAGCAGTCTCGAGGTCGCCGTGAGGCGCTCGCGGCGCTCCCGCAGGCGCGCGAGCTCCGCGGTGACGAGCGCCTGCTCGGCCCGGCGGATCTCGTCCATCGTCTGCTTGCCCTTGAGCGACGCGATGAGGTCGCGGGCCGCGTCGAAGCTGTCCTCGTCGTAGGCCGCCAGGGCGGAGTCGAGCTGGCGCATGCGCGTGCCGACCAGGTCCGCCAGCCCCGCCGCCGACGGTCCCCGCTCGGGGTGCGCCCTGGCCAGGGCGTCGAGCTCGGCGACGCGCCGGGCGACCTCGGCGACGGCGCCCCGCCAGTCCTCGCGGAAGGAGGGCGCGCCGGCGATGATGTAGCCGCGCTGGCTGGCCTCGGCCTGCAGGACGGCGCGGACGGTCGCGTTGACGGACTGCAGCCAGACCTGCGCCTCGTCGACGTGCGCGAGCTCGACGCGGGAACGGCCGGCGTTGACCAGGGCGAACGCCATCAACCCGACGATCAGCAGCCCGGAGACCGCGAACGCGACCGGCGCGCGGCGGCCCGCGGCCGTCAACTGCGGTACGCGGCTCGTGCCGCCGGTCATGCCGGTAGCGGGATGGCGGCTTCGTTCGGCACGCCGTAGCCGCGCTGCACGGCGGGGCGAGCGGCAATCGCCAGGTACCAGCGACGGGCATGCGGGAACTCCGCCAGATCGATGCCCTGCCACTCGTGCCGCGCGATCCAGGGCCAGGTGGCGATGTCCGCGATCGAGTACGCCTGCCCGCCGAGCCATTCCGCCTCGGCCAGTCGCCGGTCGAGAACCCCGTAGAGGCGGCGGGCCTCGTTGCCGTAGCGCTCCTCGGCGTAGGGCGCCTTGCCGCGGTTGAAGTGCAGGAAGTGATGGGCCTGCCCGAGCATCGGCCCGATGCCACCCATCTGCCACATCAGCCACTCGACGGTCTTCCAGCGTTCGTTGCCGGAGGCCGGCAGGAAGCGGCCGTGGCGGTCGGCCAGGTACATCAGGATGGCGCCCGACTCCATCAGCGCCAGATCGGTCTCGTCATCGACGATCGCGGGGATCCGGTTGTTCGGCGCGACGCGCAGGAATGCCGGCGCGAACTGCTCGTTGCGACCGATGTCGATCGGGTGCACGCGGTAGGGCAGCCCGAGCTCCTCGAGCAGGATGGAGACCTTCCGGCCGTTCGGCGTGGACCAGGTATACAGGTCGATCATGTTGCTCTCCGCACGCCGGGCGCGCACCGTCGGCACCGCGGGTGCGATGCGGCGGGCAGTATAGCCGCTCGCCTTGACTCGCCGCAGGACGGATGAAAAGCTGCCCGGCATGAGCACGGAAGGCGACGCCGGCGCGGACCAGGCGCGGGCGGGTCGGTTCCCGGACCGCGAACGCCTGTTCGTGGTGTTCTTCTTCGCCGCGTACTTCTTCCTGCTGTGGCAGCTCGTGCGGATCCTGTCGCCGTTCATGGCGCCGCTGCTCGGCTCCGTCATGCTGGCGCTGATCTTCTACCCGGTTCACGAGCGGATCGGGCGCTGGATTCCCGGACCGAACCTCGGGGCCGGGGTCACCACGGTGCTGGTCCTGGTGACCAGCGTCGCGCCGGTCAGCATCCTGGTGTGGCTGCTCGCGCGGGAGGCCGCGGCGATGGTGCCGGCCGTGCGCGACTGGCTGATCGCGCACCAGGACCTCGAGACCCTCCTCGCCAGCGTGCACCTGCCGGCGCCGGTCCAGGGCGCGCTGCGGACGTTGCGCGGCTACCTGGAGCGGGTGGAGTTCGACCTCGGGGGCGTGGCGCTCGAGGCGGTGCGCGAGGCCGGCAACCGGGCGACCGGCTTCGGGGCCGCACTGGTCACGCGGTTCTTCGCGGTGGTCCTGAACGTCATCGTGCTCCTGCTGGCGCTGTTCTTCTTCCTGCGCGACGGCGAGCGGATCGTGCGCTTCGTGCTCGATCTCGTGCCGATGGAGGAGGGTAACAAGCGGCTCATCGTGGCCGGACTCGATCGCACGATCGCCGCGATGGTGCGCGGCACGGTGATCACGGCCTCCGCGCAGGGCTTCCTCACCGGCGTGGGGCTGGTGGTGGCGGGCGTGCCGTTCCCGGTCCTGCTCGGCTTCGTCGCGACGTTCCTGGCGGTCGTTCCGTTCGTCGGCGTGAGCCTGGTGTGGGTGCCGTCGGCCCTCTGGCTCTTCGCCCACGATCACACGTTCGCCGCCGTCGGGCTCGCGCTGTGGGGCGGCCTGATCGTCGGGCTGATCGACAACGTCATCCGCCCCGTGGTGGTCGGCGAGCACGCGCAGCTGCCGATCCTGCTCCTGTTCCTCGGCGTGCTCGGCGGCATCCAGACCTATGGCCTCATCGGCGCGCTGGTGAGCCCGCTGGTCATCGCCTGCGTGTTCGCCTTCGCCCGCATCTACCGGGAGCAGTACCATCCCAAGCCGGCGGCGACGGCAGCCGCCGATCCGCCGGCGCCCGCGGGTTCACCCGGCGACGGTTGAACGCAGGCTCCCCGGCGGGCTCTGATCCCCGCGGGTCGGAGATTCAGGTGCGCAGGTACACCGCCCAGACGTAGGCGTGGCTGATAGCGATCGAGATCAGCATCAGCGGAAAGGCGATCTTCATGAACTCGACGAAACGGAAGCGCGTCCCGGCGCGCTCCGCCAGTCCCGCCACCACCAGGTTCGCCGACGCCCCGATCAGCGTGCCGTTGCCACCGAGGCAGGCGCCGAGCGACAGCGCCCACCACAGCGGCAGCAGGGCATCCTTCCCGCCGAAGGTCGCTTCCATGGATTCGATCAGCGGGATCATGGTGGCGACGAACGGGATGTTGTCGATGAACGCCGACAGCACCGCGGACGCCCACAGGATGGTCAGGGTCGTGACCTCGAAGTCGCCGCCGGTCGCGGCGAGCAGCGCGTCGGCGAGCATGCGGATGAGGCCGGTGTGCTCGATGCCGGTCACCAGGACGAACAGCCCGGCGAAGAACATCAGCGTGACCCATTCGGCCTGGGCGAAGGCGCCGTGCACGCCGTGGGTCTGATCCTCGGCGGGCTTGCCGAGGTTGTCGAGCAGCAGGAGCAGCGCCGCGCCGGTCAGGGCGATGGTGGCCGGCTCCTGGTGGATCTGCCGCTGCAGCACGAACCCGCCGATGACCAGGGCGATCACGCACAGCGACTGCTTCAGCAGGCGCGGATCGGTGATGGCCTCGGCCTCGCGGAAGCGCATGACGCGCGCGCGACGCGCGTCGGTCGCGCTCATGTGCCGGCCCCACAGGAACCAGAACGGCACCAGCGTGACCAGGAGCACCACCGTGACGCAGGGCCCGAGATTGAACAGGAAGTCGGTGAAGGTGAGGCCGGTGGCCGACCCGATCATGATGTTGGGCGGGTCACCGATCAGCGTCGAGGTGCCGCCGATGTTGGAGGCGAATATCTGCGCGAACAGGTAGGGGTAGGGCGCGACGTCGAGTTCCTCGGCGATGAGGAGCGTGACCGGCACCGTCAGCAGGACCGTGGTGACGTTGTCGAGCAGCGCCGAGAACACCGCGGTGACCACCGCGAGCATCAGCAGGATGCCCCAGGGTGACGCGTTGACGCGCTTGGCCGACCAGATGGCGACGTACTGGAACACGCCGCTGCGCTGAGTCACGTTGACGATGATCATCATCCCGAGCAGCAGGCCGAGCGTGTTGAAGTCGATGCCCTCGATGGCCTGCTCCTGCGTCAGCACCCCGGCGAGGATGACCAGGCCCCCGCCGGTCAGCGCGACGATGGCGCGGTTGACGCGCTCGGACATGATGACGGCATAGGCGACGACGAACAGGGTCGCGGCCACCCACAGCGGGTTCATGCCGAACAGTGCGCCGGTCCCGTGCATTCAGGCGTGCCCGGCAATCAGGGCCAGCATCCCGGAGGCGGACACCATTCCGACGAGCCGGCCGCTGTCGCGGTCCGTCACCGGCAGATCGTTGGCCCCGCGATCAAGCAGCAGGAGGACCTCGGTGAGCGCGGTCTCGGGATGGATGGGGTGCGTGATCGGACTTGCGTAGTCCGCGATCGCTTCGTCCACGTGCCGTGCCAGGCGGAGCCGCAGATCAGCGACGGAATCGCTCACGAAAGCGAGGTCCGCCAGTTCCCCCGCCGCCGCGGCCCGGGGCAGCAGCAGCCTGAGCACGCGATCGGCGGTCAGCAGGCCGACGACCCGGCCGTCAGCGCCGACGACGGGAAGCGCCGTCACCCGATCGGCGACGAAGGCGGCGATCGCTTCGCCGACCGTCGTGGTCGGCCGCAGCGCGCGGGCGTTGGCAGAGTAGAACTTCTGCTCACTCATGATGGCTACCCCGGTTATCGGTGCGGCGGCGGCGCGATCGCGCGTGCGGGCACGGAAGGTTGCCGATTCTAGCGGATGTCAGGGCCCCGGCCGGATCCGGCGTCCTCGCGGCTGGCGGACGGAGCGGACGACCGCCCGGGGGGCGGGACGCGGAATCCGCATCCGGCTTGGCGCGCAGGGGTCGGAGGGCGCGACCGTGGCCGTCGGTCGAAGAAACGGCGATGCTCGTGCGGCAGTCGCCCGCAGGGCTTGCAGTGCCAGGTCAGTTCAGCCCGCAGGCGCCCCCGCCGCAGCATGGTCCGGTCGCGCAGGGCGGCGCGGCGCCGCTGCCGAGACTGTCGCTGCGCACGACATGTCCGGCGGTGAGCAGTCTCTCGATCGGGGCGTCGGCCGGCACGTCGTCGGGGCCCAGGCCCGCCAGCATTCGCAATTCGCCCCAGGTCCGCGGCCGTGCATTCATGGGATGGCGGACCTCCACGGTCCGGCCGGCGGCATCACAACGGTAGTCATAGGTAGGCATGCGTCGTCTCCGCGAGACCGTCAGGCAGTGCTACGCGCGAATTCTATATAGCGGCGCGGAATTGTGCTGCACCTGACGTTGGGACGCGCCGGGCGCCGACCGCAGTGACCGCCATTCGCGCGCTCCTCCTTTCGGATCCGGGCCTGCCGTTCGGCATGCCGCGGATCATCTCCAAGGGTGCTGCAGGCTGTCGCCGCAGGCAGCCTTGTGCGAATACCGCACTTTCGTATCGCGGGCAGAACATCGCGTTATACTTCGTGGCCTCGTCGGGGAGCAGGCGCATGCGACAGTTCGAGTTCAGGGCGCTGCCCTGGAACGTGGTATTCGGCACTGGCGCCCTGCAGCGCCTGCCGCAGGTACTAGACGGTCTGGGCCTGAAGCGCGCACTGGTCGTCGCGACGCCCGAGCAGGCCGAGGCCGCCGCGCAGGTCGCCGGGCTGCTCGGTACTCGCGCCGCCGGGGTGTTCCCGCGAGCGGTCATGCATGTGCCCGTCGAGACCGTGGCCGAGGCACTGCAGGTCGCGCGCGAGTGCGGCGCCGACAGCAGCGTGTCGATCGGCGGCGGGTCGACGACGGGACTGGGCAAGGCCCTGCGCCTGAGGGCCGGCCTGCCGCACGTCGCCATTCCGACGACCTACGCCGGGTCCGAAATGACCAACGTTTGGGGCATGACCGAGGGTGGCGAGAAGCGCACCGGGCGTGACGTGAAGGTCGTGCCGGTCGCCGTGATCTACGACCCTGAACTCACGCTGAGCCTGCCTCCCCGCATCGCCGGCCCGAGCGGCATGAACGCGCTGGCGCACGCGGTCTGCAACGTCTGCTCCTACACCGACAATCCGCTCGTGTACCTGATGGCGCTCGAGGCGGTGCGCGTCCTGATGACCGGGCTGCCGCGCGTGGTTAGCGCGCCCGATGACATCGATGCCCGCGCCGAGTCGCTGTACGGCGCCTGCCTCGCCGGCGCAACCTTCGGCAGTGGCGGCACGAACCTGCACTATCGCCTGTGCCACACGATCGGCGGCACGTTCAACATGCCGCACGCCGAGACGCACGCCATCCTGCTGCCGCACACCGTGGCCTACAACGCTGCCGCCGTGCCCGGGCCGATGGCGCGCCTGGCCGAGGCGATGGGCGGCCGCGATCCGGTGACCGCCCTCCACGAGTTGCTCCACGTCGTGAGCCCGGCGACGTCGCTCGCGCAGATCGGCCTGGCGCAGGCCGATCTGGATCGCGCCGCCGCCATGACGGTGGCGGCGAAGTTCCCGAACCCGGCGCCGATCGGCGAACCCGCCGTCCGCGCGCTGCTCGACGATGCCTGGCACGGCCGCGCGCCGCGCCGCTCCCCCTGACGCACCCGAAGAGGACGAACCGATGCGCGACTTCACGCCCGAGACCCTGACCGACGCAGTCGTCAAGGAGTACACGAGCCACATCGACGATCCGCGCCGCCAGCAGATCTTCGCCGGCATCATCCGCCACCTGCACGCATTCGTGCGCGAGGTGAAGCTCGAGCCGGACGAGTGGATGACCGCCATCGGCTTTCTCACCGACACGGGCAAGAAGTGCGATGACAAGCGCCAGGAGTTCATCCTGCTCTCCGACGTGCTGGGCGTGTCGATGATGGTCGACGCGGTCAACAACCCGACGACCGGGGTCGGCACGGCCTCGACCGTGCTCGGACCCTTCTTCGAGGAGGGCGTCCCGGACATGCCGATGGGTGCGAGCATCGTGCGCAAGGACGTCGGCGGCATCATGGCCCTCGTGACCGGGCGGGTGACCGACGCGGCGGGCAAGCCGATTGCCGGCGCCGCGCTGGAGATCTGGCAGACCGCGTCGAACGGCCTGTACAGCATGCAGGACCCGGAGGCACCCGAGTTCCAGATGCGCGGCCGCTTCCACACCGATGCCGACGGCCGCTACGCGTTCGTCACCTCCAAGCCGATCTCGTACTCGGTACCGACCGACGGCCCGGTCGGGCGGCTGCTGCGGGCGGCCGGGCGCACGTCGATCCGCCCGGCGCACGTCCACTTCATGGTGTCCGCTCCGGGCTACCGAACGCTCGTGACGCACATCTTCGCCGACGACGATCCGCATCTCGACAGCGACGCGGTGTTCGCGGTGAAGGATTCGCTGGTGCGCGAATTCAAGCCCTGCAGCGATGCCGCGCTCGGCGCCCGGTACGGTATCAAGGGGCCGTTCACGACCATGGACTTCGACTTCGGCCTGATGCCGGCCTGAGGGGCGTGATCCGTGATCAGTGATCGGTGATCCGCAGGACGCCTAACCGCCGGCAGTTCGCGGATCACCGGTCACGAACCACGAATCACCGATCACGATTCACGGATCACGTACGGTCACCGCGGCACGGCGGCCGCGATCGCGGCCGCCGTCTGCTGCAGCAGCGGAAGGTACTCCCGGGAGAGGCGTTCCCTGGGCACGCTGGTCGCGTGCGTGCTGATGTTGATGGCGGCGACCGCCGAGCACCCGGCCCGGGCGCGCACCGGCACTGCAACCGAGCGGATGCCGATCTCCAGTTCCTGGTCGAGCAGGGCGTAGCCCTGGCGGCGGACGCGTTCGATCTCCTCGCGGATCTCGGCCGCGTCGGTCAACGTGCGCGGCGTCCGTTTGTCGTAGCGCGCCGATTTCAGGTAGGCATCCAGCGCCGGTGCCTCCAGGTTCGCGAGCAGCACGCGGCCCATCGAGGTGACGTGCGCGGGGAACCGCGTCCCGACGTGGATGCCGACCATCAGCAGCCGCTTCGCGGTCGAGCGCGCGACGTAGACGACGTCGGTGCCGTCGAGGAGGCCGAGCGAGCAGCTCTCCCCGGTGCGCGCGGTCACTTCCTCCAGGAACGGCTGGGCGATCTGGGAGATCGGCAGCGAGCCGAGGTAGGCGTAGCCGAGACTGAGCACCTTGGGCGTGAGCCGGAACTGCCGCTCGTCGCGCGCCACGTAGCCGAGGTCGAGCAGGGTGAGCAGGAAGCGCCGCGCGCCGGCGCGGGTGAGGCCGGTCTTCTGCGCGACCTGCGACAGCGACATCGCCGGGTTGTCCTCGCCGAAAGCGGAAATGACCTCCAGGCCGCGCGCGAGCGAGGCGACGAAGTCGCGGGCATTGATGCTGGTCGGTCGGGCCATGTCCTGCGCTCACCCGGGCGTGCCGCGGGCGCCCGTGCGCAAGGCGAACGGCGCGCTTGACGGGGCAGCGACAGGCGGTTTAGTGTCCATCTAGATTATAAACAATTGTGCGAATAACGCACATCAACTAAGGGCGCCGGGACGCCGGCATGCCGGGGAGACGTGACGCCGTGGCCAATCAGACAGTCTTCGCCACGACCGACACCTACCGCAAGGGCGGGGTCGAGATCGTGGGCGTCGAGGATCCGAAGCACTACGCGTTCTGCAACATGTACGAGGTCGCGGCGAAGTCGGCGCCGTGGGAGCGCGTCTGCGTGGCGCAGAACCTGGAATACTCCATCGAGGTCGTGCGCGCCGAGGGCGTCTCGCCCTGGTACGCATGCGGCCACGACGAAACCGCGCTGTGCGTGCAGGGCGCGCTCGAGACGCATTTCGTCGACCTCGCCGGCAGCAAGGACGCGCCGCCGGCCGACCGGCACGGCGCCGTGCGCCTCGCCGGCGAACCGGCCGGTCCGGCGATGGGTCACGTCAAGGCGGGTCTCGGCCACATGACCCTGCTGCCGGCGGGCGCCGCCTACCAGTTTCGCACCAACGGCCTCGCCGTGCTGCTGATCCAGACTGCGAAGGGCCGCGAGACGGTCGAGAAGTGGTCCGAGATCTGCCAGAAGTGACGCCCGCCGCACCGAATCCGAGGACACCCCGCATGGCTAACGCATCCGCCCAGACCGCACCCGCCGTCGTGACCGCCCCGCACCGCGCCAGCGCTCCGCACCCCGACAACGGGTATCGCAGTTTCAGCGTCGGCAGCTTCACTTTCGAGCGCGACGAGTACTTCGCCCGCATCGGCTACCCGCGCGGCACGTACCTGATGAACGCGGACGCCTTCCTGCGCGCGCTGATGCGTGATGTGGCGTGGGGATTCTTCTACGGCTGGGTGAACTTCGATGAGGTGTTCGGAACCTGCAACCGCTACGGCACCGTCGAGATGTTCGTGGGCGCCTACAACGGCGCCTACAAGAAGGCCGGCACCGACTTCAGCGAGGTGATCGACGGGCAGGTGCTGATGGGTTGCTTCAAGGAGATTCTCGCCGACTGGGTGAACGCCGGCTACGACCCGTTCGCCGCACCGCTGGAGACCGGTTCCCCGTTCGGACGCAAGCACGGCTCCAACCCCGAGGCCGTCAATTTCCAGCGCGAGGTTGCGACCCGCATGGTCGGGATGCCGGGCGACACGCCGCGCCGCTCCGAGGGCAACGTGCGCCCGATCAACCGCGCGTTCGCCGACGTCGCGCAGGACGAGCCGGAGGTCCACGCCGCGCCGGGCTACGAGGGGCGCCTGGGCGGCTTCAACCTGTTCGCCTACCTGTCGCGCTCGCCGGTCACCTGGAATCCGTCGGTGTGCTCCATCGTCGGCGCGAGCGCCTACTGCCCGACCACCGAGGAGTACATCCTGCCGGTCGAGCATGGCAACGACCGCGTCGAATACTTCCTGCAGCTCTCTGACGAGATCACCTGGAACGTCAAGGACAAGGCCACCGCCGAGCCGCGCGCGCGCGTCGTCATGCGCGCCGGCGACATCTCGGCCATGCCCGCCGACATCCGCCACCAGGGGTATTCCGCCAAGCGCTCGATGCTGCTCGTGTGGGAGAACATGACCCCGGGCCTCGAGCACAGGTACGCGAACGGCGAGCTCTCGCCGTACCCGGTCGATTTCTGACCGCTCGTGATCGCCGGGAGGCGCGGCCTGCCGGCACGCCGCCCGGCGCTCTTCCCCGAACCACAACCGGACCGGCACGCGGTTCCGGAAGCAGGCAGTGCGAGGTCGCCATGCTCGACACCAAGCGGATCCGTTTCCCCACGAAGCTGTTCATCAATGGCGAGTTCGTCGACGCGCTCGACGGCGGCACGGTCGACGTCCTCAATCCGCACGATGGCAGCCTGATAGCGAAGGTCGCCGAAGCCCGCGCGCCGGATGTCGATCGCGCGGTGGCGGCGGCCACGGCGGCCTTCCCGAAGTGGCGCGACACCGCCCCGGCCGAGCGCGGTCGCCTGATCCTCAGGCTCGCGGATCGCATCGAGGCCTGCTTCGAGGAGTTCGTCGAGCTGGAGGCGCTCGACACCGGTCATCCGGTGCGCGACACGCGCCTGCTCGACGTGCCGCGCACGCTCGCCAACTTCCGCTACTTTGGCGGCATCGCCGACAAGATCGACGGCCGTGTGACGCCGATCGACGCCGGCTTCCTGAGCCTCGTGAAACGGCAGCCGATTGGCGTGGTCGGCCAGATCGTGCCGTGGAACTTCCCGCTGATGTTCTGCAGCTGGAAGCTCGGACCGGCGCTCGCCGCCGGCAACTGCGTGGTGATGAAGCCTTCCGAACTCGTGCCGCTGTCGACGCTGCGACTGGCCGAGATCATGGCCGAGGTCGGGTTCCCGCCCGGCGTCGTGAACATCGTCCCCGGTTACGGCCAGACGGCAGGCCAGCACCTGGCCGAGCACCCCGGCGTGCAGAAGATCGCCTTCACCGGGTCGACCGCCGTCGGCCGGCGCATCGTGCAGGCCTCGGCGGGCAACCTGAAGCGCGTGCAGCTCGAACTGGGCGGCAAGGGCGCGAACATCGTGTTCGCCGACGCCAACCTGGCGGCGGCGGTCGGCGGCTCGGCCTTCGCCATCTTCCACAACCAGGGCCAGGCCTGCATCGCCGGTTCCCGGCTGCTGCTGCAGGAGAGCATCGCCGACGAGTTCCTCGAGCGCTTCGTCAAGCTCGCCGCGAGCATCCGGGTCGGCGATCCGATGGACCCCAGGACCGAGATGGGTCCGCTCACCTCGAAGCTGCACCTGGACCGCGTGCTCGCCTACTGCAAGGTCGCCAGGGACCAGGGCAGCCGGGTGATCCTGGGCGCCGCGCCGCCGGAGGGCCGGCCGGATCTGGCGAACGGCTACTACCTGCAGCCCACTGTCGTGACGGCGAACCCCGGCGACCGCATCTTCCAGGAGGAGGTGTTCGGGCCGTTCGTCTCCGTGACGACCTTCCGGGACGACGAGGAGGCGCTCGCGCTGGCGAATGCGACTGAGTACGGGCTGGGTGGCGGCCTGTGGACGAGCAACCTGCACCGGGCGCACCGCATGGCGGACGCGATCCGTGCCGGGATGGTCTGGATCAACTGCTACAAGCGCGTGACGCCGTCATCGCCGTTCGGCGGGGTCGGCTCCTCCGGGTACGGGCGCGACCTGGGCGTGGAATCGCTGCACGACTACACCGAGGCCCGCGCGCAGATCTTCAACTACGCCGCGCAGATTCCGCCGTACTACCCGCGCTGAGGTTGCAGGCATGGCCGAGATCCTTCCGCTCCGCGACGCCGTCGCCGGCCTCGTTCGCGACGGCGATCGCATCGTCGTCGAGGGGTTCACCCACCTCATTCCGCACGCGGCCGGCCACGAGGTCATCCGCCAGGGACGCACCGACCTGTCGCTGGTGAAGATGACGCCGGACCTCGTGTGCGACCAGATCATCGGCATGGGCCTCGTGCGCCACCTGCAGTTCTCGTGGGGCGGCAACCCTGGCGTCGGCTCGCTGCACCGGCTGCGGGATGCCGTGGAGAAGGACTGGCCGCGGCCCCTGGCGCTGTCCGAGCGCACCCACGCCGACATGGCGGCCGCCTACGCCGCCGGCGCCTCCAACCTGCCGCTCGCGGTGCTGCGCGGACACCGGGGCAACGATCTCGCGCGCTACAACCCCGAGATCCGCAGCGTGACCTGCCCGTTCACGGGAGAGGTCCTCGCCGCGGTCCCGTCGATCCGCGCGGACGTGGCCCTGATCCACGCCCAGCGGGCCGATCGGCGCGGCAACGTGCAGATGTGGGGCATCGTCGGGGTGCAGAAGGAAGCGGTGCTGTGCGCGCAGCGCGCGATCGTGACCGTCGAGGAGATCGTCGATGCGCTGGAGCCCGTGCCGAACCAGGTGATCCTGCCACGCTGGGCGGTCAGCGCGGTGTGCTGCGTGCCGGGCGGCGCCCACCCGTCCTACGCTCTGGGTTATTCCGTCCGTGACAACCGCTTCTATTCCGACTGGGACGACATCGCGCGCGACCGCGACACGTTCCGCGCCTGGATGCAGCGGCACGTGCTGGACACCTGCGATTTCGAGGAGCACCGCCGCAGCGTGCGGGCGGCATGACCCGCGCGTCCCGGCCGGGCCGGGCGCGGGCGGAGGGGGACGGATGAGTGAACCGGGCTATACCGCGAACGAGATCATGACGGTCGTCGCCGCCCGCCAGCTGCGCGACGGCTGCGTGTGCTTCGTCGGCATCGGGCTGCCCAGCGCCGCCGCCAACCTGGCGCGGCTCACGCACGCGCCCGATATCGTGCTCATCTACGAGTCCGGCACCGTGGGGGCCAAGCCGGAGGTTCTGCCCCTGTCGATCGGCGACGGCGAGCTGGCCGAAACCGCGGACTTCATCGTGCCGGTCCCCGAGATGTTCGCGTACTGGCTGCAGGGCGGCCGGATCGACGTCGGGTTCCTCGGCGCGGCCCAGATCGACCGCTACGCCAACATCAACACCACGGTGGTGGGCGGAACCTACGCCCGGCCCAAGGTGCGGCTGCCGGGGGCGGGTGGCGCGCCCGAGATCGCCGCCGCCTGCGGCGAGGTGCTGATCATGCTCAAGCAGGGCCGGCGCGCCTTCGTCGATGCGCTGGACTTCGTCACGTCGGCGGGGCACCTTACCGGCGGCGATTCCCGGCGCGAGGCGGGGCTGGCGACTCGCGGGCCGACCGCCGTCATCACCGATCTCGGCATCCTCACGCCGGACCCGCAGACCCGGGAACTGGTCGTGACGAGCCTGCATCCGGGCGTGACGCTCGAGGCCATGCAGGCGGAGACCGGCTGGCCGCTGCGGGCGGCCGCGACGATCGCGACCACGGTGCCGCCGACCGCTGCCGAACTGGCGGCGCTGCGCGATCTGAACGAACGGACCGACAGGGCGCACGCCGCCTGAGGCGGGCGCCGCAAAGGGGAGGGCACGGGAATGTTCCTGCGCAATGCATGGTACGTGGCAGCCTGGAGCAACGAGGTCGGCAGCGGGTTGTTCGAGCGGACGATCCTGGGCGAGTCGGTCCTGCTGTTCCGGCAGCCCGACGGCGCGCCGGTCGCGGTGTCGAACATGTGTCCGCACCGGTTCGCGCCGTTGCACATGGGCAGGATCGTCGACGGCGCGGTGCAGTGTCCCTACCACGGACTGCGTTTCGACACTCGCGGCGCCTGCGTGCACAACCCGCACGGCGACGGGCACATCCCGGCCAAGGCGCGACTGCGCAACTACCCCATCGTCGAGCGGCACGACATGCTCTGGATCTGGACCGGCGAGCACGCGCTCGCCGATCCGGCGGGCATTCCGGACTTCTCCTGCCATACCGATCCCCGCTTTCCGACCTCGGGAGGCGTGATCGAGATGCGTGCGCACTACGAACTCGTCACCGACAACCTGATGGATCTCACGCACGCCGAGTTCGTGCACGAGGGCATCCTCGGCAGCGACGCGATTGCCCGCGGCCAGCATGAGGTCATCCAGCGCGGCACGACCGTGTATTCCAACCGCTGGTGCCCGGACGGCCTGGCGCCCCCGGCCTGGGATGCGGCGTTCGGGCACTACGGCAAACCCGTCGACCACTGGCTGTACATGCGCTGGGATGCGCCCGCCCACATGCTGCTCGACGTCGGCGTGACGCCGGTGGGCCGTCCGCGCGACGAGGGGGTCTGGGTCTACGGTACCGATATCCTGACGCCGAAGGACGAGAACTCGACCTGGTACTTCTGGGGCATCTCCCGGTCCCACGACGTCGACAACCCGGCTGTCGGCGAAGCCTGGGAGCGGGCGATCGACGCCGCCTTCGGTGGCCAGGACAAGCCGATGCTGGAGGCACAGGCCCGCATGATGGCCGGCCGCACCTTCGACGAGCTGGACCCGGTGCTGCTGAAGAGCGACTCGGGCCCGATGCGCTGCCGGCGGCTGCTGGCGAAACTCATCGCCGAGCGCGACGGTGGCACGGTGCCGCAGCCGGTGAACCCGGCGCTGGCGGATCTGTTCACGCAGCAACGGCAGTCGGTGCCGGTGGCCCCGGTGATCTGAGCGCGGGCGCGGGAAGAGGGCGAAACGATGTTTCTACGCAATGCCTGGTACGTGGCGGCCTGGACGAAGGAGGTCGGCGCGGAACTGTTCGAGCGGACGATCCTGGGGGAGTCCATCCTGCTGTTCCGGCAGGCCGACGGGAAGCCGGTGGCGCTCTCGAACATGTGCCCGCACCGGTTCGCACCCCTGAACATGGGCAAACTCGTGGACGGCGCGGTGCAGTGCCCTTACCACGGTTTGCGCTTCGACTCGCGCGGAACCTGCGTGCACAACCCGCACGGCGAGGGCCACATCCCCGCCAAGGCCAAGCTGCGCAGCTACCCGCTCATCGAGCGCCACGACATGCTGTGGATCTGGATGGGCGACCATGCGCTGGCCGATCCGGCGGGCATCCCGGATTTCTCCTGCCATACCGATCCGCGTTTCCCGACGGTGGGCGGCGTGATCGAGATGCACGCCCACTACGAGCTCATCACCGACAACCTGATGGACCTCACCCACGTGGAGTTCGTGCACGAGGGCATCCTCGGCAGCGATGCGATCAAGCGCGGGGAGCACGAGATCGTCCAGCGCGGGACGACCGTGTACTCGAATCGCTGGTGCCCGGACGGCCTGGCGCCCCCGGCCTGGGACATGATGATGGGGCACTACGGCAAGGCGGTGGACCACTGGCTGAACATGCGCTGGGATGCCCCCGCGCACATGCTGCTCGACGTCGGCATCACGCCGACCGGCCAGCCGCGCGATGCCGGGATCTGGATGTACGGTACCGACATCCTCACGCCGAAGGACGAGACCAGCACCTGGTACTTCTGGGGCTGCTCGCGTTCCTACCGGCAGGACGATCCGGCCGCGGGCGAGGAGTGGGAGCGGGCCATCGACGCCGCGTTCGCCGGGCAGGACAAGCCGATCCTGGAGGCGCAGCAGCGGATGATGGGTGGGCGCACGTTCGACGAACTCGATCCGGTTCTGCTCGCGACCGATACCGGGCCGATGCGCTGCCGGCGCCTGCTGCGCAAGCTGATCGAGGCCCAGCCCGGCGGCGCGCTGCCGGAGCCGCAGAACCCGGCGCTCGCGCAGTTGTTCGACGACGTGCGCGGTGCGGTGCCGGTGGTGCCGGCGGTGTGATTGAGGTGTTCCCGGTGCCGGAGCGCGCGCGATGAGCGTGCCGGCGGGCGCGGTCGTCCCGCGGCGCGTCACGCTCCTCGGCCGCGACGGCGCACGGACGAGCTTCGACTGCCTGCCGGGCACACCGATCGCGGCCGCCGCGACCCGCGCGGGCGTGCGCATGACGCTCGGCTGCCAGCAGGGGCGCTGCGCGATCTGCGCCTCGCGCCTGGTCGAGGGCGAGGCGCGCGCGCTCTCCGGCACGCCGCAGCAGGGCGGCGCGGATCGGATCTACCCCTGCCGCTACACGCCGGTCACCGATCTCGTCGTCGAACCGCTGGGCCCCTGGAGTCGCGACGCCGCAGCGCGCTCGATCGGCTGAGGCGGCGCCCACGCAGGGGGATCGCTCCCGCCAGCCCTGTTCCCCTGTAGGAGCGGCTTCAGCCGCGATAGCGGTTGGTGCCAACCCCGGGGAGGGCCATCGCGGGCAAGCCCGCTCCTGCAGGAACGTTCGCTCAGCGCTGGAGCAAGGCTCCTGCAGGAGCGGCTTCAGCCGCGACAGGCATCGCGTCAAGCGCCCGCCCCCCGCAGCACCAGCCGCACGACCGTCACGACGGTGAAGATGAACAGCGCGGTACCGACGATACCGATGACGATGTAAGGCAGCGGCGAGCGCGATCGCATGTCGCGCTCCAGGCTCTCGCGGCTGCCGATACCGACGGCTCCCGCCAGGA
>CAYOJP010000043.1:0-13555 GCA_964404305.1 uncultured Gammaproteobacteria bacterium
GGCGGCACCAGCACCGGTTCGGTCTACGTGGTCTACGGCAAGGGCACCCCGTTCGCGGCCTCGACGGATCTCGGCACGCTGGGCGCGACCGCCGGCTACTGGATCGACGGCGCGGCGGCCGGCGATGCCGCCGGCGTGGCGGTCGCCGCGGCGGACATCGACGGCGACGGCTACGACGACGTCATCATCGGCGCCTACCAGCCCGATCCGGACGGCGGCGGGGCCGGCGTGGCCGGCGCGGGCCTGATCGGTGTCGTGTACGGCAGTGCCGCGGGCGGCGCGCCGCCAGCGACGCTGTCGGGTCTGAACGGCGCCAGCGGCCTGCGGCTCAACGGCGCCGCCAGTGGCGACGCAACCGGCTTTGCGATCTCGGCGGGAGGCGATGTCAATGGCGACGGTCTCGAGGACCTAATCATCGGCGCCTACGGGGCCGATCCCGGCGGCACCACGTCGGGCGCCGCGTACGTCGTCTTCGGTCGCGCCGGCGGCTTCGCGGCGACGGTCGAGTTGGCCGCGCTCGACGGGAGCGACGGCTACCGCATCGACGGTGCCCTCGCCGGCGATCGCGCCGGCGTGGCCGTCAGTGCGGCGGGGGACGTCAACGGCGACGGCTACGACGATCTCCTCGTCGGTGCGCTCGGCGCGGACCCCGGCGGAGACGCCTTCGCCGGCTCCACGTGGCTCGTGTTCGGCAAGGCGCAGGGGTTCACGCCGACGCTGTCGCTGGCGACGCTCGACGACAGCGCCGGCCTGCGCTTCGACGGCGTCGCCGCCAACGATTTCAGCGGCCGTACCGTCACCGGGGCCGGCGACGTCGATGGCGACGGCTTCGATGACCTGCTCATCGGCGCCTACCGTGCCGACGCTTACGCCGGCGCGACCTATCTCGTGTTCGGCCGCGACTACACCGGCGCCGTCGACCTGCAGGGCGGCAGCGGCAACGACTTGCTCACCGGCGGGGCGGCGGACGAGTCCCTCGTCGGCGGACGCGGCGACGACACCCTCGACGGCGGCGGCGGCGAGGATGTCCTCCTCGGCGGTGCCGGCGACGACGTGCTGGTTTGGGACGCGCTCGACCGCCGCGTCGACGGCGGCACGGGCACCGACACGCTCAGGATCGACGGCAGCGGCGTCGCCATCGACCTGACCCTCGTCCCCGACGCGCGGCTGACGGGCATCGAGGTCATCGACCTGACCGGGTCCGGCAACAACGGGCTCGTGCTCGGACTGACGGACCTGCTCGCCCTCACCGATCACGCCAGCCTGCGCATCGCCGGCAACAGCGGCGACGTGGTGCTGTCGCTGGGGGCGGGGTGGACGCCGGACAGCGGCCCGCCCGTCCTGATCGATGGCCAGCACTACGCGAGCTGGTCGACCGCGGCGGCGACGCTGCTCGTCGACACGGACGTCACGCGGTTCCTGAGCTGATCGGTACGCCCCGCGCCGCGGCGGCGACGCACCGGGCGCCGGCACGTGACCGGGAAAGCAGCCAGTGCCGCACGTGGCGTCGGGACACCGCCGGGCGTGGGCGCCGGTGCCGGGCGGGTCCGCCGCGACGCGCTCGAGTACGTCCATGTATCGCTCGGTCGCGCGCGTCCTGCGCGCTCACGGTCGCTGCGGACCCGCCCGGCACCGGCGCTGGACGGAGTGACGTTTTCTGCCATCCACGACACCACCTCGTCGAGGTCGCGGGACGCGCCCGGCACCTGCTCCGGGTTCCGGGGCGGCTGGAACTTTCCCGGCCGACGCCGGACGATACCCCGGGCGGCGCGGCGTCCGCGGGAGCACGGGGCATGGAACTCAATCTCGACACCGGCCGGCTCGTCGTCTTCGTCGCCGGGCTGCTGCTGTTCCTCGGCATCGAGACCCTCGCCCCGGCGCGTCCGTGGCGCGTCGCCCGCTGGCGGCGCTTCGCGTTCCATGCCGGCGTCGCGACTCTGAACACCGTGCTCGTCCGGGTGGTCGTGTACGTGCCCGCCCTGCTCTGGGCGGTACACGTCGAGGAACAGGGCTGGGGCCTGTCGCGCTGGCTCGGGCTGGTCGGCTGGACGGAAATCGTGGCGTCGATCGTGGTGCTCGATGGCTTCGATTACCTGTGGCATCGCGCCAATCACCGGGTCCGCTTCCTGTGGCGCTTTCACAAGGCGCACCATGCCGACACCGGCATGGACGTGACCACGGCCCTGCGCTTCCATCCCGGCGAGCTGCTGCTGTCGGCGCTGGCGAAGGCGCTGTGGGTGGTGGCCTGGGGACCGACCGTGGTGGCCTGGTTCCTGTTCGAGGCCATGGTGAGCCTGGCCGCGCAGTTCCATCACAGCAACATCGATTTCCCGGACGCGGTCGAGCGCTGGCTCTCCTGGATCATCGTCACGCCGCGCTACCATGCCGCCCATCACGCGGTGGATCGGCGCTACGGCAACGCCAACTTCTCCACCATCCTGAGCCTGTGGGACCGGCTGTTCCGCAGCTACGCGAAGCCCGCCGAGGGCGGCGCCACCACCCGCGAGGCAGGCGCGCTGGGACTGCCCGAGGCGCGCGAGCTGGCGTTCTCGCCATGGGCCTGGCTGGACGAGCCGTTCCGGCCGCGCAACCTCGAGGTCGACGCCGCCGCTGCGATGGCCCGGGCGGCCGCACCGCCTCCGTAGCGACCCTCGCCGAAGACCGGCTATGCTGCCGGCTCACACTCCCGAGGAGTCACTCCATGAAGCCCGTCATCGCCCTGCTGTTGAGCCTGCCCCTGCTGGCATTCGCCGCCGATCATGGTGGCGCAGCCGCCGAATCCAAGGAACACGGCGGCGCGCCGGCCGAGACGAAGGAACATGCCGGCACCGCGGCCGAATCGAAGGAGCACGCCGGCACCGCGACCGAGTCGAAGGAGCAGGGCGACGCGGACGCCGGGTCCCCGGAATCCGGCGCCACCCCGGCGGCGGAGGAGCACTGAGGCATGCCCGGGCGGCGGCGGCCGGGCCGGCCGGCATGAGCCGGCCCGGCCTGCTGCTGGCCGCGCTGCTGCTGGTGCACGGCGCGGGCGCCGCCGCCGAGGCGACCCGCGCCGGCAGCGGTACGCCGCCGCAGGCGCCGGTCGCAGCGCAGAAGTTCTACGCCGAGGACATCAAGGAAGCGATGCTGGCGCATATCGCCGCGCAGGTGGACGCGGACGGCGTCTTCCACCTGCGCGACGACCGGACCGGCGAGATGCTCGCGCTGAAGTTCGTGAAGATCCACGATCCGGTACGCCGGATCGACGGCAACACCTATTTCGCCTGCACGGATTTCCACCTCGCCAGCGATCCGAGGAAGGTGTACGACCTCGACTTCTGGATGAACCCGCGCGACGGGCAGTTGCGGATTTACGCCGCGAAGGTGCACAAGGAGCCGCGCTGGTCGCTCCTGTACGGCTGGTACAAGCAGCCGCGCTACACGTTCGTCAACGACCGCGTCGTCTCCCTGTACTGACAGCGCCTGCGCCGTGTGCCGGTGGAGCGGGGTTCCGCCTGCCCGCGGCACCGGCCGGCCGACCGGCGCCGCATCCCGGCCGGTCCCGCGTCACAGGCTGGTCGCCCACTCCGGCAACCAGCCGAGCGCCCAGGCTTCGAGCCGCTTGTCGACCCCGCTCAGCACCAGCAGCCCGAGGACCAGCAGCGCGGTGCCCAGGAAGCGTTTGCCCGACCCGGCGCGCTGCAGCACCTGCGGTCGCAGCCGCTGCAGCGCGCGGGCCGACAGCAGGCCCGCGGCCAGCAGCACCGCCGCCGTACCGATCCCGAAGGCGAGCATCACGATGAAGGACTGGATCATCGCCTGCCCGAGCGAGGCCAGCGCGATCGCCGCGCCGAGCGTGGGCCCCACGCACGGCAGCCAGACCAGGCCCAGCAGCATGCCGACACCGAACTGGGCCGGCCACGCCGTCGTGGTGCCGGCGCGGCCCGGATCGAGGCCCGCCGTGAACCGCGACAAGGCCACGGTGAGCCACTCCCCGGCGCGCGGCACCAGCAGCGGGACGGACACCAGTACCAGCAACGCGGCGGCCACGAACCGGAACGACTCGGGGTCCAGGCCGAGGCTGATCAGCGCGAAGCTGAGGACCGTGCCGGCGAGCGCAAACGCGAGGCTGAGCCCGGCGGCCAGCGCCAGCGGCCCGGCGCGCCCGCTGCCGGCGGCGCTGCCCATCACGATCGGCACCAGCGGCCAGACGCAGGGCGAGAGTACGCCCAGAACGCCGGCCAGGAAGGCCAGCAGGATGGCGCCGGCGTCCAGGGTCACCGCGTGGCGCCCGCCGCCTCGTCGATGGCCTTGAAGATCTCCGCCTCGCGCGTCTCCGCGACGCTGAACCACTTCTGGACCGGGCCCCGGTACAGGAGCAGGGTCGACTGGCGCGGTGCCTTGAAGTGCTTCACCCACTGCTTCTGGCTGTCGAAATCGACGAGCAGCCGGTGCAGCGTGACCGCGGGACGCGCGGCCTGGTAAGCATCGAGTATCGCCTGCTGCTTCGCGCAGGTCGGGCACCAGTCGGCATGTACATCGACCAGCACCAGCGCGCCTTCCGCCTGCAGCGCCTGGAATCGCTCCTCGGTGAACGGCTCGGTCGCCGCCGCCGCGGTCCCCGTGGCGACGAGCATCACCACCCCCAGCAGCAGGCGCTGCAACGGGTACGACCGGTCCTGGCGTGCATTCATGGCATGGCTCCTGTGCGGGTAGGCGCGGCGCGCGTTCGACAGTCGCGCAGCAGCAGCGTTCCCGGCCGGCCCGGTGCTGGTGGCGCGCCCGGTGGTTTCCGGGCCGGCCGCGGCCCGATTGCACGGCCCCCGGGTCGCTCCGCGCGTGCCGTGCCCGGCGGTGGCGGGCGACCGGGACGGCTGTGCACAATAGCCGCCGGGCCCACTCACTCCCGGAGCACTCTGCGCATGGCCATAGAAGAAGGCAAGGCGGCACCCGCGTTCACGCTCACCGACGCCGGCGGCAGGAAAGTCGCCCTGAAGGATCTGAAGGGCCGGGACGTCGTCCTGTACTTCTATCCGAAGGACGACACGCCCGGCTGCACGAAGGAAGCCTGCGGCTTTCGCGATGCCTGGAAGGATTTGCAGAAGCTGGGCGTGGCCGTACTCGGCGTGTCGCCGGACGATGCCGCCTCGCACGCGAAGTTCGCGGCCAAGTACAAGCTGCCGTTCACGCTGCTGTCCGACCCTGACAAGGAAGTGATGGCGAAGTACGGTGCCTGGGGCGAGAAGGTGATGTACGGCCGCAAGGTCACCGGCGTCATCCGCTCGACCGTGTGGATCGGGGCGGACGGCAAGGTGCGCAGGCACTGGAAGAAAGTCCCCAAGGCCGAGGCGCATCCCGAACAGGTGCTCGCGGCTCTGAAGGCGGGCTGAGCATGGCGCGCGCATGACGCTGGTCGCGGACTGGCGGGCCGATCTCGCGGCCCACCTGCGCCCGGCGCCATGCCCGCTCGCGGACCTGCGCGTCGGGGTGTACTTCACCGCGGCGCGGCTCGCGAGCGGTGAGGTCGGCCTCGCCTGGACTCCGCGCGACCCGGCGGAGATTGCCTGCTGTCCGCGCAGCGCCGCGTCCGCGCCGCCGGCCGGTCGGATCGCCGGCATGGACGCCTGGGAGGTGGCCGGCTGGGCCGACGATCGCCTCGCGCTCAAGCGAGCGATCGCGGTGGCGACCCTGAATGCCCTGTCGGCGTTCGCCGCCGGGCGCCAGAGACTGCCGGGCGCGCGCCTGCTGGCCGGCCTCGACGCGCTGGCGGCCGCCGGAATCGCCCCGCCCGATCGCGTGACGCTGTGCGGCGCCTTCCCGCCCTTCCTGAAGGCACTCAAGGGCCGGGTCGCGCGGTTGCGCGTGCTCGACAGCCACCCCGAATCGCTCAAGGCGGACGAACGCGACCTGTGGTGCCCGTCGGTGGACGCGGCGGCGGCGCTGGCCGACACCGACGTCGTGCTGCTGACCGGGTCGACACTCGTGGAGGGCGGTCTCGACGCGTTGCTCGACGCCGCCTCGGGCGCGCGTCGCGTGGTGATCGCCGGTCCGAGCGCGCCCCTGTGGCCGGGGCCGTTCTTCGCCCGCGGCGTGGACGTGCTGGCGGGCCTGCGCGTCCGCGATGGCGACGCGGTACTGCGCATCGTCGGCGAGGCGGGCTCGGCCTGGTTCTTCGCCGACGCGGTGGAGAAGATCTGTCTCGTTCGCGAGCAGTGATCCGCGCCGTCACCGGTCACCGGTCACCGTAAGCGGCGAATGCACCCGGCGCGAGCGGCCGAGCGTCTCGCGCGGGGTCTCGCCGTAGCGGCGGCGATACTCCGCCGCGAACTTGCTCAGGTGATTGAAACCGCAGCGCAGGGCGACCGTCGTGACCGAGTCATCGGCGACCGCCGGCCGCAACAGCGCGGCGCGGGCCTGTTCGAAGCGCAGGTCCTTCAGCACGGCCATCGGGCCGGCGCGGCGATGCCGGCGGAACAGGTCGAACAGCGTGCGCTCGCTGACGCCCGCCTGCCCGGCGATGCCGGCCACCGTCAGCGCCTCGGTGCGGTTGTCCCGCATGTAGCCCAGCGCCCGGCGCAGGGCTGCCGGCCCCTCGCCCGCCGCCAGCGACCGCTCGCCGCGGTTGCTGGGTATCACGGCCATGAGCAACGCGAGCAGCGTGCGCTCGGCCAGCAGGCCGGCGGCCGGATCGTAGCCGGGCGCCAGATCGCTCGCCGAATCCTCGCACAGGTAGCGCAGGAACCCCGCCAGCGGTCGCGCGGCGCCGCTGGCCGGGAAGGCCGCCCGGACGAACTCCAGCGGCGCGCGGCGGCCGCCGTCGTCCGCGGCGACGAATGCCTCCACCAGCCCGCGGCCCAGACGCGCATTGATCTGCACGTAGCCCGCCGGGTGCACCTGCCGCAGGCGGTGATGGGGGCTGATCACGTACAGCGAACCGGGTGGCAGCGCGACCTCGACGCCGTCCTGCTCGATGCGGCACGTGCCGCGCACGGACAGCTGCAGGCAGTAGAAGTCGGCGGTCGGCTCGGATTCGACCAGCGTGCGGCCCCCGTAGCCGATCACGTTGACCGCCACCTCCGGCAACTGCAGCCGCTGCAGCATGAAGCGGTAGCCGGCCGACGAGCGCGGGCATTCGAAGCGGTGCCGCAGGTAGGCGCTGAACAGGTGCTCGCGCGCCAGATCGAAGTCGGTCGTGCGGAAGCCGTCCAGCTCGCGCGCGAACGGCCGGTTGCCCGGAACGAAGCCGGGCAGGCGTGCGCTGTCGATCGCCCCGTTCATCTCCGCTCGCGCTGCCCCGTACCGCCGGATCCGACGCTTCGACCATAGCGACGATTGGCAGTCCTGTCGAGGAGCCCCCCCTGCCCCCGGGGTCTCCCGTGCCTCCCAGCGCGCCGCTCCGGCCTGCAGCGACAGGCTGAACGGCCGCGCCGGCAGGCTAGCCGCCCCTCCCGGCCGCGCCTAGAGTGTGCGGGTCCGTCCCCACCCCAGGCAGGAGTCGATCGATGGCCGCGAATCTGCGCGAAACCATGCCCTACACCAGCGCCTACCCCGACCTGGGCACCGGTCCGGTCGAGGTCGGCGACCTGCTCAGCCCGGCGGCGTTCGAACTCGAGCGCGAGCGGATCTTCCGCCGCACGTGGCTGAAGGTCGGCCGGGTCGAGGAACTGCCCGGGCCCGGGGCCTACAAGGTCAAGCGCATCGACGTCGCCCGCACCTCGGTGCTGCTGGTCCGCGGCGAGGACGGGGCGATCCGGGCCTGGCACAACGTCTGCCCCCACCGCGGCAACAAGCTCGTGCCGGAGACGGGCAACGAGACCTTCGGCCGGGCGCCGAAGAACCTGCTGTGGTGCCGCTTTCACGGCTGGGTCTTCAAGCCGACCGGCGAGTGCGTCACGGTCCCGCGCCGGGAAGCATTCGGCGCCCTGCCGCAGGAGTGCACGACGCTCAAGCCGATCGCCTGCGATGTCTGGGAGGGCTTCGTGTTCGTGCACCTGGCGGCCACGCCGCCGCAGTCGCTGGCCGAATTCCTGGGCGGCATCGGCGCACACTTCTCCGGCTACCCGTACGGCGACTCCGGCACCGCCTACCGCTACAGCAGCGTGCTCAACTGCAACTGGAAGGTGGCGATGTACGCCTTCACCGAGGGCTACCACGTGCCGACGATCCACCGGCCGACGCTGCCAAGCCTCGCGGTCCTCCAGCACGACGGCTTCCGCTGCTTCGGCCCGCACTCGACCTCGACGCTGTACGTGCCGCTGCCGAAGACCTTCCGGCCGACGCCCGCCACCGGCGTGTTCGCCGCCCGCCTGGCCGGCTCGGCGACGCACGGGCCGCGCCTGCAGGAACTGCCGCCCGACATCAACCCCGCGCGCCGCGCCGACTTCCAGTTCGAATTCCCGTCGTTCTTCCCGAACTTCGTCCTGCACCTGTGCGCCGGCAACGGCTATCCGGGCATGACCTGGTTCTCGCACCAGTTCTGGCCGCTCGCGCACGATCGCACGCTGTGGGAGGGCAGCAACTACTTCCGCACGCCGCGCACGGCGTCCGAGCGCGTGGCCATCGCGCACACGGTCGCCCTGCACCGCAACGCCTGGCTCGAGGACACCTCGACCATGGAGGACACGCACGAGGGGCTGGCCTCCGGCGCCCTCGAGCGCATGCCGCTCATGGACGAGGAGATCATGATCCGCAACCACCTGCACCACTGGCGCCGCCACATGGCGACGGCCTGACCGCGCGAGGACAGCCCATGACCGCACCGCTCCTGCCGCCGCAGTTCGCCACGCTCGAATCCTTCGTGCCCGTGTGGGCGCAGCCGACCGAGGACGCCCGCTCGCAGCGCCGCTGGACCGCGAGCGCCGCCGAGTTCCAGGCGTTCTACGACGCGATGCTGCCGCACATCGAGGCCATCCTCGCGCTCCTCGACCGGCATCCGTTCGGAGCGGTGCCCGCCGACCTGCGGCCCCTGTACCACCTCGCGCTCGCGTTCGCCGAGAGCGCGCCGCACGTGGAACTGTACAAGGGCGCCTCGCAGGTGCCGTACAGCTTCGATCCGTCGCGCTTCGTCGCGACCCACGGCGCGCAGGCGGACTGAGCAGGCCGAGCGATGGCTACCGACGACATCGCCCGCCGGCTGCTCCGCCTGGAGGACCGCGAGGCGCTGCGCGACCTGGTCGCGGGATTCGCCCGCGGCGCCGACGCCGGCTGCGATCCGGCGCTGCTGCGGCCGCTGTTCACCGCCGACGCCCGCTTCGACGTCGATCGCTTCGGCAGCCTCGAGGGGGGCGATCGGATCGTCGAGCAGATGCACGCCAACACCGGGCGCGGCTTCAACTGGACGCTGCACTACCTCACGACACCCGTCTTCGCGTTCGAGGACGACGACACCGCGGAGTGCTTCTTCTACCTGTGGGAAGTCGCCACGCACCCGCGGCCGGACGGCCAGGCGGTCGCGTACTGGATCGGCGGCTGGTACGACGCCCGTGCCATTCGCGACACCGACGGCGCCTGGCGCTTCCGGCACCTGCGCCTGACCGTCCGCCTCATGTCGCCCTACGCCGAGGGCTGGAAACCGGTGCCACCGGACTTCGACAGCCTGTGACGCTCAGGGCGGTCGCGGTGGCACGCAGGCCCAGGGCACGACGGCCCCCTCTGCGCGCGTTCCGAAGTCGGCCACCCAATGGTCGCGCAGGTGTGCGCGTGACGAGCGGGAATACGCGACTCCGACGTCGGTGAAGCGCGACTCGAGTACCAGCGCGCGGTGACCCGGGCTGCCCAGCCACCCCTCCACCACCTGCGGCGGCGACGCGAGACCGTGGGCCAGCACCTCGCCGACCAGAGCGTGTCCGTAGCCCGCGCGCAGCACGCGTTTGGACGGGGTCGATCCGTCCGTCCCCGCATGGCCGGTGCCCGGCCCGGCCGCGAGGTCGTCGGCGTGCGTGCGCGCCGCCTGCATCAGGCGCCCGTCGGGCACCAGCGGCGCGAGTCCGTGGCGGGCCCGCGTCGCGTTCAGGGCGGCGATCATCGCCGCCGCGCGCGCGTCGCAGCCCGGCTGGACCGGCGTCGCCACGAGCGCCGCGGGGGCGAGGCCCGCGGCCAGGACCAGCACGTCGAGTACCCCGCGGCGCAGGCGCAAGGCCCGGGACCTGCGCTCAACCCGCGGGCGCGAAGGCGTCGATGACGCTGGCGGCGAGCAGCAGCCCGCCGGTGCCCACCGCCAGCCAGTTCCACGGCGACAACGACGCGTTCGGCTCGAACGCACCGCGCGCGAGGGCGGCCCGCCGCCCGGCCGAGTTGGCGACGGCGAGCGGCGCGACGCTCGCGAGCGCGAGCGGCCACCACGGATCCGGCAACTGGTACAGCAGGTGCGCCAGGACATAGCCTGCCGCCAGCAGCCCCGCCGGCAGCGGGCGCGACCCGTCAGCGGCCGCCGAGTCGCGGATGCGGCCGAACAGCGACCAGGCCCACAGCACGCCGAACACGGCCCGCCACAGCGGCAGGATGCCGCTGCGCTCGCGTTCGCGCACGAGGCGCCAGTTCCGGTAATGCCAGTACAGGTCGTACAGCCCCAGGGTCGCGAGGCTCATCAGCACGAGCTTGGCCGTGCCCGGCGTGAACCACAGGGGTTGCGTCCGCGCGGTCGCCGGCGGCGGGACCGGCACGCCGTAGATGTCCCAGGCACCGACGACGACCATCGCGACGGCCACCGCGGGCAGGCCGAGGGCGATCAGCGCCAGCAGGCCGATCGGCTCGTGCGTCACGCTGGCCGGCGCGACGAGCACGAGGAGGTAGGCGAGCAGGTGCCAGGCGACGTAGCCCCAGACCAGGTGGCGCTGGCGCAGGAGCAGCCCGGCCGCGGCGCAGGCAGCGAGCAGGGGCTCGGCCCGGTACGGCAGCGGCACCTCGTCGACGAGGCGCGCAGCACCCCCCGCCACGAGGACGACCGCCAGCGCCAGGAGACCCGCGGCGACGAGCCGTGGCGGCAGCGGCAGGGCGGCGGCGGTCGGCATCGTGACAGTATCGCTGCCCGCGCACCGGCCGCGCGAGCGCCGCCGCAGACGACACGGCCCCCGCCGGGCGGACCGGTCGGGGGCCGTGGCAATGCCGGGGGACGATCCTTCAGACGGCCTTGTGCCCGGCCTCGTCCTCGATGCGGCTGGCAACGGACTTGAAATCCGTGACCTTGCCGAGCGACTTGGTGACGGGTTCGACGTCCATGTCGATCGTGCCCTTGAACTTGCAGCCGTCCTCCAGCACGACGCGCGGGGCACGGATGTTCCCGAGCATCTTGCCGCTCTGGTGCACCACCACCTGGTCCGACGCCTGCAGATCGCCCTGCACGCGGCCGTCGATGATGACCGTCCCGGCGTTCACCGTGGCGTTCACGTCGCCTTCCTCGCCGATCGTCAGGCGATGGCCCTGCAGCGTGACCGTGCCCTCCACGTGGCCCTGGACGAGCACGTCCTCCGCGCCTTCGATGTCGCCGCGGATGCGCAGCGTGGACCCGAGCAGCGCCGCGTCGCGCGAGCGCGTGACCGGGTGCGGGATCTCGGGCATGGCTGGAGGCGTGTCCGTCGCGGCCGGCACGTCCGCCTTGGTCGTTTGCTCACTCTTCTTCCCGAACATCGTCTGGTTCCTCCTCGTTGGTCGGATCGAATCGACTGGGCAGGACCTCGCGTGTCCTTTTCTTATGGTTCGAGTATAGCCCCGGTCATTCCCCGGCACGCGTTCGCCAAACAAGTCGCATTACGGCAGGCAGTTGCGGACGCAATCGAACGTGAAGCATCAGGAAACGGCCAGGCTCGCATCCGTAGTGAGCGCCGCACGGGCGTCACCGTCAACGCGCGGCGCGGGGAAAACGGACCTTCGTCGCACTGCCGGGTGATGCGGCGGCTAGCGGGCCGGGCCGCGACCGGGCGGCCCCGGGGGCTGGCGCCGGCGCGGCACCGCGGCGTGGCGGGATTCAGGGTCCCGCCGCGGCAGCGGCAGCCGTGGCGCCGGCGAAGAAGCGCCGCACCGCGGCGATGTCGCGCGTGACGGGCATCGGCGGCAGGCCGTTCAGGAAGGCCCGCCCGTAGGGCTTGCCGAGGATGCGCGGGTCGCACAGCGCGAGCACGCCGCGGTCGGTCTCGTCCCGCAGCAGCCGCCCGACACCCTGCTTGAGCGCGATGATGGCCTCGGGCAGCTGGTAGTCGACGAACGGGTTGCCGCCCGCCTCGCGCAGCGCCGCCGAGCGCGCCCGGAGCATCGGATCGTCCGGCGCCGCGAACGGCAGCTTGTCGATGATCACGCACGAGAGCTGCTCGCCGCGCACGTCGACGCCCTCCCAGAAGCTCGCCGTGCCGAGCAGGACGGCGTGCGCCGTGCGCCGGAAGCGCTGCAGCAGTTCGCCGCGCGCCGCCTCGCCCTGCACCAGCAGCGGATAGTCCAGGGCCTGCGCCAGCAGGCGCGCGGCCTCCTGCAGGGCGCGGTGGCTCGTGAACAGGACGAAGGCGCGACCGTGGCTCGCGCGCAGGACCGGCACCGCCGCCTCGCAGACCGCACGCGTGTAGCCGGCGTCCCCGGGCACGCAGGCGAGTGCGGGCAGGTACAGCAGGGCCTGCGCGTCGAAGTCGTAGGGGCTCTCCCAGCGGCGGAACTGCGCCTCCACGATGCCGAGCCGCCCGGCGAAATAGGCGAAGCTCTCGCCCACCGCCAGCGTGGCGGAGGTATAGACGAAGGCGCTGCGATAGCGGCTCAATCGCTCCTGGAAGACGCCGGCCACGTCGAGCGGCGTGCGATGCAGGATGAAGGCGCGCCGGCGCGTCTCGACCCAGCGCACGGCCGCGCCGCTGCCGGCGTCGGTGAACTGCGCGAGGCGGGCGGCGATCTGGCTGGCGCGCCGCGCGACGTTGGCGAGCTGCGCGCCCCGCTCCGCGTGCGCGCCGAGCGCGTCGGCCAGGCCCTCGACGCGGGCGACGAGCAGCGCGAGCGCGGACGCGACGCCCGCGGGGGCGGACGCCTGCGCCCAGTCCTCGCGCCGATCCTGCGCTCCGAGCGCGGCGCGCAGATCCGCCGCGGCCAGCTCGGCCTCGCGCGCGGACTCGGGCAGGTCGCGCGCTTCGTGTGCCTCCTGCGCCTGCGCCGCGGCGAGCTCGCGCGCGAGCTCGGCGATCTGGCGCGAGGAGATCGCCATGCCGAAGAACTCGGCCGCCAGATCCGGCAACTGGTGCGCCTCGTCGAAGATCACCACGTCGGCCCCCGGCAGGACCTCGCCGGCGCCGTCCTCGCGCAGGCTCATGTCCGCCAGGAACAGGTGATGGTTGACCACCACGACGTCCGCCGCCGCCGCGGCGCGGCGTGCCTGGACGACGTGGCACTCGCGGTAGCGCGGGCAGTCCTGCCCCAGGCAGTTGTCGACCGTGGACGTGACGAGCGGCCACACGCCCGACGACTCGGGCACGTCGGCGAGTTCGGCGATGTCGCCGGCCTCCGTGTGGCTCGCCCAGTCGCGCACCGCGGCGAGCGCCCGGGTGTGTTCGTCGCCGAGCGGCAGGCCGTCGTGACCCGCCTGCTCCAGCCGCTGCAGGCACAGGTA
>CAYOJP010000043.1:13565-19852 GCA_964404305.1 uncultured Gammaproteobacteria bacterium
GGTAGTTCGCGCGGCCCTTCAGCAGCGCGCTGGAGCCGCCCAGGGCGAGCGCGGCGCTGACGAGCGGCAGGTCGCGATGGAAGAGCTGGTCCTGCAGCGTGCGCGTGCCCGTGGAGACGATCACGCGGCGACCGCTGGCGAGCGCCGGCACGAGGTACGCGAGGGTCTTGCCGGTGCCCGTGCCCGCCTCGCAGACGAGCACACCCCCGCTCTCGATCGCGTCGGCGACCGCGACGGCCATCGCCTGCTGCTGCGGACGGGGGCGGAATCCCTCGATCGCCCCCGCGAGCGGCCCATCGGCCGCGAGCAGCGCGGCGGCCGGGTTCATGGCCGCCGCCCCGCGGCGCCGGCGGCCGGACGCGGGCCTTGCGGGTCGCCGGGCAACGGCGCTCGCCCGGATTCAGCCATCGGTCCGGTTCGACCAGACCTCGTCGTCCTCGCGCCCCAGTTCGCTCGACCACACGCGCCGGCCGATGTGCCGGAAGCGCGCGACCGACAGCAGGCCCCGGCTCGCGCGCCGGCTCGCGCCCCCGGACTCCAGGGCCGCGAGCACCGCGGCGCGCCCGGCCTCGTGGATCTCCACCGGCTCGTAGGCAGCGTCGAGAAGCACGACGAGCACCGCATCCCAGGGCTGGTCCACGCGCAGCTGCCCGATGCGCTGGCCGCCGCGGCTGTCGTCGAAGACGACCCGGCCCTTGACCAGCAACTGCTCGCTGCGCCCGTCGCGCACGCGCACGGCGTCGTAACCCGCCGCACCCGCTGGCGCGGCCCGCAGGTCCAGCAGCCGGATGGCATCGTGCACGGCCAGCTCGCCGCTCACGGGAAGCGTCTTGCCGGTCGTGCGCCGGTATTCGGCCGCGAGCCGCCGGGCTTCGGACATCAGCGTATCGAGCGTGTAGACGGTCACTGGGACGGATTCTAATGGTCCGCGAGCCAATGTCGATGCAAGCCGCGGACCACTCCGCATCAGGCCCGGTCGAACGGAAACGCGAGCACCTCGGCCAGGCTCGCCGCGCCGGTGTGCAGCATCACCAGCCGATCGAAGCCGAGCGCGACCCCGCTCGCGTCGGGCATGCCCGCGTCGAGCGCCGCGAGAAAACGCTCGTCGACGGGCGGCAGCCTCTGCCCGGCCGCCGCGCGCTGCGCGCGCTGCGCCTCGAAGCGCGCGCGCTGCTCCGCGCCATCGGTCAGTTCGTGGAACCCGTTGGCCAGCTCCACGCCACGCACGAACAGCTCGAAGCGCTCGGCACGGGGCGGCGGGCCCGGGCGGATCCGTGCCAGGGCGGCCTGCGCCACCGGGAAGTCGTGGAGGAATTCCGGGCCGGCATGGCCCAGGCCCGGCGCGACGAGATGACTGAAGAGCAGATCGATCAGCAGCGCGCGCGGCGCGGCCGCCAGCGGACCGGCGCCCAGCACGGCCGCCCGCGCCCGCAGTTCGGTGTCGCCGGCCGCGTCCGGGTCGAGGCCCGTCGCCGCCGCGAAAGCCTCGTGCCAGGGGCGCCTCACCGGCGCCGGCCATCCGCACGCCGCCGTGAGCAGTTCGCCGACCTCGTCCATCAGCCGGTGGTGGTCGAAACCGGGCCGGTACCATTCCAGCAGGCTGAACTCGGGGTTGTGCCTGCGCCCGCTCTCGGTGTCGCGGAACACGCGCGCCAGCTGCCAGATCGGACCGCTGCCGGCCGCGAGCAGCCGCTTCATCGGCAGCTCGGGGGAGGTCTGCAGCCACAGGGTCTGCGGACCGGGCGCCCCGGGCACCAGGGCAGCGCTCGTGAGCGGCTCGATGGCGGGATCCGGATTCGCCCCCGCGGACAGCACCGGCGTCTCGACTTCCAGCACTCCCCTCGCCGCGAAGAACGCGCGCACGGCGTCGAGCAGGCGGGCCCGCTCGCGCAGCATCGCCAGCGTCGCGGTCGGCTGCCAGCGTGCCCCGCTCACCGGGCGACGCTCGCGGGGACGAGGTACTCGTACACGCCGGCCTCGCCGGCCCGGGTCGCCACCGCCACCGGCAGCGCCGCCTCGACGCGGCGCGCCACCGCGCGCCCGTAGTGCAGGACGTCCCAGTAGTGCGCATCCTCGCGCGTCAGCGCCGAGGGCAGCATGAAATCGACGATGTGCGTGTCCGGCCGCCCGCCCGCCAGTGCCACCACGCGCGCCTTGCACTCGCTCATCGCGGCCGCGACCGCACGCTGGTGATGCACGTGGTAGGGCACGAAGAACAGGACGGTCGTCGTGCCGGCCGGGATCGCCGCGAGCAGTTCCCGCAGCAGCGGGTGGGTCGGAAAGTCCAGCGCGGGCAGGCGCGCCGCCGCCGCGATCTCGGGCGCCGGCGCGCGCGCCGCGACGACCGGATCGGCCGTGCCGTAGATGTTGCGCGCGAACCCGGGGGAAGTGAACTCGGCGTCTGCTGGCAGGAAATCCCGGAAACCGTCGCGGCGGTACTTGCCGCGCCGCGCGCCCAGCAGGTATTCGGCCTGCCGCACGGCCTGCTCGAGCGCCTTGTCGTTGAACAGGAACAGCAGGTCGTTCCAGGGATTGTCGTCGTACATCCACTCGGGAAACAGCCGGAAGGTCACCCGTTCGTAGGTGGCGCCGGTGCCGCACCAGGCGATGTCCAGGCCGAGCAGGACGTAGCGCGTGAGCGGGCGGCTGCGCAGGAACAGCCGGGCCATCTGCACCTGTTCCCAGGCGGTGGCACTGTTCATCGCCAGGTTCGCGAAGTCCGCGCCGAAGGCCTTGCCGAGATGCCTCGGATCCAGAATGCGGGACGTGGACGTGCCGATCACCACCGCGTCGAAGCGCGGATCGCGCGCGATCGACGGGTACGAGAAGCGCTGGTTGGTGTCAACGGGCGCCCGGTCCCAGCGCGGGGCGAACGGCACGACGCTGTACGGATCCAGCACCAGGATGAAGGCGTAGCACGCGACGGCGAAGCCTGCCGCCGTCCACAGGAAGGTGCGTACGAAGGCGGGCCAGGCGGCGGGAGGCGGCGCGCTCATCGCTCAGAACTGGAAGTAGAGGAACTCGACGCTGCGCCCGTAGCCCACGCGCATCGTCACGATCACGAACGCCAGGCCGGCCGCCGCCGCCACCGCGCGGCGGGCGACCCGGTCGGTGCGCGCGATCTCGACATTGGTGGGGCCGGCGATCGCCAGCAGCAGCGCGAGGGCGAGGAACGGCAGGTCGTCGCCGTCCACCGGGACGCTCCCGCCGCCGGCGCCCGCCATGGCGCGCAGCATCGTCGCGGCCACGGTGAAACTCTCGGCGCGGAACAGCACCCAGCCGCAGACCACGAACAGCATCGTCAGCAGCCATGCGAGCGGCCCCGGCAGGCGCCAGGGTGTCGCCGCCCAGGCCCGGCTGGCGACCAGTGCGACGCCGTGTGCCATGCCCCAGGCGATGAAGGTCCAGCCCGCGCCGTGCCACAGTCCGCACACGAACATGGTCAGCAGCGTCGCTCCCGCGGTCGCCAGCGCGCCCTGCCGGCTGCCCCCCAGCGGGATGTAGACGTAGTCGCGCAGGAAGCGCGACAGCGTGATGTGCCAGCGGCGCCAGAACTCGCGGATGTCGCGCGCCGCGTACGGGCGGTCGAAGTTCAGGGGCAGGTGGTAGCCGAACAGGAGCGCGAGCCCGATGGCCATGTCCGAGTAGGCGGAGAAATCGAGGTACAGCTGGCCCGAGTAGCACAGCGCCGCATACCACGCCTGCCCGGTGCCGATGCCCCCGCCCGCCGCGACCTGCGCGAACAGCGGATCGGATTCCGCTCCGAGCTCGTCGGCAAGGAACACTTTCTTCAGCAGCCCGAGCGTGAACAGCAGGAGCCCGCGCCCGAACAACGCTGCCATCTCCGCCCGCCGCGGATCCTGATCGAACTGCGGGATGAGCTCGTTGTGCCGCACGATCGGGCCGGCGATGAGATGCGGAAAGAACGCCACCAGGGTGGCGTAGCGCTCGAGCGGGTAGTGCGGCACGCGGCCGCGATGGACGTCGACGAGGTAGGAGATCTGCTGGAAGGTGAAGAAGCTGATGCCCAGCGGCAGCGTCAGCCCCCAGGGCTCGTGCGCCTGCCCGGTGAGCGCCGCCGCCATCGCGGCGAAGAAATCGGCGTACTTGTAGACGCCGAGCAGCGCCAGGTTCAGCGCCACGCCCGCGACGACGGCGAGCGGCAGGCGCAGGCGCACGCGCAGTTCGGCCAGCGTCCAGTTGCCCAGCACCGAGGCCGCCAGGACCGGCACCGCGGCGAGATCCCACCAGCCGTAGAAGACGAGCGATGCAGCCAGCAGCCAGCGGATGCGCGCGGTGGTGTCGCGCAGCGCGTGAAAGCCGAGGACAGCAATCGGCAGGAACAGCAGGATGAAGACCTGCGAGCTGAACAGCATCGTTCAGTGCTGCCGCCGGCCGGGGCGTGCTGGCGGGGTGCGCGGCGCCACGCGGGGGGCTGCGCCGCCGGCGCCGTCAGGCGCGGGAGACGTACTCGCCGAGCCGTGTGTCGACCTTGACCTTCGTGCCCTGCTCGACGAACAGCGGGACCTTCACGACCGCACCGGTCTCGAGCGTCGCCGGCTTGGTGCCGCCGGTGGCGGTGTCGCCGCGCATGCCCGGATCGGTCTCGACGATCTCGAGGATGACGGTGTTCGGCGCCTGCACCGACAGCGGCACGCCGTTCCACAACATGACGATGCAGGTCTCCTCGCCCTTCAGCCACTGCCTGGCGTCTTCCATCGCCGCGGCCGACGCGCCGAGCTGCTCGAAGGTGCTCGGGTTCATGAAGTGCCAGTTGTCACCGTCGTTGTAGAGGTACTGCATCTCCACTTCCACGACATCCGCGCCCTCGACGGAGTCGCCGGACTTGAACGTGCGCTCGATGGTGCGGCCGGTCTTGAGGTTGCGGACCTTCACGCGGTTGAAGGCCTGGCCCTTGCCCGGCTTGACCATCTCGTTCTCGACGATCGTGTACGGGTCGCCGTCCAGTATGATCTTCAGGCCGGACTTGAACTGGTTGGTGGTGTAGTTGGCCATGTGCCTGCCGCCGCGGGAGATTAGCCGCCTATGATAACGGAAGCGCCGCGGCGAATGGAGCCGCCGGACTGGCGCCGCGAACTGCGGGACGCCTGGACACGCCCGGCCGACCTGCTGGCCTGGCTCGGGCTGACGCCCGCCGCTGTCGACCTGTCGGCGGCAGCGGCGGCCGGATTTCCCCTGCGCGTGCCACGCCACTACGCCGGCCGGATGCGGCGCGGCGATGCCACCGATCCGCTTCTGCGCCAGGTCCTGCCGGTCGTGGCCGAGGAATCCGGCGGTCCGGGCGACCGGCTGGACCCCGTGGGCGACCTGGCCTCGGCGCAGGCACCCGGCCTACTGCGCAAGTACCGCGGGCGGGCCCTGCTCGTCACGACCGGCGCCTGCGCCGTCCACTGCCGCTACTGTTTCCGCCGCCACTTCCCCTACGGTGAACACAACCCCGCGGCCGACGGCTACGCCGGCGCGCTGGCCGCGCTTGCCGCCGATCCGTCGCTCGACGAGGTGATCCTGAGCGGCGGCGATCCGCTGGTCCTCGACGACCGCCGGCTCGCCGGCCTGGCGCGGGCGCTCGGCGCGATCCCGCACCTGCGCCGCCTGCGCATCCACAGCCGCGTGCCGATCGTCCTGCCGGCCCGCGTCGACGGCGCGCTGCTCGACTGGCTGGGCGCCAGCCGGCTGCGGATCGTGGTGGTCGTGCACGCGAACCATCCGCGCGACGTCGATGCCGATGTCGCCGCCGCGCTCCTGGATCTGCGCGCCGCGGGCGCCACCGTGCTCAACCAGTCGGTGCTGCTGCGGGGGATCAACGACGACGCCGACGTGCTGGCCGCGCTGAGCGAGCGCCTCGCCGACGCGGGTGCCCTGCCCTACTACCTGCACGCGCTCGACCGGGTCCGCGGCGCCGCGCACTTCGAGGTGCCGGACGACGAGGCCCGCGCCCTCGTCGCCGCCGTGCGCGACCGCCTCCCTGGCTACCTGGTGCCGCGGCTGGTGCGGGAGGTCGAGGGGGCGGCGAGCAAGATCCCTGTCTGAAAGTTTGAACGTCGCTCGGCGCTCCGAACTGCGCCGGTGTCGGGGGACTCCGCCGCGACTCGCGCACTCAACGAAGCATGGACATCCTCTGCAACGCCGGCCGGCGTCGGTGCCGGGTGGCTTTGCCGCGACCGTGAGCGCGCAGGACGCGCGCGACCGAGCGATACATGGACGTACTCGAGCGAGTCGCGGCGAAGGCACGCGGCACCGGCGCCAACCGTAGCCGCCAGCCTGAC
>CAYOJP010000044.1:0-19442 GCA_964404305.1 uncultured Gammaproteobacteria bacterium
GCTCACGGTCGCCGCGGACCCGCCCGGCACCGGCGCCCCCGGGTTTCCCAATCTCAGGTGCGGCACTATTCCGCTCTGTTGTTTAGCGCCGATGCCGGGGTGTTCGACACTTGCGTGCGGCTATCCGGTCCTGGCCACGCCGGGACGCGCGCGCCCGCGACCGGGTCGCCGGCGCGCGGCGGTAACGCCGCGGGGCGACGCGGATGCTGCATTGCGCCACGCCCGCGCTTGAGCAAGGTCAAGTAAACCGTACTCCCACCGTACCAGCATCCCTCCACGCGACCCGGACGCCCGGGCCGTCCGGTCCCCGGGAGGAGTGATGAGCAAGCGCAAGCCACGCATCCTCGGCATCGACGCCGGCGGCACGATGACCGACACGTTCCTGATCGACGAGCAGGGCAACTTCATCGTCGGCAAGGCGCAGACGACAGCGCACGACGAATCGCTCGGCTTCCTCGCCTCGATGGTGGACGGCCTGAAGTACTGGGACCAGACCCTGGAGGAGGGCATCCCGAGCCTCAGGACCGGCATCTACAGCGGCACGGCGATGCTCAACCGCATGCTGGAGCGCAAGGGTCGGCGGGTCGGGCTGATCGTGAGCGGCGGCATGGAGGACTACCTGCGCACCGAGCGCGGCGTCCAGACCTACCTCGGCTATTCCTATGCCGATCGCCTGCACCTGGTGACGCATCACCACAACGAGCCGCTCGTTCCGCGCGACCGCATCTTCGGCGTGCGCGGGCGCATCGACATGTTCGGGGACATCGTCATCCCCCTGTACGAGCACGAGGCGCGCGACGCCGTCGGGAAGCTCCTCGACAAGGGCGTCGAGTCGATCGTCGTGTGCCTGCTGTTCTCCTACAAGAACGGTGCCCACGAGCGCCGTATCGGCGCGATTGCCCGCGAGGTGATGGGCGCGCGCGGGCTGGACCTGCCGATCTACCTCTCGAGCGTGCTGTACCCGGTGCGGCAGGATCTGCCGCGCCTGAACTCGACGTTGATGGAGGCCTATGCCGCGGAGCCGTCGCGCACCTCGCTGCAGAACGTGCGCCAGTGCGTGCGCGACCACGGCGGGCGCTTCGATCTGCGCGTGATGGCGAGCCACGGCGGGACCATCTCCATGGACGCCCGGGAACTTGCCCGGACGATGATCAGCGGCCCCATCGGCGGGGTCATTGGCGCGCGCTACCTCGGCGGGCAGATCGGGGTGAAGCACCTGGCCTGCTCAGACATCGGCGGAACGTCCTTCGACCTCGCCCTCGTCACCGAGGGCGAGTTCGAGATCACCCAGACGCCGGACATCGCCCGGTTCATGCTGTCGATGCCGCTCGTGCGCATCGATTCGGTGGGCGCCGGGACCGGGTCGTTCGTGCGGGTCAACCCGACCTCGAACCGCATCGAGGTGGGCCCGGACAGCGCGGGCGCGCGCATCGGGATGTGCTGGGAGAGGAGCGGGGTCGACACGGCCACCATCACCGATTGCAACGTCGTGCTCGGCTACATCAACCCGGACTTCTTCCTCGGCGGCGAGATCACCCTCGACCGCGAGCGCGCCATCGCCGCCGTCGAGTCGCAGATCGCGCGCCCTCTCGGACTGGACGTCCACCGGGCTGCGCAGGGCGTGCTGGAGCTGTTCGAGGATCACCTCAAGAGCGCGCTGCTCGGCAAGATCCTCGGCCAGGGCTACACGCCGGCGGCCTACAGCCTGCTCTCCTACGGCGGCGGCGGGCCGCTGCACGTGGCCGGCTATACCGACGGGCTGCCGTTCGACGACATCCTGGTGCCGGCCTGGGCTCCGGGCTTCTCCGCCTTCGGCTGCGCCTGCGGCGACTACGAGTACCGCTACGACAAGACGCTCGATCTGCCGTTGCTGCCCAGGGCCGGCGCGGCGGTGCGGGACGGGCTGTGCGCGGCCATCAACGCGGCCTGGGACGAGTTGCGCGCGCAGGTCGCGCGCGAGTTCGACAAGAGCGGTGTGCCGCCGGACCGCATCACCTACCGCCCGGCCGTGCGCATGCTCTACTACGGGCAGTTGAACGCCCTGGAGGTCCAGTCGCCGCGGCAGCGCCTCGAAGCCGGCGCGGACCTCGACCTCCTCACGCAGGGCTTCGAGGACCTGTACAGCCGCATCTACGGACTGGGCGCGAAGACGCCGCAGTTCGGCTACATGATCGCCGGTGTGGTCATGTGCGGCACCACCCCGATCGAGAAGCCGGCCCTGCCCCGCGAGCCGCTGGCCGCGGCCGATGCCTGGAAGACCGTCGCCGTGAAGGGCTTCCGCCGGATCTACTATCGCGATGCGTGGCACCAGGCGGCGCTCGTCGACCTGGAGAAGCTGCCGGCCGGCTCGGACATCCCCGGGCCCGCGGTGGTGGAGTCCCCCAGCTCGACCATGGTCGTGCCGCCGGGCCGTCGCGCGCGGCTCGACGAGCACCGGATCTTCCACCTGAGCGTGCGCGCGGCGGCGCAGCTGAAGCTGGCCGCGGCCTGACGAGAGGGACACCACGATGGTTGCCGAACCGAGCGACGTGCGCAAGACCGCGCGCCGGCCGCTGGGCTGGGACGGGCGGACGCTGCAGCAGATGCTGGCCGACAGCGAGCGGCTGCTGGCGCAAACGGGGCGCTACTGCGGCGTGGAGCAGCTCACGCTGAAAGAGCGCGATCCGATCCGCTACGAGAAGATCTGGTCACGCCTGCGCGGCGGCATCGTCGGCGCGCGCGAGACGGCGCTGAACATCTCCGCGTCGCCGATCGTGCGCGAGATTGGCGAGCTGTGCTTCGGCCTGTACACGCCCGAGGGAGACTCGATCACGCTGTCCACCGGCATCATGGCGCACGTGCACACGATGTCCGAGGCCATAAAGCACATGGTGCGCGCCGGCTACGAGGAAGACCCCGGCATCGCGCATGGCGATGTGTACGTGAACAACGATCCGCAGCTGGGCGACGTGCACAATGCCGACGTGCAGGAGTTCGCGCCGATCATCTGGCAGGGGGAGCTCGTGGGCTGGGCCGCGGGTGTCACGCACGAAACCGATGTCGGTGCCCCGCAGCCCGCGAGCATGCCGATCGGGACCGTGAGCCGCTACGAGGATGGCTGGATCCTGTCCTGCCAGAAGGTCGGAACGAACGACCAGCTGCACCGCGACTACGAGAACCGGATCACGACCGCGGTGCGCACCCCGTTCTACTGGCTGCTCGACGAGAAGTGCCGGATCGCGGGCTGCCAGATCATGCGCGAGAACGTGTTGCGCCTGATCGAGGAAGAGGGGCTGGAGACTTACAAGACCTTCATCCGCGAGGTCATCGAGGACACGCGCCGGGCGTTCCTGCGCAACGTGCAGCTCATGACGGTGCCGGGCATCTACCGGTTCCCGTCCTTCATGGACGTCCCGCACTCGATCGACAAGGGCCAGATGCCCGAGTACGCGGCAGTCGACTCGATGATGAACTGTCCCCTGGAGATCCGGATCGGGGTGGACTGCTCGTTCGAACTGGATCTCGACGGCGCGAACAAGTGGGGCTACCACAGCTTCAACTGCACGCCGTCGGGCCTGCAGGGCGGGCTGTGGGTGGGACTGTCCCAGACGCTGATCCCGAACGACAAGGTCAACGACGGGGCGTACCTGGCGACGAAGTTCAACACGCCGTACGGGACCTGGGCCAATCCGGACAACCCGGCGGTGTCGAACACGCTGTCGTGGATGTACCTCATCCCGTGCTTCACCGGGATGTTCCACGCCCTGTCCCAGGCGTTCGTGGGGCGCGGCTACGTCGAGGAGGTGATCGCCGCGTATCCCTTTACCGGCAACGTCACCCAGGGCGGCGGCCCCAATCACACCGGCAACCCGAACGGGGCGTGGTCCAACTTCGAGCACAGCGCCTGCGGCACCTCGGCGCGCTACGTGCTGGATGGCGAAGCCTCGTGCGCGGCGGTGTGGAACCCGGAAGGGGACATGGGCGACGTCGAGGCGTGGGAACTGCTCGAGCCGCTGCTGTACCTGGGTCGGAACATCCGTCCGAACAGCGGCGGCGCGGGCAAGTATCGCGGCGGGCTGGGCTACGAGTCCGTGCGCATGGTCTACAACACGCCGTACCAGGTGATGTTCAACGGCCGCGACGGCCACGTGTTCCAGACCTCCGGCCTCTTCGGCGGTTATCCGGGCGCCTCCGGATACCGTCACTCGGTGAAGAACACCGACATGCGGGCGCGGTTCGAGCAGCAGCTGCCCTACCCGGTGCGCGACGTCGATCCGGAGGCCAGCCAGATCGAGGCGAACGTCAGGGGCGACGTCGTCAAGGACCAGTACTGCTATCACCGGCCCGATCCGCACAAGGAGTACGACCTCTACCTGTCGCTCATCGCCGGCGGGCACGGCGTGGGCGATCCGCTGGAACGGGACCCGGCACTGGTGCTCAAGGACCTGAACGAGGGCTATCTGCTGGAGCGCACCGCGGCGCCGATCTACGGCGTGGTGGCGGCCAGGGGCACGGACGGCCTGTGGGTGCTCGATGCCGCGGCGACCGGCGCCATGCGGGCAGCGATGCGCAAGGCCCGGCTGGCCCGCAGCTTCCCGGTGGAGGAGTGGCGGGCGCGCCAGCGACCGCGCGTCGAGGCGATGGAGTTCAACGACGCCGTGCGCAAGATGTACCGCGAGAGCGACGAGCTGTCACCGAAGTGGCGGCGGGAGTTCCTGGAGTTCTGGGGCCTGTCCGCCGACTGGAAGCCGGCCAGGGATTGAGGAGGACGGGATATGCCAGCCAACTACGACAGGCAGACCATTGCGGACCTGCTCGACGGCAGGCTCGGCTGGTCCGAACTGCACGAGATCATGTCGAGCTACAAGGATCCCGACCGCTTCGACAAGTACGTCGAGGTGCTGCAGGCGCGCGCGCCGTGGCCCGAGCGCATCCTGCTGCCGCTCGGGCCGCACCTGTACATCGTCCGCCGCAGCGACGGGGCAATCGTCACCAAGAGCACGAGCGGCTTCGAGTTCGGCGACTACCGCCGCAACTGGAAGCTCGCCGCGCGGATGTTCGTGCGGGACACCGACGCGACCTACGGGGAAATCTACCCGCGCCTCTCGCATGCGCATCCGCAATGGATGGAACTGCGCGAGTTCTACGATCCGATCGACGGCACGCTGCTGTGGGTGGACGCCGTTCCCCCCGGCTACCCGATCGTCCACAACTTCCAGCCCGACCTGGAGGGCTTCTACCGGAAGTGGCTCGGGCGCCCGCTGCACTGACGCGAACCGCGCCGCCCGGCGCGACGGCGCCCGCCACCCGCGTGGCGCCGTCCGTACGCCGTGCCCCGGCCGTGGCGGCTCAGTGACTGAGCGCCGCCCCGATCTCCGAGAACGTCCGCGCGACCTCGCCGCCGCCCGGCGGGGGCAGCCCGAGCTGGCGGGCGAGCTGCGAGGTGGAGAAGATGCCGCGCACCAGCGGCCGCCGCCCGGGGTGCTCCAGGATGCCGCGCGCGGGCGTCACTTCGTAATCCACGACCAGCGCATGCTGGCGCCCCGCCCGTCGCAACGTCTCGATGACGTGGCCGACGCGGGCGCCGCGAACGTCGTCGAGCGCCAGCACTTCCACCTCGTCGGCGGCCGTCATGATGTCGGCGACGATGAGCTCGCGATACTTCAGCCCGCGTTCGGTCGCCATCCGCATCGCGCGCCCGCCCAGGATGTCGGTGGCCGTGACGACGCCGAGCACGGTTTCGTGTTCGTCGACCACCAGCAGCAGCCGGATGCCGCGCGAGAGCATGTACTGGTTGGCGCCCTCGACCGGCGCCTGCGGACGAATGGTGGCGGGACTCGACCGCAGCAGGTCGGTCATGACTTCGAGCGCCGGGGAGTCGAGCGTGACGCGGACCGGTTCCGGCTGCGAGGGGCGGCGGAACCCCGCCCCCCGGCCCAGTTCGTGAATCGGCAAAGCCTGGAAGTGCCTGTCCATGCTGCGTGCCTCCTGGTGCGACGGTGGAGACGCCGGGTGCCCCGTGACCGGCGGCGCCGGGATGGCGCGCATCCGGTCGCGGAAGCGATCGTTCGGGTGCGCGACCGATGATGCGCGTGGGGGCCTTCACGCGCAATGCGCCGGGGCTGCGGCAGTGCAGCGAATGCCGTCGCCGGACTCCCGCTGCGGTGCATCGGCGGCGGGCGTGGCGACGATGCGCACGGGCGCTGCCGCTGCCAGGCAGGCGCGGCGCGTGCGCGCCCCCCTTTCACCGCGGTTGCAGGTACACCGGCAGGCTCGCCAGGCCCCGCAACGTGTTGTTGAGCTTGCGGACCGGTTCGCCCGCAGGCTCGATCGTCCGGACGCGGCGGGCGAGGGCGGTGAGCAGTACCTCCGCCTCCAGTTTCGCGAGCATCTGGCCGACGCACATGTGGATGCCGCTGCCGAAGGCGACGTGCCCGGCGCTGCGGCGGCCGATGTCGAAGTCGTCGGGCGCCGTGAAGGCGCGCGGATCGCGGTTGGCGGCGCCGAGGAACAGCAGCACTTTCTCGCCGGCACCGATGCGGGTGCCGTCGATCGCCAGCTCGCGCGTGGACGTGCGGAAGAACGTCTGCACGGGGCTCTCGTGGCGCAGCACCTCGTCGAAGGCGGCGGAGGCGAGGGCGGGCGCCTCGTGCAGCCGGCGCCATTGCCCGGGATGGCCGGCGAAGCAGTACAGCGCGTTTCCCAGCCCGTGCACGGTCGTGTCGACCCCGGCCGTGAGCAGCGAGCGCACGAGCATGCCGGCTTCCCCGGGCGGGATCTCGCCGGCGTCGGCCGCCCCGTAGATCTGCGCTCCGAAGCCGTCCGGCGCGAGGGCCTCGCGGCGGCATTGCGAGGCGATCCAGTCCCCGGCCGGTCCGGCCTGCGCCAGCGCCTCCTCGAGCAGCGCGTTGCGCGGCCCGAAGGCGTTGAACGCCAGGTTGCCGTAGGGGAGCAGGTGCTCGCGGCCCTCGCGTCCGATGCCCACCGCGTCGGGGAACACCCGCAGAGGAAAGGCCTGCGCCAGGTCGGTCACCGCATCGATGCGCCCGCGGGCGACCACGTCATCCACCAGCCGCTCCGCCTCGCGCTCGAAGCCGGCGCGCAGGGCCGTCATCGCCGGTCGCGACAGGATGCGCATCATTACCGCGCGGCGGCCGGTGTGCGCGGGCGGATCGGCCTCCAGCAACAGGCTCGGCGGCCGCCAGGGGGTCTCCTTGCGGAAGTCGGCCAGCCCGACGCCCGCCCCCGAGCACCAGGTCCGCCAGTCGTCGAGGGCGGCGCGCACCTCGGCGTGCCGGGCCATCGCCCACAGGCCGTAGCGGTCGAGACGGACGACCGTGCCGGCCTCGCGCAACCGCTCGTGGTGGGGGTACGGATCGGCGAGGAACGCTTCCGAGAAGGGATCGAGGTCGGCGAGGCCCGGCATTGGAGTACGGCTGGCGCGGCGGTCGGGCGTCAGGCGTCGGTCGCGCGCAGGAAGCCGAGCAGCGCCTCGTTGTACTCGCGCGGCCGCTCGGCGGGTACCCAGTGGCCGGCCCCCGGAATGAGCACGATGCCGCGCAGATCGGGCACCGCCGGACGCATGCTCTCGACGAAGTCGGGACGGTAGTGCAGGACCGGATCGCGGTCGCCGGCGATGAAGAATGCCGGCTGGGCGATCTTCGCGCCCTCCAGCTCCGGGGTGAGGCGCAGGTTGCGATCGATGTTGCGGTACCAGTTCAGGCCGCCGCGGAAGCCGGTGCGCGCGAACTGCCGCGCGTAATAGTCGAGGTCCGCCTGATCCAGCCAGTCGGGGAGGCGTTCCGGATCGACGAGGCAGTCGAGGACGCCATCGGTGGCGGGATGGGCGAGCTGGCCCAGCCACAGGCCGTCGGGCGCCTCCCCGCCCAGGGAGGTGAACACCATGCGTACCGTGCGCGCGAGATCGCGCTCCAGTTCGGTCTCGGCGACTCCCGGCTGCTGGAAGTAGACCATGTACCAGAAGCGATCGCCGAAGCTCTCCTGGCGGGTGACCTCGCCCTCGCGGAACCGCACGTGCGGAACGCTCGTGGCTACGACCCTCGCGACGCGGTCGGGCTGCAGGTGCGCACAGTGCCAGGCGACGAGGGCACCCCAGTCGTGGCCCACGACCGTGTAGCGCCGCTCGCCCAGCGCATCGGCGATGCCGGCCACGTCCGCGGTCAGGTGCACGATGTCGTAGTCCTCGATCGCGGGCGGGCAGTCGCTGCCGCCATAGCCGCGCATGTCCGGGACCGCTACGCGGTAGCCGGCGCTCGCGAGCGGCGCAACCTGGTGCCGCCAGGAGTACCAGCATTCCGGGAACCCGTGGACGAGGATGACCAGGGGCCCGGCGCCCGCCACGACGGTGCGCAATCGCACGCCGTTGGTCTCGATGGTCGTGAAGTCGGGCTCGGTCATGGTCGTTCCCCCTGGCCGGAACACGGTTGCCGGTATCCGTCGGACTGTAGGGCGTGCGCTCCCGGCGGGCAATGCCGGAAGGCGCGCGGGACGCGCGAATCCGGCTATCCTGTCGGCCGGCCGCTACGACCGGCCCGGGAGAGCCCTGCGCATGGCGCGCGACGACTACACCCTGATTCACCCCATCCGCGTGCGCTGGGCCGAGGTCGACCGCCAGGACGTGGTGTTCAACGGCCATTACTTCCTGTACTTCGACGTCGCGGTGGGCGAGTACTGGCGGGCCATCGGCCAGCCGTACCCGGCCGGCTACATCGAAGCCTACGGCAGCGACGTCTATGCCGTGAAGGCCACCGCCGAGTACCACGGCTCGGCCACCTACGACGACGTGCTCGACGTCGGCTGCCGGCTGGCCCGGTTCGGACGCACGTCGGCGACGTTCAGCTTCGCGGTCTGGAACGGCGCGACGCACCTGACCAGCGGCGAGATCGTGTACGTGAACGCCGACCCGCAGACGCGCAGGTCCGTGCCGTGGGCGGAGGCGTTCCGCGCGAAGGTCCGCGCGTTCGAGCGCACGCCGCCACTGGAGTAGGACCGCGAACGGGGCCGGTGGCGGGTCTGGCAACGGGTCGGCCGTACCGGTACCGTAACCGCTACCCGGAGCACGGCATGAGCATCGGCACAGCGCCCGCCACCACCCGCCACTACCGCGCCTGCAACGTCTGCGAAGCCATCTGCGGCCTCGCGATCGACGTGCGCGGCGGTCGCGTCGTGCGCATCGAGGGCGATCCGGACGATCCGCTCAGTCGCGGCCATGTGTGTCCCAAGGCCTACGCGCTGCTCGACCTGCAGGAGGATGCCCGGCGCCTGCGCGGACCCGTACGCCGAGTGGGTGACCGCTTCGAGCCGATCGGCTGGAACGACGCGCTCGACCTCGTCGCCGGCCGCCTGCTCGCGCTCCGCGCCCGTGACGGCGCGCCGGCCATCGCCGCCTACCTCGGCAATCCGATCGTTCACAGCCTGGGCCTCATGACGCACGTGCGGCAGGTCATGGGGCTGCTGCGCACGCCGAACGTGTTCTCGGCCACCACGGTGGACCAGGTGGCCCATCACGTCGCCGCGCAGGCGCTGTACGGCCACCAGATGCTCGTGCCGGTGCCCGACGTGGATCGCACGCAGCACCTGCTGGTGCTGGGCGCCAACCCGCTCGCGTCCAACGGCAGCCTGATGACCGCGCCGGGCATCGGCCGGCGCCTGAAGGACCTGCGCCGGCGCGGCGGACGGCTGGTGGTGATCGATCCGCGGCGCACCGAAACGGCCGCGGCGGCGGATGCGCACCACTACATCCGCCCCGGCACGGACGTCTACCTGCTGCTCGGCCTGCTGCAGGTGCTGTTCGCGGAAGGTCGTGCCGAGCCCGGGCGCCTGCGGCCGTTCCTCGCCGACTGGGACGCGCTCCCCCCGCTGGTGGCGGCGTACACGCCGGAGTCGGTGGCCGTCGCCACGGGTATGGCGCCGGCACTCATCCGCGGCATCGCGCGCGAGTTCGCGCAGGCGCCCGCGGCCGCCTGCTACGGCCGCATGGGCGTGTCCACGCAGGCCTACGGGGGCCTGTGCCAGTGGCTCGTGCAGTTGCTCAACATCGCCACCGGCAACCTCGATCGCGCGGGGGGCACGCTGTTCCCGCTGCCGGCGGTCGATCTCGTCGGGCAGAAGCTGTCCGGCGCGGGCAGCCCGGGGCGCGCGCGCAGCCGCGTCAGCGGCCGGCCGTCGTTCGGCGGCGAGTTTCCCGCGGCGCTCATGGCGGAGGAGATCGAGACGCCCGGCGCCGGCCGCATTCGCGGGCTGCTGGTGGTCGCCGGCAATCCGGTCAGTTCGACCCCGAACGGCCGCCGGCTCGAGCGGGCGCTGGGGGACCTCGAGTTCATGGTCGCACTCGACTACCGCGTCACCGCGACGTCGCGCCACGCCCACGTGATCCTGCCGGCGACCACGCCGCTCGAGCGCGATCACTATGACTTCGCCTTCCAGGCCTTTGCCGTGCGCAACGTGCCGCGCTACAGCCCGCCGACGCTGCCGCGCCCGGCCGGCGCGCTCGACGACTGGGAGATACTCGCCGGCCTCGCCGCCCGGCTCGCCGACGGACTCGGGCAGTCCCGACCCAAGCGGCGCGCGCCGGCCCGCTACGTGAACGTCGCCCTCGGCCTGGGGCCGTTCGGGCAGCGCAGCCGTCATCCGGCGCGGCTGTCGCTCGCCCGCCTGCGCGAGCACCCGCACGGGCTGGACCTGGGGCCGCACGGCGAGTGCCTGCCGGAGCGGTTGCGCACGGCCGACGGACGCGTGCAGTGCGCCCCGCCCGCGTTCGTCGCGGACCTGGCGCGGGCGCACGCCGCCCTGGGGACGGACGACGGCGGCCTGCGCCTCATCGGGCGCCGCCACCTGCTCAGCAACAATTCCTGGCTGCACGGCTATGCCCGCTTCACGCGCGGCGAGGGACGCACCGCGCTGCTCGTGCATCCGCGCGACCTGGCGGCGCGCAACCTCGCCGACGGGGATCGCGCGGTGCTCGCTTCGCGCGCCGGCGGTATCGAGGTGCAGGTGCGCGCCAGCGACGACGTGATGCCTGGCGCCGTCTGCCTGCCGCACGGCTGGGGCCGCGACGGCGCGCCGGGCGCGAGCTACAACGACGCGACCGACGAGACGGCGCTCGACCCGCTCACCGGCGCGGCGATCCTGAACGGTGTCCCGGTCGAACTGCGGCCCGCCGCCGCCACCGGGACGGCGTGATGCACCGCGTCCGCGCGTCCACCGGAGGCTGATGCGTGTCCACCCCTGCCCGCAGGCACGTGCTCATCGAGGTCTGGCAACCCAACGAGAAGTGGGCGGCGCTGCCGGCCGCGGAAAAGCGCCGCTGGTTCACCGAACTCGAGAAGCCGGTGCAGGCGTCGGCCGCCGCCGGCATCGAGGTGGTCGGCTGGGGCGCGCTCGACCGGGCGGTGTCGAAGCCCGCGGCGCACGGGTTCTGCGGGGTGTTCTTCGTGCGCGACCGCGCGCAGGCGCACGAACTGGACGCCGCGATCCGCGCGTCGGGCTGGTACGAGTACTTCGACTGGTTCAACGTCTGCGCCGAACTGGACGGCTATGCCGGCCAGCAGGCGGCGGACGTGCTGTGCCGCCTGCTGGGCGTACCGTGAGGCGAACGGCCGGGGCACGGGCCCGGGGACCGTAGGCGAGACCACGCCATGGGGCTGCACAGGCTGATGCAGACGTTCGCCGCCTCGCCGCCGGGCGTGTGGCTGTTCTCGCGGTTCCTGCACCCCATCGACCGCGTCGCGTTCTCGCTGACCGGCGGCCGGGCGACCCTGTCCAGCCTGTTCGCCGGCCTGCCCATCGCGTTCGTCACGACGACCGGCGCCCGCAGCGGCGCGCCGCGCACGGTGCCGCTCGTCGCCGTGCCGGATCCGGCCGGCGGTGCGGCGATCGCTCTGGTTGCCACGAACTGGGGACAATCGCGCCTGCCGGCCTGGTACCACAACCTGCGGGCGCAGCCCCGGGCCCATTGCCGCATCGGGCGCCGTGAGTTCGCCGTGCGTGCACGCGAGGCGCAGGGCGAGGAGTACGCCCGCTACTGGGCGGCGGCGACCGACATCTACCTCGGCTATCCGGCATACCGCCGGCGTATCGGCGGCCGGCCGATCCCGATCGTCGTGCTGGAGCAGTGCGACTGAGGCCTCGGAAGGGTCCGGCACCGGCGACGGCGGTGGCAGTGCGGCGTCCGCGGCGGGCCGCAGCGCAGCATCGCACGCGGGTTGCGCGCCCGCGGGCGGGCCTGCACGATCCGGGCGCCGGTCTCGCGACCGTTCCCATCCACCCGACGAGGAGAGTCCGCATGCTGTTCCACCTGCGCGTCAGCCTGGCCAAGCCCGCCGGCATGTCGAATCGCGAGTTCTACGGGATCTGGAAGCAGGAGTCCGAGGCCGGGCTCGCGGGCATGCGGGCCGGCATCATCAAGTCCGCCTACAAGGTGCCGGGCAAGCCGGAGGTCATCGCCGTCCTCGAGGTGCCCGACGCCGACACGCTCGAGCACGCCGTGCTCGGTCTGCCGATCTGGAAACTCGGCTACTCGCACATGGTGAGCTCGATCGAGTGGACGCCGCTGCGGCCGTACGAGGCCTGGGCGGAGGATCTGAAGACGCTCGCGGAGCAGGACTGAACGGGGTTCCCCGTGCTCGTCCTGCTGCGTCTGGAACTCACGCAGCCGCCCGGCATGCCGAACGCGGAGTTCTACCGGGCGTGGCTCGACGAGGCCCAGACCGCCGAGGCCGGCCTCGAGGCCGGCGTCGTGCGGGCCGCATGGAAGGTGGCCGGGCGGCCGGAGATCGTCGCGATCCTCGACGTCTACAGCGCCGACAACCTCGACCACGCGGTGCTCGCCCTGCCGTTCTGGCGCCGCGGAATGATGCACGTGGCGCGCATCCTGGAGCTGACACCCCTGCGCGAGTACGGCGACTGGGTGGAGGATCTGCGCCGCCTGGCCGGCGGTCCGGAAGGTTGAGCAAGGCGCCGCCAGCCCCCTGACCGTCTCCCCGCGGCCGCATTCGTCACTGGCGCCGGTCAGTCTGCCGTCGCGCCGGCTGCTCCCGGCCGTTCGATCCGCTGGTTGCCCCCCTCAAGCCCCGCGTCCCGACGGCCGCTAAGGTCCGCGGGTGGGGAAACGGAATCCTCGGTCTGCCGGCGTTGACCCCGGTCCGCGGGGCGACCGCTAAAGCTTCCCGGCATGACGCCGATACCCTGGTCGGAGGCGGTAATTACCCATGTGGGTATGTCCGCCACGTACAAATGACCCGCGCCGGACGCGCAGCGCGCCGCCGGGTCCAGCCTAGGAGCTACAGCAATGCCGCAAACCATCAATACCAACATCCTGTCGATGACCGCGCAGCGGAACCTGAACCGCACGCAGTCCGATCTGGCGACTTCCGTGGCGCGCCTGTCCTCGGGCCTGCGCATCAACAGCGCCAAGGACGACGCCGCCGGTCTGGCCATCGCCACCCGCATGAGCACGCAGGTGAGCGGCCTGGGCGTCGCGATCCGCAATGCCAACGACGGCATCTCGGTCGCGCAGGTTGCCGAAGGCGCCATGGACGAGATGATCCGCGGCCTGAACCGCGGCCACGATCTGGCCATCCAGGCGGCCAGCTACAACACCTCGGCCGACCGCAGCTCGATCAACCAGGAAGTCAGCCAGCTGCTCGACGAGATGTCGCGCATCGTCGACCAGACCCGGTACAACGGCGAGAAGGTCCTGTCCGGCTCCTTCAGCGGCAACTTCCAGATCGGCGCGAGCGTCAACGAGACCCTCAACATCTCGATTTCGAACCTGTCGCCGACCTCGATGGGTGTCGCGAGCAACTACGCGACGGTGTCCGGACAGACGGACGCGAACCTCGCCGCCCAGATCGGCCGCGCCTACGGCAATGCGCTGTCCTCGGCCACGGTCGAGGGCGTCGCGGTCACCGACGTCGCCGCCAGCACCGTGTCGCTGAACAAGATCACCGCCCTGAACAGCGTGTCGTCCTCGAGCGGCGTGAAGGCGTTCAGCTACGGCAACGGCCTGGTCGGCTCGACCTTCACGGGCGCCACGGCCAACCTCAACGCCATCGCCGGCAACGCGCTGACCGTCAACGGCATCGCGATCGGCGCGGTCTCCGCGGCGACCACCAACTCCACGTTGGCCGACGGCCTGGTCACGGCGATCAACGCCAAGACCTCCGAGCATGGCGCGGTCGCGTCCAAGGTGGACGACATCAACGGCGACGGCACCACTGGCGACATGGGCATCGTGCTCACGAACCGCACCGGCGCCGCCATCACCGTCACGGCGAACTCCTCGATCGACGCGGACATCACCACGTTCTTCGCCGACGGCACCTCGTCGGTCGCCGCGGGCGCCAACGGCGCGATCGTCCTGAACGACGACCTGGGCGATACCACGGTGACCTTCGGCGCCGCGGTCCAGGCCCGCGCCATCACCGGCCAGACGGCCGGCGCGACCGCCACGCTCGCCGACCAGACGGTCAGCGCGCAGACGGTCACGACCGCCGGCTCGGCCAACCTCGCGATGCTGGTGTTCGAGTCGGCGCTCGACTCGATCAACTCGCAGCGCGCGGTGATGGGTGCCAAGCTCAACCGCTTCGACGCGGTGGTTCGCAACCTGGAGAACGTCCGGGAGAACGTCGCCTCCGCCCGCAGCCGCATCCAGGACGCGGACTTCGCGGAGGAAACCGCCAAGCTGACCCGCGCGCAGATCCTGCAGCAGGCCGGCGTGGCGATGGTTTCCCAGGCCAACTCGCTCCCGCAGAGCGTCCTCTCGCTGCTGCAGTGAGTTCAACGGCAGTCAAGACGGCGGGCGCTGCGCCCGGACCTTCGGGTCCGGGCGTGGCGTTCCGCCATTCCCAAGGTTAGGAGCCGACCATGGTCGCCATCCGAGCAGTCAACGGAACGTTCCAGGTCCTGATGGAGCCCGCGCACCCGCCGGCGCCCGCCGCCGAGCGTCACCCCCACGCCCCTGGCGGCAAGACCTTGCCGCCGGCGACCGGCGACCGGCGCCTGGCGCGGGAAGAGAACGTCGAGCAGGCCGTGGGCGATGTCGAGCGCTACGTGCAGAGCCTGCAGCGGCGCCTGCACTTCAGCGTCGATGCCGAAAGCGGCCGCACCATCATCCGGGTGCTGGATCGCGAGACGAATCAGGTGATTCGGCAGATCCCGGGGGAGGAGATGCTGGCGCTGTCGAAGCGCCTGCGCGAATCCGCCGGGATGCTGCTGCGCGAGCAGGCCTGAGCCAGGGGTACCGCTGGTATCGGAATTGCAAGCACAGGATGTCGCCGTCCGGGACCGCCAGGATCCCGACCGTAGCGGCTCCGTGGCAACCCCGCCGGACGCCGGCGCACGACAGGAGTCCCATGGCCTCGCTCAGTTCGCCCGGGATCGGTTCCGGCCTCGACATCAACACCATCGTGAGCCGCCTCATGCAGGTGGAACAGCAGCCGCTCCTGCGCCTGCAGGTCCGCCAGCAGCAGGTCCAGGCCGAGTTGTCGGGATTCGGGCAGTTGAAAAGCGCGGTGTCGAACTTCCAGTCCTCGATGGACGGGCTCGACGACGCGACCAGGTTCCGTGCCTTCACCGCGAAGACTTCCGACGACAAGCTGGTCGGCGCGACCGCTTCGGCGACGGCCGCCCGCGGCGTCTACGGCGTGGAGGTCGTGCGCCTGGCGGAGAACCACCGCCTCGCTGCCGGGACCGTCTACGCCGACAGCGGAACCACCGTGATCGGCACCGCCGGGGAGACGATGACCATCGACGTCGGCGGCACGGCGTTCACCGTCAGCCACGGCGGCAAGACGCTGGCGCAGATCCGCGACGCGATCAACGACGCCGCCGGCAATTCCGGCGTGACCGCGTCGATCCTGAAGGATGACAGCGGCTACCGCCTGACCCTGAGCGCGGACGCCACCGGCAGCGGCAGCTTCGTCGGCGCCACGTTCTCCGCCGCCGATCCGTTCGCGCTGTCCTCGCTGAATGTCGACCGCAACGGCGACGCGGGCTTCACCGCGGCCGACCTCGATGCGGTGCTCGAGATCGAGGGACAGTTCACGGTCACGAGCACGACCAACACCGTCACCGACGCGATCGAGGGGGTGACCCTGGCGCTGAAGGACGAGGGGACCGTGACCGTCAACGTGGAGCGCGACCTGGAGGCCGCCCGCAAGGGCATCAAGGCCTTCGTCGACGGCTTCAACGGCCTCATCGCCGCGACGACCGCGCTCCGGGGCAAGGAACTGGCGACCGAGCGCGGGGCGCTGAACGCGGTGGAGGCGCAGTTGCGCGCCGTGCTCAACGCCTCCGCAGGTGGCGACGGCGCCTATACCCTGCTCTTCCAGATAGGCATCAGCACCGGGGCCGACGGCCGGCTGACGATCGACAACAAGCAGCTCGATGGCGCGCTCGCCGAGGATCTCGACGGCGTGGCCGGACTGTTCGCCCGCGCCGAGACCGGCTACGCCGTGCGGTTCTCGGCGCTGGCCGACGACTGGCTGTCCGCGAACGGCATGCTGGCCGGGCGCAGCGAGAGCTACGAGCGCCAGCTCGCCCAGATCGAGCAGCGCGGGCTGGACCTGGAGGCGCGCCTGACGTCCATTCAGGACCGGCTGTTCAAGCAGTTCAACGCGCTCGACGGCCTGGTCGCGCAGCTGCAGAGCACCGGCAGCTTCCTGACCCAGCAGCTCGCAGCGCTGCCCGCGGCAAACAGGAACAAGAGTTGAGCGGGCCGGCCAGGACCACCGACACGGGCGAGGGGTACCGGGAATGATGACGACGATGGGCAGACAGGGGGCCGCGGCGCAGCTGCGGCAGTACGCGCAGGTCGGATTGCGGACGGCGGTGGAGTCGGCCTCCCCGCACCGGCTGATCCTGATGCTGATGGACGGCGCGCTGGCGCGCATCGCCGCCGCCGGCGGTCACATGCAGCGCGGCGACGTCGCTTCCAAGGGCCAGAGCATCTCGATGGCGATCGCAATCGTCGACGGGCTGCGCGCGAGCCTCAACCACAGCGAAGGCGGCGACCTGGCCGGCAACCTCGATGGACTCTACGTCTACATGAGCGAGCGCCTGCTGCGCGCGAACCTCGAGAATGACGCCGACGCCCTGAGCGAGGTGCGGAATCTGCTGGGCGAGATCCGCGCCGCCTGGGCCGGGATCGAACCGCGCATGCCGGCGGGCGCCACGCCGAGGGCGATCCGGTGAACGCCACGCGTCGCATCCGCGCGCCGCTCGCGCCCGGCCACGCCGACGTGATCCGCGTGCTCGGCGCTCTGGCCTCCCTCAGCAACCGGATGCTCGATGCGGCGAACGCCCACGCCTGGCACGAGGTGACCGAACTCGAGCGCGAGCGCGCCCAGTTGGTCGAACTGCTCTTCGGCGGGCCCCTGCCGGTCGCGTTGCACGACCTGGTCGCCGACACCGTGAGCGGGATGCTGCGCAGCGATCGCGAGACCTCCGAACTCGCCGCCCTTGCCCGCGAGGCGGCTCGCGCCGAACTCGACCAGCACGCGCGCGGCCGTCAGGCCGCCGTCGCCTACCGCAACGAGGCGCTGGCAGGGGCCTGAGATCCGGGCCCGCAGTGCCGGTCACGCGCCGATGACGATGTGGCGGCGGATCTCGTCGGTCTTGAATCCGAGCGCCATCGGGCGACGTATGCCCGCCAGCACCGCCACGTCGTAGAGTTCCTTCACCAGCCCCTCGATGCGCAGCCAGTGCACGGCGTCCCCGGTGCGCAGATCGACGACGGCCAGCCCGCAGCGCGGCTCGGCGTCGCGGCTGGCGAGCGCGGCATCGAGGGGCAGGCCGGCGAAGGTGCGATTCTCGCGGCAGGTGGACAGCCCGACGATCGCGAACGGGCCATGGAAGGCGAGGCCGCGCAGGTAGCCGGGCAGGAAGGCCACCGCCTCGAAGCGGCCCCTGGCGAGGTCGACGTGGCCAAACTCGCCGCTGCCTGAATTCAGAATCCACAGGCGCCCGTCGTGCAGGCGCGGCGAGTGCGGCATGGACAGGCCTTCGCAGACGATGGCGTTCGTCTCCACGTCGACGACGACCCCGCCGTCGGCGCGGCGATCGCGCCAGCCGTCGGCGACGTCGGAGCGGCTCACCGCGGTCACGTAGCGCGGCCGGCCGTCGCCCATCGCCAGCCCGTTCAGGTGGCAGCGGTCCTCGGCCGCCAGGCGCGAGACGAACGGCGGCTTCCAGACCGGCACGAAACTCGCCGTTTCGCTCGGCCGGGCAATGCAGCCGAACAGCGTATTCACGAACAGCGGGCGGCCGGCGGCGTCGACGCCGATGTCGTGCACGTCGAGGTCGCCGGTCGTGTATGCCAGGCGCGGCACGTACAGCGCATCGTAGCCGTCGTGCGTCCGCCCCGGCTCGAGCGCGCTCTCGAAGCGCCAGAGCTGGAACAGCGTGCTCATCCACAGGGTCTGCGCGGTGGCGTGCAATCCCATGCAGCGATTGAACGTCCGCTCGAAGACCGACAGCCGGCCATCGGGCTGCAGGCCGATCTGGAAGAACTTGCCCGCCTGGTAGGTGGTGAGCAGGAAGCTCGCGCGTTGCTCGGCCATCCACGCCGTGAGCTGGCGGGATCCGGTGATGGCGAGATCGGGTTGCTCGGCGGGCATGGTCATCGCTGGCGGCCGGTGGCCACGGGCTCGCCCGGGCCGCACGCGCGCGTGGCGGGCACTATGCCACAGGCGGGACGGGGAGGACCGGCAGACCCGGGCGCCCGCGAGGCGTCAGCCGGGGCGCGGTGGCAGGACGACCGGACGGGTGCCAGCGGGCTCCCGCGGGGGCGCACGTAGGCTCCCGACCTTGACACCCTCCCGGCCGGATCGATATCCTTTTGGCACTACTCAGGGGCGAGTGCTAATAGTGGCACGAGACCCTATTCAAATCAGTCGGTTAAATTCTACGGAGGTTGCACGTCATGAAGATTCGTCCCTTGCACGACCGCGTCATCGTGAAGCGGATGGAAGAGGAAAAGACCTCTCCCGGCGGCATCGTGATTCCCGATTCCGCGACCGAGAAGCCGATCAAGGGCGAGATTGTCGCCATCGGCAACGGCAAGCTGCTCGAGAACGGCGAGCTCCGCAAGCTCGACGTGAAGGTGGGCGACAAGGTGCTGTTCGGCAAGTACTCCGGCACCGAAGTGAAGGTCGATGGAGACGAACTGGTCGTGATGCGCGAAGACGACATCATGGCCGTACTCGAGGGCTGAGCGCCCGCGTCACTCGCGTCGGCAGCAGAACGTCAGCAATACACCCGAATTCGGAGGAAGTTTTCTATGGCAGCGAAAGACGTACGTTTTGGTGATGATGCCCGGCACCGGATGCTCACCGGGGTCAATATCCTGGCCAACGCCGTCAAGCAGACCCTCGGCCCCCGGGGCCGGAACGTGGTCATCGAAAAGAGCTTCGGCGCCCCCACCGTCACCAAGGACGGTGTTT
>CAYOJP010000045.1:0-19394 GCA_964404305.1 uncultured Gammaproteobacteria bacterium
TGGAGCAGGTTCGCCGGGATCTCGACGAGGAGAAGGGGACGCCATGGCATTACTGAAGCGGTCCGAATGGTATGACATCGCGCGCTGCACCAACTGGACGCCGACCTATGTCACCGAGGACGAGCTGTTCCCCGAGGAGCAGGCCGGCAGCATGGGCCTGTCCCTGGAGAAATGGGAGGGCTACGACGAGCCCTACAAGGTTTCGTACCGCGAGTACGTGCGCACGCAGCGCGAGAAGGATGCGGGCGTCTACTCGGTAAAGGCCGCGCTGTCGCGCTCCAGCTTCCTCGACAACGCCGAGGCCGGCTGGCTGACCATCCTCAAGCAGCACTATGGCGCGTTCGCGGTCCTCGAGGCGATGGCCGCGGGCGGCGAGGCGCGCATGGCGCGCTTCGGCAAGGCGCCCGGCATGCGCAACATGGCCACCTTCGGTGCGCTGGACGAGAACCGCCACGGCCAGATCCAGCTGTTCTTCCCGCACGAGCTGGTCGGCCGCAGCCGGCAGTTCGACTGGGCGGCGAAGTCGATGCACACGAACGAGTGGGCCGCCGTCGCCGCGCGCCACATGTTCGACGACATCATGTCGGCCCGTGACGCCGTCGGGGTGGCCCTGATGCTCACCTTCGCCTTCGAGACCGGCTTCAGCAACCTGCAGTTCCTCGGGCTGGCCGCCGATGCCGCGGCCGCCGGCGATCACAGCTTCTCCAACCTCATCTCCAGCATCCAGACCGACGAGGCCAGGCACGCGCAGATCGGCGGGCCGGCGGTGAAGATCCTGATCGAGAACGGCCGCAAGGCCGAGGCCCAGCGCCTCATCGACATCTCCATCTGGCGCGCGTGGACGCTGTTCGCCACGCTCACCGGCCCGGCGATGGACTATTACACCCCGCTCGAGCGGCGCGAGAAGTCGTTCAAGGAGTTCATGCAGGAGTGGCTGCTCGAGCAGTTCGCGCGCACGCTCGTCGACACGGGCCTGGAGCGACCGTGGTACTGGGACAAGCTCATCGCCGACCTCGACGTGCGCCACCACACGATGCATGCCGGCATCTACACGTTCTGCAACTCCGTGTGGTGGAACGTGCCGGCGGGCGTCACCCCGGACGAGCGCGACTGGCTGGAGGAGAAGTACCCCGGCTGGAACGACACCTGGGGGAAGAAGTTCTGGGATCCGATCATCGACCGCTTCGTGGCCGGTGACGTCGTCGACACGATCCTCCCGGCGATGATCCCCCTGTGCAACCTCGCGCAGGTGCCCATCGGCAGCACGCCGGGCACCCTGACCGAGTACCCGCTCGAGTTCGAAGGCCGCACGTACCACTTCGGCTCCGAGGTCGACCGCTGGATATTCCTGCAGGATCCCGGGCGCTACAAGGACCACCTGAGCGTGGCGGACCGGATGCTGGCCGGCATGATCCAGCCGCCGACCCTCGAAGGCCTCCTGCAGTACTTCGACCTCGCGCCGGGCGAGCGGGGGCTGGATGCGCACGGGCACGCATGGGTCGAGATGTACCGCAGGCAGCGGGCCGTCGCGAAGGCCGTCTGAGGCAGACCCGCACATGGCCCAGATCCCGGTGATCCAGAACCTGCACGAGGAGTTCGTGCTCTTCATCGTCATGGTGGACACGGCGCAGACCATGGACCAGATCTGCGAGAAGCCGGTGAACATCGCGTTCGAACGCAACCGTCGCCCGGGCAAGGTGCTGCGCGTCCGCAAGCTCGGGGCGGACGCGCCGCTGCCGCGCGACATGACGGTCGCGGAGGCAGGCATCGCACCGATGACCACCCTCGATCTCTATTACGAGGACGAAATAGGGGCGACCGCATGAGCCAGCCCGTCGAACCGCTGAAGCCCCTGAAGACCTGGAGCCACCTTGCCGGCAACCGGCGGCGGCCCAGCGAGTACGAGATTGTCTCCACCAACCTGATGTACAACGCGCGTGACGCGGAGTCGCCGTTCGAGCTCGGTCCGAACCTGCCGTTGTCGAAGTGGTTCAAGCGCTACCGGCACGGCTCGCCGCTGACGGGACTCGACTGGGAGGCCTTCCGCGATCCGGACGAGCTGACCTATCGCGGCTACAACATCCTGCAGGACGGGCAGGAGACCTATGTCGAAGGTGTCCTCGACGAGTACGACGAACTGGGGCACGACGGCCGGTTGTCGCCGGCCTGGGTCGCCGCCCTGGCGCGGCTGTACACGCCCGGTCGCTACCTGCTGCACACCCTGCAGATGGCCGCGCACTACCTCGTGCAGATCGTGCCGTCGAGCACGATTCGCAACTGCGCCATCTACCAGGCGGGAGACGAGTTCCGCGCCGTGTCGCATGTCGCCTACCGGACGGCCGCGCTCGCGAAGGCGCATCCGGGCCGCGGCTTCGGCGACGGGGAACGGGCACTGTGGGAGAACGACCCCGCCTGGCAGGGGTTCCGCGAACTGATGGAGAAGCTGCTCGTCGCCTACGACTGGGGCGAGGCCATCGTCGCGCTGAACGTCGTCGCCAAGCCCGCGATCGACGAGGCATTCCTGCGCCAGCTCGCCGCCACCGCGCGCCGGCACGGCGACGACCTGCTGGGGCTCATCGCGGATTCCCAGTATCGCGACGCCCTGCGTTCGCGGCACTGGACCCGGGCGTTCGTCAGGTTCGCGCTCGGGCGGGCGGACAACGCCGCGCCGATCCGCGCATGGATGGACACGTGGGTGCCGCTGGCCGAGCGCGCCGTCGCCGCCTGGTGTGCGGAACTGCCCGACAGCCTCGGCGCGGCGGCGCAGGCCAACGAGGCGGCGGAGCGGTTCCGCGAGTCCCTGCAGCTCACCGGTTGACGGCCCGCGAGCCCGCAGGCCGTCGCATGGCGGTCGGTGCGTGCTCGCCGGCGGGAGACTGTCCCGTGTCGAAGGCAGTGTCGAAACTCAAGGTCATCGTCGTGGGCGGCGGCATCGGGGGTCTCGCCGCTGCCATCGCCCTGCGCCGCGTCGGCGCGGACGTCGAGGTCTACGAGCAGACCGCGGAACTGCGCGAAGTCGGCGCAGGCATACAGATCAGCCCGAACGCATCCCGCCTGCTGCTGCGCGCCGGCCTGGGCGCCCAGCTCGAGCACTACTGTACCCGGCCGCTGTCGATCGTCATGCGTCGCTGGCGCGACGGCAGCGTCCTCTCGCAGCAGCCGCTCGCGGAGGCGAGCGAAGCGTCGTTCGGCGCACCGTACTACCACATCTACCGCCCCGACCTGCTGGCCCTGCTCGCCGAAGCGGTGCCGGACGAGGCCGTGCGCATGGACCACCGCTGCGTCGAGGTGGTGCAGGACGGGGAGGGGGTCGAGGCCCGCTTCGCGAACGGCACGCGCGCGCGCGGCGACCTGCTCGTCGGCGCCGATGGCATCCATTCCGCCGTGCGCGCGATCCTGTTCGGCGCGGACGCCCGGCGCTACTCGGGCACGCTCGCCTACCGCGCCCGCGTGCCGGTCGAGCGGATCGCCGAGCTGCGCATCGGTCGTGACATGAACGCCTGGCTCGGGCCGGGCCGGCACGTAATTCACTACTACATGGCCCGCGGCCGCTACCTCAACTTCGCGGCGGTGGTGCCGGCGCAGGAATCCGCGCTCGAGTCATGGACGGCGGAGGCGACCGTCGACGAGGTCATGGCGGAGTTCGCCGATTGGCATCCGCAGGTGCGAGGCATCATCGCCCAGGCACAGCACATCAACCGCTGGGGGCTCTACGACCGCGATCCGCTGGGGCGCTGGTCGAGCGGCCGCGTGACCCTGCTCGGCGACGCGGCGCACGCGATGCTGCCGTTCATGGCCCAGGGCGCCGTGCAGGGCATCGAGGACGCCTTCGTGCTGGCGCGTGCGCTCGAGCAGGCGGGAGGCGACATCGGCCAGGCGCTCGCGCGCTACGATGCGGTGCGCATCCCGCGGGTGACCGAGGTGCAGACGCGCGCGCGCCAGAACGGCATCAACTACCACCTGCCCGACGGCGAAGCGCAGCGCGAGCGCGATGCGCGGCTCGCGCAGGCGGCGGGCACCGCGCCGCTCCTGGCGAGCGGCTGGCTGTACGGCTACGACGGAGAGGCGGCGCTGGCCTGAGCGGGCGCGCGCGGGCTGCAGCCGCGGCGGGCCGGATCGACCGCCCGCGCGCCTCCCGACCGTCTCCGAGATTCGACCGTTGAGGGACCTGCCATGATGCGCTTGCGCCTGCCGATGCTCGCCCCGTTCTGCTTCCTGGCGGGGTTGCCTGCACCGCTGGTGTCCGCCGTCGAGGTCCGCGGGGAGCAGGTCTACCAGGCTCACTGCGCGCTGTGCCACGAGCCGGGCGGCGGCCACGCCGGCACGATGATGCTGACGCAGGCACGTCCGGCCGGCCTGGGGGTGCTGCGCGAGCGCCGCGACCTGGTTCCGGAGTACGTCGCGCAGGTGGTGCGCAACGGCCTGCGCGAGATGCCGCCGTTCCGACCGAGCGAGATCGGCTTGGAGGACCTGGCCGCGCTCACCCGCTACCTCGCGCCGGGCGGCGCCGGCCGGTGATCACGCGTCGCGAGGTATTGCAGGGCGCGCTCGCCGCCGGCACGGTCTGGACCGTGGCCCCGCACGCCGTCCGCCTGGCCGCACAGCCAGCGCCGATCGCCGTCATCGCGCGCGACAGCCGGCGCGCGCAGGCCTTCGGCGCGGCCATGCGCCTTGCGGGCAGCCCGGTGATCGCGGCCGGCGCCGATGCGCTGCCGATGCTGGATGCGCTCGAGGCGCTGCTCGCCGCGGGGCCGCGCGCGGTGTGCGGGCTGACGACGTTCGCCACGCGGATGGTCGTCGGGCACGTCGCGGCCGGCTACGGCCTGCGCGTCGCGGTCGCCGGCGGGCCTGCGCTGCCGCCGGGCCGCTTCGCGCACGCCCTCGCCGTGGCGCGGGTCCCGGTCTCCGCCCCGCGGCTGCACGCCTGGCGGCTCGCGCCGCCCGGCCTGGCCTGAGCCGCAGTCCGGAGCGTACCTGCGTCGTCGTTGCGAGCGCAGCATGGCGGGAAGCGTTCCATGACGAGGGATCCCGGCAATGACGGCTCGTTCACGAATTCCTCGCCGGTAGCCGCTGGCCGCGACCATCAACCGCGCGTTCGAACGGGCGCGCCAACGACCGACCACAGGGGACGAGCGCATGGCCCAGTTGCCACCGGGATTGACCGATCAGCAGTTTGCCGAGGCGCTCGCGGGGTTCCGCAAGGCGATCGGCGCGAAGTGGGTCATCACGACGGATGCCGAAGGACTGGCGAGCTATCGCGATCCGTATACCCCGTACGGCGAGGGCGAGCATTTCAACCCGTCCGCCGCGGTCATGCCGGCCTCGGTCGAGGAGGTCCAGGCGCTGCTGAAGGTCGCCAACGACCACGGCGTGCCGCTGTGGACCTTCTCCACCGGGCGTAACTTCGCCTATGGCGGCCCGGCGCCGCGGCTGTCGGGCTGCGTGTGCCTCGACCTGAAGCGCATGAACCGCATCCTCGAGGTCAACGAGAAGTTCGCCTATGCGCTGGTGGAGCCGGGCGTGTCCTACCGCGATCTGTACAACCATCTGCGCAGGATCGGCAGCAAGCTGTGGATCGACTGCGCGGCACCCGCCTGGGGCGGGGTGATGGGCAACGCCGTCGATCGCGGTGCCGGCTACACGCCCTACGGCGACCACTGGATGATGCAATGCGGCCTGGAAGTGGTGCTCGCCGACGGTCTGGTGGTGCGCACGGGCATGGGGGCGATGCCGGGCAACAACACCTGGCAGCTGTTCAAGTACGGCTACGGACCGTACGTGGACGGCATGTTTACCCAGTCGAACCTGGGGGTGGTTACCAAGATGGGGATCTGGCTGATGCCCGAGCCGCCGGGCTACCGCCCGTACATGATCGCGTTCGAGAACGACGACGATATCCACGCGATCACGGAGATCATGCGGCCGCTGCGACTGAACATGATCATTCCCAACGCCGCGACCGCGGTGGAGCTGATCTGGGACGCGGCGGTGAAGGTGACGCGCAGGCAGTATCACACCGGCGCCGGGCCCATGCCGCCCGCGACCAGGCGCAAGCTCGCCGCGGACCTCGATGTCGGCATGTGGAACTTCTACGGCGCGCTGTACGGACCGGCCCCGCGCATGGACGGGGACTGGACGGTGATCCGCGACGCTTTCGCCAGCATCAGGGGCGCCCGGTTCTACACGGCCGAGGACCGCAAGGGCGACGTCGCCTTCGACTACCGCGCGAAGCTGATGCGCGGCGAACCCAACATGACCGAGTTCTCGGTGCTGAACTGGACCGGCGGCGGCGGGCACCTCGGCTTCGCGCCGATCTCTCCGCCCACCGGCGACGATGCTCTGAAGCAGTACCGGATGGCCCGCCAGCGTCACGAGGAGCATGGACTCGACTACATGGGCGAGTTTCTCGTCGGCTGGCGCGAAATGCACCACGTGATGCTGATCGTCTACGACCGCACCGACGCGGGCACGCGCAGGCGGGCCGACGAGCTGTTCAAGGTGCTGGTCGCGGATGCGGCGAAGGCCGGCTACGGCGAGTACCGCACGCACCTCGCCTACATGGACACGATCGCGAAGACCTACGGCTGGAACGACGGCGCGCTGTGGAAGCTGCACGAGCGGGTGAAGGATGCGCTGGACCCGAACGGCATCCTCTCGCCCGGCAAGCAGGGCATCTGGCCGAAGCGGTTGCGGGACACCTGAAGCGCGGTTCGTCCGGCCTTTCGCGGGGCGTACGGGCGCGACAGCTCCTCCAGGGGCGCCGCCAAGGATCATCGCTGCTGAAGCCGCTCCTTCAGGAGCGTTGCTCCGACGTTGGTGCGGAGTTCCTGTAGGGCTGGCACGCCAAGGCGCTCCGAGAGGTCGGCGCCAGACACCATCGCGGCTGAAGCCGCTCCTGCAGGAGTACTACTCCAACGGTTCAGCGAAACTCCCTGCAGGAGCGGGCGTGCCCGCGTTCGTCCTTCGCCCCGGCGAGACGCCCGATCGCGGGCTCGCTCCCGCGCCTGCCGCAGGGCGGGCCGGAGCCCGCTCGCCGGGCGGGCCCGCACCGTGCCGCGGTCCCCGGCATCTGCTAACGTGCGGGCGCCCGCGCCCTGCGGGTGCTGAAGGAGGGGCTGACCATGACGCTGCTCATCACCGGCGCGACCGGCAAGACCGGCCGCTACATCGTCGAAGGACTGGCGGCGCGCGGTGTGCGGGCGAGGGCGCTGGTGCGGAATCCGGCGGCCGCCGCATGGCTGCGCGATGCGGGGATGGAACCGGTGGCCGGCGACATGGAGCAGCCCGCCGCGCTAGCGACGGCCTTCGCGGGCATCGATCAGGCGTTGCTCCTCGCGGCCAACTCGCCCGGCCAGGTGGCGGTCGAGCAGGGCTTCATCGATGCCGCCCGCGCCGCGGGCGTCAAGCGCATCGTCAAGTTCTCGGCCATTGCGGCCGGCGGCGACAACGACTATCGCTTCGCCCGCTGGCACGGGGAGGCCGAGCAGCACCTGCGCCAGAGCGGCCTGGCATGGAGCATCGTCCGTCCGGGGTTCTTCATGCAGAACTTCCTGATGCTGGCGGCCACCATCAAGGCCGAGGGAAAGTACTACCTGCCCGCCTGCGACGAGCCGATCGGACTCGTCGACGTCCGCGACGCGGCGGCGGTGACGGTGGCCTGCCTGCTCGATCCCCGCCAGACGGGCTGCATCCGCACGGTGACGGGCGCGGATTCGCTGACGATGACCGAATGCGCTGCGCGCATGACGGCGGTGCTTGGCCGCCGCATCGACTACGTGGCGCTTTCGCCGGAGGCCTTCCGGGCGGCGATGCTGGGCGCCGGCGCGCCGGACTGGCTGGCCGACGGGATGAACGAGCTGTACGCCAGCGCCCGCATCGGCAACAAGGACTTCCTCACGACCGCGGTGCAGCGGTTGCTCGGCCGGGCGCCGATCAGCTTCGACCGCTTCGTCGCCGATCACGCCGCCGCGTTCAATCCCTGAGTCCGGCGGCAGCCCGAATGGCCGGGCGGAATTGCGCTACACGTGGCGATGGGAAGCCGCTTACCGGGCTGATCGAAATTCGTGCGCTGCATTTCAGCCGCTCAGTGCACGGTGACCTGGAGGCTGGAGAGCCCGCGCAGCGTGTTGTGCGGCACGCGGACGGCCTCGCCCAGCTCGAAGCGCCGCACGCGCCTCGCGAGGGCCTCGAGGATCAGCGTGAGTTCGAGACGGGCGAGGTGCATGCCGGCGCAGGCATGGGTGCCGTGGCCGAACGCGAGGTGGTCGACGGGGCGGCGCAGCACGTCGAAGCGTTCCGGAGCCGGCCACTTGCGCTCATCCCTGTTGGCCGACGCGTAGATCATCATCGCCCGCGAATGCGCCGGTATCGTCACGCCGTCGACGTCGAAGTCGCGGGTGACATAGCGGCCGAAGCAGCGGATCGGAGATTCGCACCGCAGCACCTCGTTGATGGCGTCCGGGACGAGCCCCGCGTCTTCGCGCACCAGATCCCACTGGTCGGGATGCAGGCCGAACAGCCAGATGGCGCTGCTGATGGCGTTGATCGTGGTGTCGAGCGCCGGGGACAGGTAGTCGATCAGCATGGTGTTCGCCTGCTCGTGCGTCAGGCGGCCCAGGTCGGCCTGCTCGTACAGTCGCGCGCCCCAGCCGTCGGGCACCAGTTCGTCGCGCGTGACGCGATTGCGCACGTACTCGACGATCGTCTGCGTGACCCGGATCCCTTCCTCCGTGCGCGCGTTCGGCAGCGTGCCGAAGGCGTTGAAGATGCCCGCCGCCCACGCGAGCATGTTGGCGCGGCCTTCCTCGCTCAGGCCGACGAGCTCGGTCACGATCGTGAGGGGCAGGTACTGGGCGAGATCCTTCACGGCGTCGAACCGACGCCCCGCGACGAGGCGCTCGACGCGCTCCTCGGCCAGCGGCGCCATCCGCGTGCGCAGAGTGCCGAGCGCGCCGGGCAGCAGCGGTTCGGAGAACACGCGCCGCATGTCCATGTGCCGGGGATCGTCCGTGCACAGCATGATCCCCCTGCAGGCGTCGTTCGTCGGCTGGTTGAACATGCAGCCGTGGGCCGACGAGAACACCTCGGGGTTCTTCAACGCGTCGCGCACGTCCCGGTAGCGTGCAATCGCCCAGGCATCGTTGCGCGGCAGCCAGACGGCCGGCCCGAGGTCGCGCAGGACGCGGTAGTGCGGGTACGGGTCGTTGATGAACCCGTCCCCGTAGAAGTCGAAGTCGCAGGTCGGTATCCGCTCGGCGTGGCCCATGGCAGCTCCTCCATCGTGGCGCGACCGGTGGCCGGAATGTCGCCGGTGGCGGTCGTTGGGCCGGAACGGCCGGCCCGGTCCGGGTCAGCGTGGCCGCGCGGCGCGCTTCGACGGCGTCCGGCGCCGACCGGGCACCTCGCCGTGCTCCGATCGGATCTGCGCGAGCACGATCCGCGTCGTCGCGGCCATGTGCTCGGCCAGCAGTTCGCAGGCCGTGCGCGCATCGCGGGCGACGACGGCATCGGCAATGCGCCGGTGCTCTTCGTCGACCGCGCGCAGGGTCGCCTGCTGGTCGAGCGCCGAGAGGTGCCGGTACCGGGCCGTCTGTTCCCGGAGCATGGCGGCCAGTCGCAGCAGCCACGGCGAGGTACAAGCCGCGAGCAGGGCACGGTGGTATTCGGCGTGCGCACTTTCCCAATCCGGGTTCAGCCCCGGGGCGTCCGTGGTCATCGGGATCCGCTCGAGGCGGTGACAGGCGCCCAGCACCGTGACTTCCCAGCCGAGATCGCCGTGCGCGATGGAATCGCGCAGGGCCGCCGTCTCGAGATCCTGCCGGACCCGCGTGATGTCCTCCAGGTCGGAGGCGGAAACCTCGGCGACGCGGAAGCCACGCTGGTCTTCCGCGTCGACATAACCGCTGGTGGCGAGGCGGGAGAGGGCTTCGCGCAGGGGGATCACCCCGCAGTCGTAGTGCGCGGCGAGTTCGCGCAGCCTGAGCCGGGCGCCGGGCAGCAGCCGGCCGCCGATGATGTCGCTGCGGATCAGTTCGGCGAGTCGCGACGCGAGTGTGCGTGTGGCGGGACCCCGGCCGGCGGTCGGGGACGTGGCCGGAAAGCGGGTCACTCTGCCCATGGGTGGCGATCGGGCTGCACCGGAAGCGGCTGGCGTGAGTCTGCACGAAAATATAGAAACCTTGCAAATATATATTATCCGGCTATCGTATTTCCGGCTCGGACGGGGCGCCCAGGCCGCCGGCCCGGATCGGGCAGCGGCATAGCCACCGCCGGGCGCATCTGCGTGCACATCACGGGAGTTGAGGGACTCATGAGCAGGATCGCCTTCCCGGATGCCGCCGCCGGTGTCCACTCCATCGACCATTTCGCCCTGATCGAACCCGATCTCGACGAAGCGGCGCGCTTCCTGACGACCTTCGGCCTGCGCGTCACGCCGGCGGGCGACCGCCTCGAGGTCCGCACTGCCACGGACGATCATCTCTGGGCGCTGATCCTGCCCGGGCCGCGCAAGCGGCTCGCCTGGATCACTTTCGGTTGCCATGCGCGCGACCTCGAGACGCTGCAAAAACAGGTGGTCGTCGCCGGCGGTCTTCCTGCCGCTCCGGGGCCGGGCGGGACCGCTGGCGGCTTCTGGTTCCGCGATCCGGACGGCACCCTCATGCAGGTCAAGGCCGGACCGAAGACCATGCCGGACTCGAAGACTCCGCTGGCCGACATGAGCGTGCCGCCGAACGTGCGCGGCGCGCCGGCCCGCTCCGCGGCGCGCAAGGTGCGCCCGACCCGCCTCTCGCACCTGGCGCTGTTCACGCCGGATGTCACGCGCGCGGTGGAGTTCCACACCCGTGCGCTGGGCCTGCGCCTGGCCGATCGCTCCGGGGACATCATCGCGTTCACCTACGGCAGGCACGGCAGCGACCATCACCTGGTCGCGTTCCTCGCGAGCGGGGGCAACGGGCTGCACCACGCGTCCTGGGACATGCCAGCCATGGAAGACGTGGGCCTGGGCAATACCCAGATGCGGGCCGCGGGTTACGACGAGCACTGGGGACCCGGACGCCACGTGCTGGGCTCGAACTACTTCAACTATGTCAAGGATCGGTTCGGACAGTGGTGGGAGTACAGCGCGCACATCGACTACATCGCGAAGGACGCCCCCTGGCAGGTGGCCGGTTATGCCGACGAGGATGCACTGTACCTGTGGGGGCCGGAGATGCCGGCCGATTTTCCCCTGAACGCGGAGCTGTGAGGCGCGCCGCCCCGGCGACGTCCGCCCGGCCACCGCAACCGGAGGTTCGCACATGCGTTTCGTCCGCTTCCAGTCCGAAGGCATCCCCCAGCTCGGCGTCGTCGAAGGCGGCGCCGTGCACGCGCTCGGCACCGTTACCCTCGAGGACGCGCTCGCCCGCGGCGCCGACCTTCCGGCGCTCGCGCGTAGGCGTCTGGCGGGCGCGCCGGTGCGCGATCCGGACACCCTCGACTACCTGCCGCCGCTGCAGCGGCCCGGCAAGATCGTCTGCGTCGGCCTGAACTACGCCGAGCACACGAAGGAGTCGAAGTACGAACAACCCGCCTACCCGACGGTGTTCCCGCGCTTCGCGACCAGCCTGCTCGGCCACGGCCAGCCGATTGTCAGGCCGCGCTGTTCGGACTCACTCGACTTCGAGGGCGAGATGGCGGTCGTCATCGGTCGGCGCGGGCGGCACATCCCGCTCTCCCGTGCGCTGGAGCACGTGGCCGGGTACTCGATCTTCAATGACGGCTCGGTGCGCGAGTACCAGTTCAAGTCGCCGCAGTGGACCGTGGGCAAGAACTTCGACGCGACCGGCGGCTTCGGCCCGGTGTTCGTCACCGCCGACGAACTGCCGCCCGGGGGCCGTGGCCTGCGGCTCGAGACGCGCCTGAACGGCAAAGTCATGCAGAGCGCGAACACCGGGCAGATGATCTTCGACGTCGCGACCCTGGTCCACGTGCTCAGCGAGGCCATCTCCTGGGAGCCGGGCGACGTCATCGTCTCCGGAACCCCGTCGGGCGTCGGCTGGGCGCGGGATCCGAAGGTCATCATGCGCGACGGCGACGTGGTCGAGGTCACGATCGAGGGACTCGGGACCCTGCGCAATCCCGTCCGGGACGAGCCTCCGGTTGCCTGAGGCTCCCCGGGGGCCGCCGCCGGAGGGGGGACTGCCCCGGGCACGCACGGCGGGTATGCTGCGCGTCAGTGCCACGCAGGGTCGGGCTGGAAAGCGCCGGCGCAGGCGCTGACCGGGTCCACGCCGCGCGCGTCCCGGTCGCTGAAGGCAGCACGCGTCGCCGGCACGGGCGACCGTGAGACGAGGGGGAGAGCCCGATGAAGTTCGCCGTCCTGCTGTTCGGAATGGTGCAGGCGATGCGCCTCACCGCCCGTCGTCACCCCGCCTTCCGGGCCCGCCTGGCGGAGCGCGACCTGGTCGTCCAGATCAAGCTCCAGGACGATTCCAAGGGCCGCTGGATCGGGCTCGAGGGCGGCCGCATCCGCACCGGCAACGGCATCCACGCGCGCCCCGACGTCACGATGTTCTTCAAGAACGAGAAGATCGCGGCGCGGGTGCTCACGCCGCCGACCGACTACGGCCTGCAGGTCCACGCCGCGAAGAACTTCCAGATGGGCGTCATCGGCCCCGATCCGCTGGTGGTCTGGTTTCTGCAGACGCTGAACCGCATGCAGCAGGCCGGCTGGCAGTTCGGCACCCCGATGCCGAACGGCGAGACGCGCCTGGTGAACAACACGAACGGCGGGCCGGTGTTCGTCTACGTCAGGGACGATCGCATCGTGCGCATCACGCCGATCGACTTCGATGCCGCGGACGCGGGTTCCTGGACCATCGAGGCGCGGGGACGGACGTTCCGGCCGGTGCGGCGCGCGACGTGCGCGCCGTACTCCATCGCCTCGAAGTCGATGATCTATTCCAAGGACCGCAACCTGTACCCGATGAAGCGGGTCGACTTCGATCCGCACGGCGAACGCAACCCGCAGAACCGCGGCGTGTCCGGGTACCAGCGCATCGGCTGGGACGAGGCGCTCGACATCGTCACGTCCGAATTCAAGCGGGTCCGCCGCGAGCACGGGCCGGGCGCCATTGCGCTCAGCCACGGCTCGCACCACCAGTGGGGCAACGTCAACTATTACCTGAGCGCGCTGTTCCGCTTCTTCAACGCCGTGGGCTTCACCAAGGTGCTGCACAATCCGGACAGCTGGGAGGGCTGGTACTGGGGCGCGATGCATCACTGGGGCCACAGCATGCGCCTGGGCATCGGCGAGCCGTTCGGGCACGTCGAGGACTGCCTGCAGCATGCCGAGATGATCGTGTTCTGGTCGGCCGACCCCGACGCCACCAACGGCTGCTACGCCGGCTACGAGGGCACGCAGCGCCGGCTCTGGGCGAAGGGGCTGGGGATCGAGATGGTGCACATCGATCCGCACTGGAACGAGACCGCGGCCCTGCTGGGCGGCAAGTGGATCGCGCCGCGCCCCGGGACCGACCCGGCGCTCGCGCAGGCGATCTGCTGGGTCTGGATCACCGAGGATCTCTACGACCACGAATTCGTCGCCACGAAGACCACCGGGTTCCCCGAGTGGAAGGCGTATATCCTGGGCGAGACCGACGGTGTTGCGAAGACGCCCGAGTGGCAGGAGCGCGAGACCGGCGTGCCGGCGCGGGAAGTGCGGGCGCTGGCGCGTGCCTGGGGGCGCAAGCGCACCTACCTCGGCGCGGGCGCCTTCGGCAATGGCTTCGGCGGCGCCGGCCGGCAGGCGACCGGCGGGCAGTGGGCGCGGATGATGGTCATCCTCATGGCGATGCAGGGCCTCGGTCGCCCCGGCGTGAACATGGGCCACCTGCAGCAGGGCGCGCCGGTCGACTACACGTTCTGGTTCCCCGGCTACGCGGAGGGTGGCATCTCCGGCGACCTGAACTTCACCGGGGCGGCGGTGAACACCTACCAGCGGGTACCCCACCTGCTGACCATGAATCCGTCGAAGCAGATGATCCCGCGCATGCAGCTCCCCGAGGCCATCCTCGACGGCCGGGCCGAGGGGTGGCTCACCGATCCGAGTTCGATCGCCGGTCAGTTCCTGCCGTTCCTCTACCCCGCCCCGGGCCATTCGAAGATCCAGATCCTGTACAAGTACGGCGGCGCCTCTATCGGCACCATGAACGACTCCAACCGCTGGGTGCGCATGTACCGGTCGCAGAACCTGCCGTTCGTGGTCAGCCAGTCGATCTGGTTCGAGGGCGAGACGAAGTTCGCGGACGTCATCCTGCCGGCCTGCACGAACTTCGAGCGCGTCGACATCGGCGAATGGACGGCAGCCGGTGGCTACGGGCACCAGTTCCATTCGCAGGTCAACCACCGCATCGTCGCCCTGCAGCACAAATGCATCGAGCCCCTCGGCGAGTCGAAGTCGGATTACCAGATACTGCTCGACCTGGCGCAGAAGCTCGGGCTGGGCGCCTATTTCTCGGAAGGGTGCACCGAGCTCGACTGGGTCAAGCGCATGTTCGAGGGCTCGGACGCCTCGCAGTACGTGTCCTGGAAGACGCTCCTGAAGAAGGGCTACTTCGTCGTGCCGCCGGAAGCGCCGAAGTCGAAGGCGCCGACGGCCTACCGCTGGTTCTACGAGGGGCGCAAGAAGGACGTGCCCGAGCCCCACCCGCTGCCGGGTGACTATGGCGAGGAGTTCCTCGACGGCCTGCAGACGCAGTCCGGCAGGATCGAGTTCCTGCCCGAATCGCTGAAGAAGCTGGACGATCCGGAGCGCCCGGCGCTCAACCGTTACATCCCCAGCTGGGAGGGCAGTGCGACCACGGAGCTGATCGGCAGGTATCCCCTGCAACTCCTGTCGACCCATTCGCGCTACAGCTTCCACTCCCTGGGCGACGGCAAGGACTCGATCATCAACGACATCCGCGATCATCGGCGGCTCGTCGACGGCTACTACTACTGGATCGCGCGCATCAACGTCGACGACGCGCGCACGCGCGGCATCGCCGACGGCGACCTCGTGCGCCTCTACAATGACCGTGGCGAGGCGATCTGCGCGGCCGAGGTCACCGGGCGCCTGCGGCCCGGTGTCGTGCATACCTACGAGTCCTCCGCCAACTACGATCCGACCGGAGAGCCCGGCGCGTCGCCGGACCGCGGCGGCTCGGTGAACGTGCTCACGAACAGCCGCTCGCAGACCTCGCGCGTAAGCAGCATGGCGCCGAACTCCTGCCTGATCCAGATCGCGAAGTACGTTGCGGCGAGGGCGACCGCATGAAGAAGTGGAACGTGATCGTCGACGTCGCGCTGTGCACCAACTGCGCGAACTGCTTCGTCGCCACCAAGGACGAGTATTGCGGCAACGCGGAGCCGGGTTACTTCGCGCCGCAGCCGCTGCACGGCCATCGCTGGCTGGACCTGCAGAAGGTCGAGCGGGGCAGCCATCCGATGGTCGAGGCGAACTTCCGCCCGGTCATGTGCAATCACTGCGACGACGCGCCGTGTCTGAAGGCGGCGCGGGACGGCGCCGTTCGCAAGCGCGACGACGGCATCGTCATCATCGACCCGGAGCGCGCGCGGGGGCAGCGCCAGATCGTCGAGGCCTGCCCGTACGGCGCCGTGTACTGGAACGAGGAACTCCAGCTGCCGCAGGCCTGGCCCTTCGACGCCCACCTGCTCGACGCCGGGTGGTCGAAGACGCGTGGCGAGCAGGCCTGCCCGACCGGCGCGCTGCGCACCCTCAAGGTGACCGACGCGGAGATGGCGGCCACCGCCAGGGCCGACGGGCTGGCGGTGCTGCGGCCGGAACTCGGCACGCGGCCGCGCGTGTACTACCGCAACAACCACCTGTTCGAGACCGGCTTCCTGGGCGGCACGGTCGTGCGCCGGGTGGCTGGCGTCGAGGAGGTCGTGATCGGCGCGACCGTCACCGCGAAACTGGGCGATCGGGTCGTCGGCTCGGCGCTGACCGACGCGTTCGGCGATTTCCGGATCGACCGGCTCTCCCGGGAGGCCGCGACCGTGGAGCTGACGGTCGCGGACGCCGCCCGGGGGACCACGCCCGTGACCGTGCAGGCGACCGCGCCCGGCTACTCCGGGTGCATCGAGCTCGCCTGAGCGGTCGCTGCGCATCCGCAACGCAGCTTCGAGGGCTCTGGCCCGTACTCTGACGCCGACCTTCGCTGCACTGCGATAGCAAGCCTCCGCTCCGGGCCTCTGGACGAGCGCGGCCTGCTGCCCCGACACTTGGCGCTGCGCCGGCGCCGGCGTTCCGACAGTGACAATGCCCGCAAGGAGTGGTCATGGCAGCGAATGCAGAAATCATCGGCAGGCCCGCGAGCTACGCGGACCTGCTGCGCAGTGTCGACGCCCTCGCCGGACTCATCGACGCGGAGTCGGACGTCGCCGAGCGCGAGTGCCACCTGAGCGACCGGCTCTACGACGCATTCCGCCAGGCGGGCCTGTGGCATCTTGCCACGCCGAGGGAACTGGGCGGCTCGCAGCTGCCGTGGTCGGAGGCGATGGCGGTCGTCGAGCGCATCGCCGCGATCGACGGCTCGACCGGCTGGTGCATGATGGTCGCCGGCGTGCAGAACGGCGGCTGCGGCGCGCTGCTGGAGGAGAAGGGTTGCGCCGAGGTCTTCGCGCTTGGCACCGACACCAACGTCGCCGGACAGGGCATACCGCGCGGCATCGCCCGCGAGATCGATGGCGGCTACATGATCCGCGGCGACTGGAGCTACGGAAGCGGCATCTGGCACGCCAACTGGATCCACAGCGGCTGCATCCTGATGGAGGGCGGCAAGCCGGTGCTGAACCGGCACGGCGAGCCGATCGTCATCATCACCTACGTGCCGCGCGCGGCGATCGACCTGAAGCACAACTGGGACGTGATGGGCCTGCGCGGCACGGGCAGTTTCGACTACTCGATCAAGGACGAGATCTTCGTCCCCTCGCACCTCGCGTACGTCCACAGCAAGACCGAGGTCGAACGCGGCGGCAACCAGTACTCGCTGGGCATCGTGGGCCTGACCGCCTGGGGGCACACGTCGTTCGTGCTCGGCGCGGCGCGGCATGCGCTCGACGAGGTGGCGAAAATCGCGCGCGGCAAGGCCGGTCCGTTCGGCATCCTCGCCGACGCCCCCAGCTTCCAGGAGAAATATGCGCGCGCCGAGGCGAAGTATCGCGCGGCCCGCGCCTTCGTCCACTCGAGCTGGGCCGACATCGACGAGACGCTCGCTCGTGGCGCGCCGGCATCGCTCGGGCAGATCGCGCTCGTGCGCCTCGGCATGCGGCACGCGCACGAGACGGCCGCGGAGGTCGCCGAGTTCGCCTGGCAGGGCGGTGGCGGCATCGCGCTGCGGCCGAGCCGCCTGCAGCGCGTCTACCGCGACATCCACGCCTCGCTGCAGCACGTCCTGCTCTCCGACCAGATCATGCAGGAATGCGGCAAGGTACTGATGGGCCACGCGCCGGCCGGCGCGACCTGGGAACTGCTGGGGCTGAAGTAGCCGGCGCCGATCCGTCGGCCGCCGCGACGCGGGGCGATTCCGGTCCGTCACGATAAAATGGCCGCGCGGGAATGCGCTGCGCTCGACGGTGAGAAGCCGCGGGCGGCGGCGCCGGGTGGCTCCGCGGCGACCGTGAGCGCGCAGGACGCGCGCGACCGAGCGCTACAGGGATGTACTCGAGCGGGTCGCGGCGGAGCCACCCGGCACCGTCGCCGGGGCGCAGTGATCGAAATTGTCGCTCTGCTATACGGATAGCACAGCGGATTTGCGCCGCACCTGACGTCGGGACGCCCCGGGGCGCCGGTGCCTGGCCGGAGTGATCGACATCTGCTTTCTGCTGCTTCGCAAGGAGACATCTGCCAATGAGGAAGACAGCGCTCTGGATCGGTGGAGAGTTCCGCGCCGCACACGGAAATGCCGTGTTCGTGGATCGGGCGCCGGAGGATGACAGTCCGTACGCCGAAGCGGCGCGGGCTTCCGCCGAGGACGTGGATGCCGCGGTCCGGGCCGCCGCCGCCGCCTACCCGGCCTACCGGGCGACCACGCCACTGCAGCGGGAGACGTGGCTCAACCGGGCGGTGGACCTGCTCGAGCAGCGCAAGGATCAGTTCACGGAGGTGCTGATCGACGAAATCGGTTCGGCGGTGCTCAAGACCCACTTCGAGATCGGGTACGCGATTTCGCACCTGCGTGCCGCTGCCGGCATCCCGAGGCGGATCATCGGGCAGACGCTGCCGACCGACATGCCCGGTCGCTTCAGCATGAGCCTGCGCGAGCCCCTCGGCGTGTTCGCGTGCATCACGCCGTTCAACGTGCCCCTGATCAAGGCGATGAAGCAGTGCACGGGGCCGCTGGCGACCGGCAACACGGTCGTGCTGCTGGCCTCGGAGGAAGCGCCGGTGCTGGCCACGCTGGTGGCGGAACTGTTCCGCGACGCCGGTTTCCCGGCCGGCTCGTTCAACGTCCTCACCGGCTACGGAGCGGAAATCGGCGATGCGCTCGTGACCCATCCCCTGGTCAAGGGCGTGAACTTCACCGGCTCCACCCGCGTCGGCCGCCACCTGTCCGAACTGTGCGGCAGGCACATGAAGCGGGTGCTGCTCGAACTGGGTGGCAAGAGTCCGCTCATCGTCCTGAAGGATGCCGACCTGGATGCCGCGATCCATGCGGCCGTCCTCGGCATGTTCATCTACCAAGGGCAGGTGTGCATGGGTTCCAGCCGGGTACTGGTCGAGGCGCCCGTGTACGACGAGTTCCTGCGCCGCTACAAGGCTGCCGCAGCCGCCGTGGGGCGCGGCGACCTGCGCGATCCGGGGACGATGGTCGGGCCGATCATCTCGCAGCGCCAGCGTGACCGCATCCGGCAGCACATCGACGACGCGGTCGCCCGGGGTGCCACGGTGGAATGCGGCGGCGGCTGGGTCGGCAATCGGTGTCTGCCCACCATCCTCACCGGGGTGCAGCCGGGCATGCTGTGCTACCAGGAGGAGACGTTCGGGCCGGTGGTCGCCGTGTACCGGGTCGACTCCGCGGACGAGGCCCTGGCGAGGGCCAACGACAACACCTACGGCCTGTCCTCCGCCGTGTTCACGCAGAACCTCGCGGAAGCCATGCGCATGGCGCAGGGAATCCAGGCAGGGATGGTGCACGTCAACGGCGCGTCCCTGCAGGATGAGCCGCACGTTCCGTTCGGAGGCGTCCGGGACTCGGGCATGGGCCGCGAAAGCGTACTGACGGACATCGATCACTGCACCGAGTGGAAGTGGGTCACGATCCAGGCCCCGGGCGCGGGCCACGGGCACTGACGGCGCGGCAACGGCCGGACCGCGGCCCCCGGGGGCCGGGCAGTCGCCGGTCCGTCGCCCC